>NZ_LJBR01000014.1 GCF_001282115.1 Streptomyces sp. NRRL B-24085 | reverse complement strand
AGGGCGGGCAGCGCGAGCGGGAGCACGAGCCGCAGGCCGCCGGTTCGACGACCCCGCGCCCCGAGGCAGAGGCCGCAGCCGCACCAGCCGTAGGCGTGCCGCCCCGGGCCCCGGAACCTGCCCCCGGTCGCCTCCCGCACATCGCGCTCACAGCAGGCATCGCCGCCTTGGCCGTAGCGCTGTCCGCGGTGCTCCTGCTGATGCTGCGCCTCGACGACGACGCCGGCCGGGCCGTGGTCACCGCTTCGCCCCGCACCGGCGTGGCCTCCCCGCCGCCCTCCTACACCTGCCGCATCGCACGGGTCGAGGGCCGCTGGTCGGCGGGCATCAACAACGGCCGCAACACCGAGATCGTCTACGGCACCACCGGCGCCGACGTCGCCGAGGCGCAGTGTCTGCTGCGGCGGGCGGGCATCTCACCGGGCGGGATCGACGGCATGTTCGGCCCGCTCACCCTGCGGGCGGTGAAGACGTTCCAGGAACGCGCTGGTCTCACCGTCGACGGCATGCTGGGGCCGCGCTCGTGGAAGGCCCTGCGCGGATGACACCCGGGGAACCCTCACCGCCGGGGGCCCGACTGGCCGCCGTACTGCAGGAGTTGCGGCAGCGCACCGGACTGAGTCTCGCGCAGCTCGCGAACGCGACCACCTACAGCAAGTCGTCCTGGGAGCGCTACCTCAACGGCAAGAGCCTGCCCTCACGTAGCGCGGTCAAAGAGCTGTGCCGTCTCGCCGACGAACCCGCCCACCACGCGCTGGCACTCCTGGACATCGCACGCATGGACCGGACGGACCACGGTGCGACGGGACTTGGGGGAGAGGTACGACGGGGCACGGCGGGCGGGACGGACACCCCGGGCCCTGTCTCGTCGGAGACCGCCGACGGCGTGACGGCCTCGCGTGACACGGTCGATGCCCCGGTTTCAGGTCCGAGTGGGGCAGCCGACGCGCTTGTCCGTCCAACGGGCCACCGGCGCGCGAACGTTGTCACTGGTCTCCTGTCGGTCTGTGCCGTCGTCCTCGGTGTGCTCGTGCTCGCCCACCTACCTCCAACGCACCGCGAGGAGCCGGCTCCGTCCCCCACCCCCTCCGCCGGCACCGGGGCGCTCTGCCGACACACGGCGTGTCAGAACAAGGACCCGATCGAGACGCGCTGCGCTGCCGAACCCCTGACCCTCGCCGAGCACGAGACCGCCACCGGTGCCTGGATCCAGCTCCGCTACAGCCAGGAATGCGGGACGAGCTGGGCGCGGATGTGGGGCGCCGTCGTGAAGGACCGCGTCGAGATGCGGGTGGGAGGCCCCCACGGTTCACTCCAGAACGCCGAGGTCACCACTCCCGAGGAGGCGGACACCTACGTCCACACCCTCATGAGCGTGATCGGCCCCGACACGCCCCTGCAAGCCTGCTTCAGCTCTGGAGCCGGCGGTGAGAGGGAGTGCTTCAAGGCTGAGTCCTCGCCGTCGGGCGGGGGCCGACCGTAGCACTTGAGGCGGCCTGGTCAGCCAGCACGTACCACTGTCTGGGTGATGCGCCACGCAGGTACAAATGCCGGCCTCGCCCTACGGGGCGTGCGTACCGCTTGAGCGGTGTCCCGTTGGGGAGGGCGAGACGCGCTTCCTCGACCACCAGGGCCTCGTCTTCTGTCATACGGCAGTGGTGCAGGCGGTCCGGTTCTCGGCCGCCGCCCAGCATCGTGATCTGCTCTCCGTGCACGGCCATACCCCGAGGAGCGACTACGGGGGTCCTCCGCAGCCGAGTCTCACCGTTGGCCCGGACCTCAAGGAGGGGGAACGTGGGGTAGTAGTTGGCCCACGCGACACCGTCGCAAACGTTGAAGGCGTACACGGTATCGATGTGTTGCACACCCTTGGGAGGCATGTACCCCCATTGGCGGTTTCCGCCGCTGTCCCAGCGGACCAGGCCGGCGGCGCTGATCGGGTTGCTGTAGACGCCTTCGTCGGAGTAGGCGCTCCAAACATGGTGCCGTCTGTCTGCCATCAGGTACTGGACAGCACTCCCCATCGCGAAACTGCGGCGGGGCCGCCCGTCCGTCCCGTAGATCTGCGCGTTCCGTTCCCCGGCGACGCTGTGCCCCTGCACGACGAGCCGGCCGTTGGGCAGCGCGTCGAGATGGGTCACCCGCAAGCTCAGACCCCGCAGGGACTGCTCGCGGACTGCGCCGCCGGTGTCGATGACCAAGAGTGCGTCATACGGACAGCGACGGGGTTGAGGGCGGGGCCTGCCGTACGGACTCGGCTGGAGTTCCGCATCGGGGCAGATCAGCCAGAGAGCTCGGCCCCAGGCGTCCACGGTGGTCGCCAGAAGCTTCTGGTGGTCGTACTGCCGAGGCAACAGTGCGTGAGGACGCAGTGCCACCTTCTTCAAGAAATCACCTCACGGGCGCACGAACATGATCTGCCGATGATCGCATCCTCCGGAGCCCTCCAGAAGCAGTCGACGTCTCTCTCGCGGGCCCCGCAACCGCGAGTGAGACCCGTCTCACCTGGGCTGTAGCTCTTGGCTATGCAACTCGTTGCATAGAAAGATCGCGGCATGGCGCTCGAGCACGCGATTCTCGTCTCCCTGCTGGAGAAGCCGGGGTCCGGCTATGAGCTGGCCCGGCGGTTCGAGCGGTCCATCGGGTACTTCTGGACCGCCACGCACCAGCAGATCTACCGCGTACTGAGGCGCATGGAGAGCGATGGCCTGCTCGCCGTCCGTGAGATGCCGCAGCAGAACCGGCCGGACAAGAAGGAGTACTCCGTCGTGGGTCCCGGCCGCGCCGCCCTCTCCGAGTGGCTGCACGAAGCGATCGAACCCGAGAGCATGCGGCACGACCTCGCCGTGAAGATCCGGGGTGCGGCCTTCGACGACCCGTCCGTGCTGGTCCGTGAGGTCGAGCGGCACCGTCAGGTGCACAGCGACCAGCTCGTGCACTATCTGGCGGGGGAGGAGCGCGACTTCACCGGGCCCGCGGCCCCCGCACCGCTCGACGCCGGTCAGGAACTGCAGCACGTCGTGCTGCGCGGCGGCATCGCGTACGAGCGGATGACGATCGCCTGGCTCGACGACGTCCTCGCCACCCTCCGGCGGCTCAGCACGTCACAGCCGCACGCCTGAACCGCCGGTCCGACGACACCCGCGCTCAGTGACCTTCAGCACCGCCCCTTCACCCTCAACCCTCGGAAGGCGGACCCTCATGGCCGACTCCCTCCTGTTCAACCCGCGCACGTACGACCCCGCGCACTTCGATCCGGAGACCCGCAGGCTGCTGCGGGCCACCGTGGACTGGTTCGAGGACCGCGGCAAGCGCAGGCTCATCGAGGACTACCGTTCCCGCGCCTGGTTGGGCGACTTCCTCGCGTTCGCGGCCAAGGAAAGGCTGTTCGCCACCTTCCTCACCCCGTCGTCCGCCGGGGAACTCGACGACCAGCGCTGGGACACGGCCCGGATCGCGGCCCTCAACGAGATCTTCGGCTTCTACGGTCTCGACTACTGGTACGCGTGGCAGGTGACCATCCTCGGTCTCGGGCCGGTGTGGCAGAGCGACAACGCCGCCGCCCGCGCCCGCGCGGCACAACTCCTGTCCCAGGGCGAGGTGTTCGCCTTCGGCCTCTCCGAGAAGGCCCACGGCGCGGACATCTACTCCACCGACATGCTGCTGACTCCGGACGGTGACGGCGGCTTCCGGGCGACGGGTTCCAAGTACTACATCGGCAACGGCAACGCGGCCGGACTCGTCTCGGTCTTCGGCCGGCGCACCGACATCGAGGGCCCGGACGGCTACGTGTTCTTCGCCGCCGACAGCCGCGACCCGGCGTACCACCTCGTGAAGAACGTCGTCGACTCCTCCAAGTACGTCAGCGAGTTCCGCCTCGAGGACTACCCGGTGAGCCCCGACGACGTCCTGCACACGGGCCGCGCCGCCTTCGACGCCGCTCTCAACACCGTCAACGTCGGCAAGTTCAACCTCTGCACCGCCTCCATCGGCATCTGCGAGCACGCGATGTACGAGGCGGTGACCCACGCGCACCAGCGCATCCTGTACGGCCGCCCCGTCACCGCCTTCCCGCATGTGCGCCGGGAGCTGACTGACGCGTACGTCCGCCTCGTCGGCATGAAGCTGTTCAGCGACCGGGCCGTCGACTACTTCCGCTCGGCCTCCGCGGAGGACCGCCGTTATCTGCTGTTCAACCCGATGACGAAGATGAAGGTGACCACGGAGGGCGAGAAGGTCATCGACCTCATGTGGGACGTGATCGCCGCCAAGGGCTTCGAGAAGGACAACTACTTCGCACAGGCCGCCGTGGAGATCCGGGGGCTGCCCAAGCTCGAGGGCACCGTGCACGTCAACCTCGCGCTGATCCTGAAGTTCATGCGCAACCACCTCCTGAACCCGGCCGAGTTCGCGGCCGTGCCCACCCGCCTCGACGCGGCCGACGACACGTTCCTCTTCGAGCAGGGGCCGGCCCGGGGTCTGGGCTCCGTGCGCTTCCACGACTGGCGCCCCGCCTACGACGCATACGCGGGCGTACCGAACGTCGCCCGCTTCCGGGAGCAGGCGGACGCCCTGTGCGAGTTCGTCACCACGGCGGCCCCCGACGAGGAGCAGAGCCGCGACCTCGATCTGCTGCTCGCCGTCGGCCAGTTGTTCGCGCTGGTGGTGCACGGTCAGCTCATCCTCGAACAGGCTCGTCTGACGGACCTCGACGAGGATGTGCTCGACGAGCTGTTCGCCGTCCTCGTCCGCGACTTCTCCGCCTACGCCGTCGAACTGCACGGCAAGGACTCCGCCACCGTGGACCAGCAGCGCTGGGCACTCGGAGCCGTCCGGCGCCCCGTAGTCGACGAAGCGCGTTCGGGCCGCGTCTGGCAGCGCGTGGAGGCGCTGTCCGGGACGTACGAGATGGCACCGTAAGGGCCGGGACGAGGGGCGCGTCGACCCACGAGGACCGAGGCTTCGGGGAGTTGTGACGTCCGTACCGTGGTCTTCCGGGCGATGCGCGGAGGGCCACGGTAGGTGAGGGTGGCGTCGGCGAGCGCTGTTCGAGAGAAGGGCGCGAGTGGCCGACGCCGGCTCAACCCAGTGGGTCGGTGGTGTCGCGCAGGGTGGTCAAAGTCGGGCCGTACATGCGCGACTTGATGGTGCCGAGGGTGTCGCCCGCCTTGTTCACCTGTGCCTGGGCGATCTCGATCGCGGTGGAGCGTACGGCGTCCGCGTCGGTTGCCCGGTCGACGATGCCGGCGGCTGCGGCGTCGGTGCCGCCGTAGCGCCGGGCGGTGACCATGGCCTCGTGCGCGGTCTGCGGGGCCAGCCGGGACTGGATGAGCGCGGCCATGCCGGGGGTGAAGGGGATGTTGATGTCCGCTTCGGGCAGGCACCAGTAGCCGCGGTCCGCGCGCATGACACGGAAGTCGTGAGCGAGGGAGAACATCGCGCCGGCGGCGAAGGTGTGCCCCTGCAGGGCGGCCACCGTGACGACCGGCAGGGACAGCAGCCGCGCGAACAGCTCGTGGACGGAGACGACGTAGTCCCGGTGCTGGTCGGCGTGGGCGAACAGCCAGTCCAGGTCGAGCCCGTTGGAGTAGAACTTTCCGGTGGCGGTGGTGACCAGGGCGCGGGGCCCGTCGGACTTCTCCACCTCGTCGAGCGCCGCTCCGACGGCGGTGATCCAGTCGGGGTGGAAGCGGTTCTCACCGTCTCCGAGGTCGAGGACGAAGACGTGGTCCTGACGGTCGATCGAGGGCATGGCGGCTCCTTCGGGCGGCACGCGGTGAAAGCCGGCGGGTGGCGCACCGAGCGGTGGCCGTCCCGGCGAGGCGTACTCCGCTCAATGACTTACCGGTCGGTAACTTATGGCGTGTGGCCCCGTACACGCAAGGGGCTGCGCGGCGCCCCTGCCCTCAGCGGACACCGTACGGCGGTGGCGGCTCGCCCTCCGTCGTCACCTCGAAGGTGTTGAGGAAGTCGCAGATCAGCTGGTAGAAGCCGACGGTGACGACGAGGTCGGCGAGCTGGTTCACCGTGAGGAACGCCAGGAGTTCCTTGCGCGCGCCGTCGTCGAGGCAGTGCTGGTCGAGCAGGCGGTCGGTGGCCGCGAGGACGGCTGCCTCGGACGCGGAGAGCCCCTCGGTGGAACCGGTCGCGGCGGCGGCGATCGCCTCCTCGCCGAGCCCGACGAGACGGGCGATGTTCTCGTGATGGTGGACCTCGTACGCCGCCCCGTAGACCTGGCCGACCCGGACGATGGCGAGTTCGCGCAAGGCATCCGGCAACGAGTTCCGCTGCAGGATCGCGTCCCCCAGCGCCAGCACGCCGGGTGCCAGCGCGGGGGAGTGCATCAGCATCCGGAAGACGTTCAGCGAACCGCGAGCGGTCACGTCCTCCCGCAGCTGCGCGGGCAGTGCGGAAAGGTCCGGGTACTCCATGTCAACTCCGTTCGCCGGGCGATGGACTGCACAGACGGCATCCCCGCACAACCCGCGTCGAACACCCCGTGTCCGCAGTGACGGTTGCCGTTTTGGCTTTGGTGAGGAGCCCTGCGCTTCTTCGCGGGTGGCGGCGGCATCGGTGCCGGCCGGCCGGCGGCACCGACCGGGGCCGTCCGAACAGGGCCCGTCTTCGAAGGTGTTGGTCGCGCTGCCTTCGCGAAGTCGGCTGCCTGTCTCTACCGGTTGTCCCGCGCTCTCTCGTAGGCGGCGAGTTCCTCTGCGTTGCCGAGGAAGGCCGGGCCGCAGTGGGGTGGCAGGCGATCGACGACCAGCGCTACTGCAGCTTGCCCGCTGTATGTCTCGGCGATCCGCGGGCTGCTTCGGTTCGGCCCTTCGACGTAGTACCGGCCGTCTCGCAGGGTGCCGATGTACGGGATGTCCCAGGTGTGGCGGATCTCAGTGCACCTGCTGAAATGCAGTTCCCACATGCCGGTCCAGGGATAGAGCTGACGAAGCAGCGGCTGGGCGTGTGCCGCCAGCACCAGCTCGGCGAACGGAGCGGCAAGCGGCGATTCTTCCGGTCGGCGAGGTCCGTCGGCCGTGGTCAGGATCTTGTGCCAGGCTGCCTCGACAGTATGGGTCATGCGGTGATTGTGCGGGCGCTGCTGCCCGTCATCAAAGATCGCGCGCTGGCAGATCACGGGCTGCTGCGCCGACGTGATCAGGAGTGCAATTCGCCCATCAGGAGGCCGCCGCTACCGGCCGAAGAAGGGGGGTGTTTCTGTTCTGGGCGAGATCCGTGTGAAGGCTGACCCTAGTAGCTGTCGTACCGGGGCTTGCCGTTGGGACGGTAGACGCCGACGACGGTGCCGCTCTCGGTCGTCGAGACGCTGACCGGCTCCAGCGAGGTGGGGATCGCTCCGTCGGCGAACAGCCGCTTGCCGGTGCCGATGATCACCGGATGGATGGTCAGCCGGTACTCGTCGACGAGGTCGTGCCGCATGAGGGTCTGGGCGAGGTCGCCGCTGCCGACGACGTTGATGTCCCCGCCCTCGGACGTCTTGAGGGCGCGGACCGCATCGGCGACATCGCCCTCCAGCAGCGTGGAGTTCTGCCACTCGACGGACGTCAGGGTCCGAGACGCCACGTACTTGTGCATGCTGTTCATCCGCTCCGTGAACGGGTTGCCGGGATCGGCGGTCGGCCAGTACGACGCGAAGATCTCGTACGTCTTCCGGCCGAGCAGCATCGCGTCGGAGGGTTCGTACCAGCCGGCGATCGCCGCGCCCACCTCGTCGTCCGTCACCGGCTTCTGCCAGCCGCCGTGCTCGAAGCCGCTCTGAGTGTCCTCGTCCGGCCCGCCCGGTGCCTGCATGACGCCGTCCAGTGTCAGGAACGTGCAGACAATGATCTTGCGCATGGTGCGCTCCCTTCGTCGGAGGGTAGACGGCACGACCGCCGAGAACTCATCGGAGGGGCGGGAGGGCGAGGTCGTGACAGCCGTCCTGTGGCGGGGCGGTCCTCCTCGCTGTGCCTTCCGGCCCACGCCCGCCGGCCGACCTCGCCTGCGCAGACGACGGGCTCCAGCTCCCCGCTCGCGGAGACTGAAGCCCCGTGACGTCACTCGCTGAAGGCTGCCGTGGGGTCAAGGCCCCTGCGGTGTCCACAACTTGCACGGATTCCGGTGTCCGAGGGGTTGCCCAATCACTACGGTCAACATTTAAATCAAGACGTGAACTAAGTCGCGCAACACGTTCGTTGCACGTTGGACAACTTTGCGCACCCGCACGACCACCACAGCACGGCCTTTCGTGACCATCCTTCATCCACCCCCAGGGGAACATGGCATGGGCCTCAGATCTCTCGGTGTCGCGCTCGCCAGTACGGCGGCGCTGATCACCCTTCCTGTCGTCGCACCACCGCCCGCGCTCGCGGCTGACGCCAATCTGTCCCAGGGCAGGACAGCCGCGTCCTCGTCGGCGGAGAACGCCGGAACGCCCGCCGCTGCCGCGGTCGACGGCGACATGGGCACCCGCTGGTCCTCGGCCGCGACCGACGACCAGTGGATCCAGGTCGACCTGGGGGCCACGGCCTCCATCAACCAGGTCGTCCTCAACTGGGAAGCGGCCTACGCCGCGGACTACAAGATCCAGGTCTCGCCGGACGGCGGTTCCTGGACCGACGTCCGGACCGTCACCGGCGGGGACGGCGGCACCGACACCCTCACCGTCTCGGGCCAGGGCCGCTACGTCCGTATGCAGGGCGTGCACCGGGCCACCCCGTGGGGTTACTCGCTGTGGGAGTTCCAGGTGTTCGGGACTCCCGGCGCGACCCAGGCCGCCTGCTCGACCACCAACTCGGCGCAGGGCAAGGCCGCTTCGGCCTCCTCGACGGAGAACGCCGGCACCCCGGCGTCCGCCGCGGTCGACGGCAACGACTCCACCCGCTGGTCCAGCCAGGCCGCGGACCCGCAGTGGCTGCGCGTCGACCTGGGCTCGTCCCAGGACATCTGCAAGATCGACCTGAACTGGGAAGCCGCCTACGGCAAGGACTTCCAGCTCCAGGCCTCCGCCGACGGCCAGAACTGGACCACCCTCAAGACGGTGACCGGCGCGACCGGGGGCCGCGCTTCCTACGACGTGAGCGGCACGGGCCGCTACGTCCGCGTCCTCGGCACGGCCCGCGGAACGGCCTACGGCTACTCGCTCTGGGAGTTCGGCGTCCACACGACGTCCGGCGGCACCGGCGGCCCGATCCAGGGCGGCGGCGACCTGGGCCCGAACGTGATCGTCGTCGACCCCTCCACGCCCAACCTGCAGCAGAAGTTCGACCAGGTCTTCACCCAGCAGGAGTCGGCGCAGTTCGGTTCCGGGCGCTACCAGTTCCTCCTCAAGCCGGGCACCTACAACGGCATCAACGCCCAACTCGGCTTCTACACCTCGATCTCAGGGCTCGGACTGAACCCCGACGACACCCAGATCAACGGTGACATCACCGTGGACGCGGGCTGGTTCAACGGCAACGCCACCCAGAACTTCTGGCGCTCGGCGGAGAACCTGGCGATCACTCCGTCCAACGGCACCGACCGCTGGGCGGTGGCACAGGCCGCGCCGTTCCGTCGCATCCACGTGAAGGGCGGCCTCAACCTGGCACCCAACGGCTACGGTTGGGCCTCCGGCGGCTACATCGCCGACTCCAAGATCGACGGCACCGTCGGCCCGTACTCCCAGCAGCAGTGGTACACCCGCGACAGTTCCGTCGGCGGCTGGACCAACGGCGTGTGGAACATGACGTTCTCCGGGGTCCAGGGCGCTCCCGCGACCAACTTCGACACCGGCCCGTACACCACCCTCGACACGACGCCCATATCCCGCGAGAAGCCGTTCCTCTACCTCGACGGCAACGACTACAAGGTGTTCGTGCCCGCCAAGCGCACCAACGCCCGGGGTGTGTCCTGGCCGGCCAACGCGGGGACCTCCCTCCCGCTCAGCCAGTTCTACGTGGTCAAGCCGGGCGCGACGGCCGCCACCATCAACCAGGCGCTGGCCCAGGGGCTCAACCTGCTGTTCACCCCCGGCGTCTACCACCTCGACCAGACGATCAACGTCACCCGGTCCAACACCGTGGTCCTCGGACTGGGCCTGGCCACGATCGTGCCCGACGGCGGCATCGACGCCATGCACGTCGCGGACGTCGACGGGGTCCGGCTCGCCGGATTCCTCATCGACGCCGGCGCGAGCCGCTCCGACACCCTGCTCCAGATCGGGCCGGCCGGCGCGGCAGCGGACCATTCCGCCAACCCGACCACCATGCAGGACGTGTTCATCCGCATCGGCGGCGCGGGCCCGGGTCTCGCGACCAACTCCGTCGTGGTCAACAGTGACGACGTCGTCGTCGACCACACGTGGATCTGGCGCGCCGACCACGGCCAGGGCGTCGGCTGGGAGACCAACCGGGCCGACTACGGGCTCGTGGTGAACGGCGACGACGTCCTCACCACCGGCCTGTTCGTGGAGCACTTCAACAAGTACGACGTGCTCTGGAACGGCGAACGCGGCCGCACGATCTTCTTCCAGAACGAGAAGGCATACGACGCACCGAACGCCGCCGCGATCTCCCACGACGGCATCGTCGGCTACGCGGCCTACAAGGTCGCCGACACGGTGAACGTCCACGAGGCGTGGGGCCTGGGCAGTTACTGCAACTACACCTCGGACCCCTCCATCGTGCAGCACCACGGCTTCCAGGTCCCCGTCAAGGCCGGCATCAAGCTGCACAGCATCCAGGTGATCTCCCTGGGCGGCAAGGGACAGTACGCCCACGTCGTCAACGACACCGGCGCACCCACCTCCGGCACCGACACCATCCCGTCCAAGATCACCCAGTTCCCGTGACCGGCGGCCGGTGACCCGGCCCGCCACTGACGAGAACGCCGAACCCGACGTGCTGCGGGCCGCTGGTGCGGCCCGCAGCATTGTCCTGTCCTGCCGTGTCACCGCGAGGGTGTGAGGGCGGTCGCCGCCACCCGTCAGGTACGGGTCCAGCGCTGGTTGCTTCCGCCCGAGCATGCGTAGAGCTGGAGCAGGGTGCCGTTGGCGGTGCCGGCCCCGACTGCGTCGAGGCAGAGGCCGGACTGGACGCCGACGATGGAACCGTCGGAGTTGAGGCGCCACTTCTGGTTGTCGCCGCCCCAGCAGCTGTAGATCTGGACCTTGGTGCCGTTGCCGGTCCCGGCGGCGTCCAGGCACTTGTTGTCGTAGACCCTGAGCTCGCCGGCGCTGGTGGTCGTCCACTGCTGGTTGGTGCCGGTGTTGCAGTCCCACAGCTGGAGCTGGGTGCCGTCCGTGGTGCTGGCGTTCGGCACGTCCAGGCAGCGGCCCGAGCCGACGCCCTTGATCTGTCCGCCGCCGGTGGGGGGCGTGGAGGTGCCGCCGTTGAGCGCGTTGAGGACCGCGGTGTAGGCGGCCTTCTTGCTGCCGTCGTTGTTGAACAGCAGCGGGGTGTCACCCGACCGCCAGGAGTCCATGTCGCGCACGCCCCAGACGGTGATGCCGAGGCAGCGCGAGACGGCCAGGCAGTCGTTGGTCACGGCGGCGTAGGTCGAGGCCGAGGCGCCCTGGATGTCGAGCTCGGTGACGGCCACGTCGACGCCGAGGGCGGCGAAACTCTGCAGCGTGGTGCGGAAGTTGCTGTTGTAGGGGCTGCCGCTGTTGAAGTGCGACTGGAAGCCGACGCAGTCGATCGGCACACCGCGCTGCTTGAAGTCGCGGACCATGTTGTACACGCCCTGGGTCTTGGCCCAGGTCCAGTTCTCGATGTTGTAGTCGTTGTAGCAGAGCTTGGCCGCCGGGTCGGCGGCGCGCGCGGTGCGGAAGGCGACCTCGATCCAGTCGTTGCCCGTGCGCTGCAGGTTGGAGTCGCGTCGGCCGCCCGAACTGCCGTCGGCGAACGCCTCGTTCACGACGTCCCACTGGGCGATCTTGCCCTTGTAGTGGCTCATCACGCCGTTGATGTGGTCGATCATCGCCTGGCGCAGGGTGCTGCCGCTGAGGCTCTGCATCCAGCCGGGCTGCTGGGAGTGCCAGGCCAGGGTGTGTCCGCGGACCTGCTTGCCGTTCTGCACGGCCCAGTTGTAGACGCGGTCGCCGGAGGTGAAGTTGAACTGGCCCCGCTGCGGTTCGGTGGCGTCGATCTTCATCTCGTTCTCGGCCGTCACCGAGTTGAACTCACGTGCCGCGATCGAGGTGTAGGCCGAGTCGCCGAGTCTGCCCGAGGCGATGGCGGTGCCGAAGTAGCGGCCGCTCTGCGCCGCCGCGGCGCCGAGCGTGCTTTCGGCAGCGTGTGCGGGGGGCGGTGAGAGCAGTGCGGCGACCGTGCTGAGGACGCCGATCAGCAGCGCCAGCAGCAGAGTGTGCTTCCGGCGGACACGGTGTCCGAGTAGGGCAGTCAGACCCATGGCTGTGCCTCCAAAAGTAGACATCACGGAATGACTGGTGCGAGAGGAAGGCGTTCGGCGTGCGTTTGATGTGAGTGCAGGGCCAACGCGGTTCGAAATATCGATACTTGGTCGATCCTCGGATTCGGAACATTGATGCATTGACGGTGGATCGTCAATACGTGGCGCAGGGAAAGTTTCACCTCTGTCTTCGAAACATTCGAAGCATGGTTGGAATGGGCGTGAAACCTCCGGCGCCAGTCCTGACGGACGCGCCGAGGCTCAAGTCACGACCGGAGCAAGGGGGTGTATGTAGTTCGATCGTCCTTTAGACCCTGCTCAGAGGCCATGATGTGGAGCTTCGGGCCGCACCGCATCCCATGCGGTTTCGCTCGGCGTGACAGCTCGTCGCACCCGGCAGGGAGGGCCTGTTTGCAGACAGAACGGCCGCAGACCTTGACCGAGGGACCCCTTATTCCTAGCTTGTGGCGTCGAAGGATCTGGCGAACATATCGAATGTTTCGATCGATCCATGCATCCGCGGCACGGTGCTGTGCGGTGCCGACGCCACCTCGCCCCGCCCCCAAGGAGGCCCCCAGATGCGTTTACGCCACCCGTCCACGGTCCCCCTCAGACGCTTGCTCGCCGTCCTCGCGCCGTTGCTGATGGTGGCGACCTTCCTCGGAGCCCAGCCCGCCGCCGCGGCGACGGTCGACCCCAACGCGTCGTACGTGCTGGTCAACCGCAACAGTGGCAAGGCCCTGGACGTCTACAACATGGCGACCGGTGACGGCGCCCGCATCACCCAGTGGGCCAGGAACGATCAGGCCCAGCAGCAGTGGCAGTTCGTCGACTCCGGGGGCGGCTACTTCCGCATCAAGTCCCGCCACTCGGGCAAGGTGCTGGACGTCTACAACTGGTCCACCGCGAACGGTGGCTCGATCGTCCAGTGGACCGATCTGAACGCCACCAACCAGCAGTGGCGGCTGGCCGACAGCTCGGACGGCTACGTGCGGTTGATCTCGCGCCACAGCAACAGGGCCCTCGAAGTGCAGGGTGCCTCCACCGCCGACAACGCGAACATCGTCCAGTACGACGACTGGGGCGGCACCAACCAGCAGTGGCAGCTCGTCAAGGTCGGCGCCGACACCCCCGGCGGGTGCGACCTGCCGTCGTCGTACCGCTGGACGTCGACGGGCGCGCTGGCGCAGCCCAAGTCCGGGTGGGTCTCGCTCAAGGACTTCACCGTGGTCCCGTACAACGGCAAGCAACTCGTCTACGCGACGACCCACGACACGGGAACCAGCTGGGGGTCGATGAACTTCACCCCCTTCACCAACTGGTCGGACATGGCCTCGGCCGGCCAGAACACGATGTCGTCCTCCACCGTCGCGCCCACGCTCTTCTACTTCGCGCCGAAGAACATCTGGGTGCTCGCCTACCAGTGGGGCGGGACCGCGTTCTCCTACCGGACGTCGAGCGACCCCACCAACCCGAACGGCTGGTCCTCCCCTCAGGTGCTCTTCTCCGGGAGCATCTCCGGCTCCGGAACCGGTCCCATCGACCAGACGCTCATCGGCGACGGGACGAACATGTACCTGTTCTTCGCCGGTGACAACGGGAAGATCTACCGGGCCAGCATGCCGATCGGGAACTTCCCGGGCAGCTTCGGCTCGACCTCCACCGTGGTCATGAGCGACACGACGAACAACCTCTTCGAAGCCCCGCAGGTCTACAAGCTGCAGGGTCAGAACCGCTACCTCATGATCGTCGAGGCGATCGGCTCGCAGGGACGCTACTTCCGCTCGTTCACGGCCACCAGCCTGAACGGTTCATGGACGCCCCAGGCAGCGAGCGAGAGTAATCCTTTCGCCGGCAAGGCCAACAGCGGTGCCACCTGGACCAACGACATCAGCCACGGCGAACTGATCCGCACCAGCGCCGACCAGACCATGACGGTCGATCCCTGCAACCTCCAGTTGCTCTACCAGGGGCGCAGCCCCAACTCGGGCGGTGACTACGGCCTGCTGCCCTACCGTCCGGGGCTGCTGACTCTCCAGCGCTGACGGCATGACACAGGCCGACTCCCGAACGGAGCCGACCCGGGCGGGCTCGGCGGCAGGCCGAGCCCGCCCGCGTCAGTCACCGGCACCAGCGGAGTCGAGGGCCGCCGCGCGAAGGGCGGCTGCCACGCGGACACTCGGTTCGGTCATCGGGTGGGGGAGCCGGGCCAGGAGCAGGCGCCGTTGTTCCTGGGGGCCGCCGCGGACGGGCAGGACGCGGACGCCGGGTGGCGCGGCGGCGGCGAGAGCCGCGGGGACCGTGGTCAGTCCGCAGCCGGCGGCGACCAATTGGAGCTTGGTGAGCCAGTCGCGGGCGGTGTGCGCGATCTCCGGCCGCTCGTCCAGACCCGGCCACACGCCCATCAGCTTGTCCTCTCCCGACGAGGAACCGGCGATCCATCGCTGTCCGCGCAGGTCGGCCGCGTCGACGTGGTCCCCGCGGGCCAGGGGATGGGTGGCGGGTACCGCAAGGCAAAGGGCGCGTTCGGTGAGTGTCAGCAGTACGAGCGCGGGCGACTCGGCGTCCGGCGGCCGGAACGGCGGTGCCGAGGCGAGCAGGGCGAGATCGAGGCTGCCCGCCCGCAGCGCGCGGACCAGTGCCGGGGTGCTGCCCTCCCGGCCGACGACGTTCAGGTCCGGGTCCGTGCGGCGCAGCGCGGACAGGGCGCGGGGCACCAGGACGGCGCCGGCGCTGGGGAACCACCCCAGGCGGACCGTCCCGGCCTGCCCGGGCAGACCGGACAGCTCGCGGGCGGTCGCGTCGATCTCGTCGAGCACGGTCGTCGCGCGGCGCATGACGACCCGGCCGGCCGGGGTGAGCCGTACGCCGTCGCGCCGCCGCTCCAGCAGTTCGGCGCCCGCGACCCGTTCGAGCGAGGCGATCTGGCGGGAGACCGCGGACTGGGTGTAACCCAGCGACGCGGCCGCCGCGGTGAAGGTCCCCTGCTCGGCGACGGCGCGGAAGACGCGCAGCGCGGTGAGTGACACATCCGTGAAGTCCATGACGATTACGCATGCTAGCCGTGCGTGACTTTCGTTGGACTCATGGGCGCGGGGCTTCCTAGCGTGGCAGCCATGAACACATCCCGCATCGCCCTCGTCACGGGCGCCAACCAAGGACTCGGTCGTGCCCTGGTCGAGGGACTGGCGGCCCGCATGAGCCCGGACGACCTGGTCCTGCTGACCGGGCGCAGTCACCGGCGGGTGGCCGAGACCGCCGAGGAGGTGGTCCGCCTGCCGGGTACCCGCGCCCGCGTCGAGGGCAGGGTCCTGGACGTCACCGACACCGGCGCCATCGCCGGCCTCGCCGAAGAGCTCAGGGCCAGGCACGGCGGAGTCGACGTCGTCATCTCCAACGCGGTCGCCCGCGTACTGCCCGACGAGTCGCAGGCCGAGCGGGCGGACGAGTTCATCGACGTCTCCAACACGGCCACGCACGCGGTCCTGCGCTCCTTCGGCCCCGTCCTCCGCCCGGGCGGCCGGCTCCTTGTCGTGGCCAGCAGTCTGGGCACCCTCGGCCATCTCGACCCCCGCCTGCGCCACCTGTTCGACGGCGCGAGCCTCGACGAGGTCGAGCACGCCGTCGAGTCCTGGCGCAACGCCGTCCGCCACGGGACCGCGCAGGAGGCGGGCTGGCCGGTGTGGCTGAACGTGCCCTCGAAGGTGGCGCAGGTCGCCGCCGTACGCGCGGTCGCCGCCGCACGCCGCGAGGGCGACCTCGCCACCGGCACGCTGGTCGCGTCCGTGTGCCCCGGCATGGTCGACACCGCCACCTCGCGCCCGTGGTTCAGCGACTACAGCCAGGCGCAGTCACCGGCCCGGGCCGCCGGAGCCGTGCTCGACCTGGTCTTCGCCGAAGGCGCCGATCCGGCCCTGTACGGCCAGTTGATCCGCTTCGGGCAGGCCCTGAACTGGTACGACGGCACGCCTCCGGTGGAGCAGGACCGGATCCTCACACCCTGAACGCGTTGTTCCTCTCGCTCGACCTGGAGGGGGCGCTGTTCGAGGATCTGGACGCCGTACCGCGGCCGGGTCAGTGCCAGTCGCTGATCTTCATGTCCCGGGGATCGGGGGCGCCTTCCCCGGTCTCCAGGAGCTGCTTGAGGCTCAGCAGGAAGGTGGCCCACTTGGTGCTGCAGTGGTGCATGAACTCGACCGGCTCCCGCCAGCCCTCGTGCTTGAACAGCACGATCGTGTAGTCACCGTCCTGACGGAGGTCCCACTGCACGCTGGTGCCGATCCATTCCTGCGGTCCGCCTACGACGTCCCAGCGCACGTGCCGCCCCGGTTCGAGCGCGACGACCTTCATGTCGAACCCGCCCGGCCCGAACCGGAACTCGATCACGCCACCGAGGCCGCTCTCTCCGGACGTCTTCTCGGTCCACCAGCCGGACAGGCCGTCCAGGGTGGTGAGCGCGTCGTACACCTGCTGCGGTGAGGAGTGCTCGACGCCGATGCGGTGAAGTATGTCTGCCATCTCCGTGTTCCTCTCTACTGCTTCTTGCCGGTCTCGTTCTCCGTGTCCTTGCCGCGCTGGACCGTCTCGGCGATGCGCTTGATGCGCTGGAGGCGGGCGTCCCAGGCGGCGCCGACATCGGCGAGTTGGGCGACGGCACGGGCGAGCTGTGGCTGGTCGACGCGGAACTGCTTCTCGCGGCCGGCGGTGGTGCCGTGCACCAGCCCGACCCGGTCCAGGACGAGGAGGTGCTTGGCCACCGCCTGACGGGTCACCGGCAGTCGTTCGCTGAGGCTGGTCGCCGTCCCGCTGCCCTCGCTGAGCAGCAGGTCGAGCATCCGGCGCCGGGTCGGGTCGCCGACCGCCGACCAGAGGTCGTCGTCCACTGTCACGCCTGGCCCCCGGCTCCGACCTTCGCGGCGTACGCCGGCAGCCGCGGCAGGTAGAAGTCCCAGCCGGTGGTGTGCTCGGCGTACCTGGCGGCGACCTTCGCCTCGTCCCAGCCGCGCTCGCGGAACCCGCTCTCGGTCATCCGCAGGAGCGTTCCCGTCCCGGCGGGTTCGATCTCGAAGACGACCAGGTTCGAGTTGCCGGGGGCGGCCGATTCTCCTTCCTCATGGGTCCACCGGAAGGAGAAGAGTCGCGGCGGCACCGCGTCGACGACAGTGAACTGCACCCAGGTGCCGCCCTGCGAGAAGTCCCCGAAGCCGATTCGCCCCGCTCCTCCGGGAGTCACCGGGAACTCCGCCTCGTCCGGCCACCACTCGCGCAGGTGCTCGGGACTGCTCACCACCTCGAAGACGACCTCGGGTGAGGCGTCGATGTGGATCTCCCGCTCGATCGTTCCGTACTCCATGCTTGCCCGCCTTCTGCAATGTTTGGTTGCACATCAATCTAGCCGACCGGCGGAAAGATGTGCAACCTTTAGTTGCGTTAGTGTGCGATTCGGTTCCGCGGTGCCGGAGCGACGCCTCAGCGGAAGGCGTCAGCGTTCTCCGCAGCCCACTGCGTCGCTGCCTCACTCGCTCGGGTACGAGGTCAGCCCGTCGACGGAGTCGGCATCAGCGGATCCGGTCGGGACGACGTCTCGGACAGCGGCGGCCGGTCCCGTGCGGCAACGATCCGCCGGGCCCGCCGCTCGGCCCTTGTCCGCGGGCGGTACTCGGGCTCCTTGCCGCACCCGCAGGCTGAGTTTGGTTCTGGTTCGGGCCGCGTTCGCTGCGGCGGACCACCCATTTCGGGCGGCCTGCGGTCCGCCACTCGGAGCTTGCCTCAGCAGCGAGCGGGTCCTCCCATGAGATCCGAACTCATCGACGAGCGACACGACCTCACGCACCGAATCTCGTACAACTCCCTGCAAAGCCGCGCGACTTCGTGGACCCTGTATGACCGTGACCGGAAATCTGAGCGAGTCAACGCCGAGCGGTGAGGTCAGGGCGCTTCTTCGGGTTCTGGACGGGCAGCGGCGACACGTCCTCGGCATCCTCGACGAGCTCGACCCGAAGGATCTGCGACGGTCCGTGCTGCCTTCCGGGTGGCACTGCCTGGGGCTGGTCCAGCACCTGGCGCTGGATGTGGAGCGGTTTTGGTTCCGCGCGGTCGTGGCCGGGGACGAGGAGGTCATCCGCGACCTGACGAGCGGTGACGAGGCGTGGAGGGTGGCGCCGGACGTGCCGGCCGGCGAGGTGCTCGACCTCTACCGTCGCGAGGCGGAACTCGCCGATGCCGTCATCGCTGCCACCCCCGTCGACGCGCCCTTGGCCTGGTGGCCCCACGACCTGTTCGGTGAACCGCACCTACACACCCTGCGAGACGTCCTGCTCCACGTCATCACCGAGTCCGCGTGCCACGCCGGCCACCTCGACGCAGCCCGGGAACTGATCGACGGCCGCCGCTGGCTGGTGCTGACCTGACTCTCCCGGTTCAACCCCCTGTGCTGTGCGGGCGTTCGGGACGCGGCACCACGCGATCCGTCGCACCTGCCACCAGTGCTGCCGTGCGGCCGTGAAACCGTCGGCCCCTCGATAAGATCACAGGCATGGCCCTGACTCTCAGCGACGTAGACCGGTTCGAAGCGGCCAGGCCGCGGCTCGAGGCGATCGCCTACCGCATGCTCGGCTCGTCGAGTGAGGCGCAGGACATCGTGCAGGAGACCTATCTGCGCTGGCAGGCTGCCGACGTCGCGCGTATCGAGGTGCCGGAGGCCTGGCTGACCAAGGTGCTCACCAACCTGTGCCTCAACCACCTTTCGTCGGGCCGTGCGCGCCGCGAGACCTACGTCGGCCAGTGGCTGCCCGAACCGCTGCTCGAAGGGGACCCGATGCTGGGCCCGGCGGAGACGGCCGAGCAGCGTGAGTCGGTGTCCTACGCCGTGATGGTCCTGCTGGAGCGGCTCTCGCCGAACGAGCGCGCGGTGTACGTGCTGCGCGAGGCGTTCGCGTACTCCCACCGGGAGATCGCCGGGATGCTGGATCTCACCGAGGCGGCCAGTCAGCAGATCTTCCACCGTGCGAAGAAGCATGTGTCGCAGGGCAGGGCACGGGCCGAGATCGACGAGGCGGCCGCGCGCCGGATCGTCGAGGAGTTCCTCGCCGCGGCGACCAGCGGTGAGACCGAACCGCTGATCAAGCTGCTCACCTCGGACGCCGTCGTGGTCGGCGACGGCGGCGGGAAGGTGCCGGCCCGGGCCAGTGCCGTACAGGGCGCACTCGCGGTGGCCAAGTTCCTGCGCGGGCTGTTCAAGCCGGCCCCGGCCAAGCGGGACCTGGTCGGCGGTTCGCCCGATCTCTACGCCACCACGGCCAACGGCGGCCCCGCGGTCGTCGCGGTGGTCGACGGGCGGGTCTTCGGCGTCATGTGCCTGGAGCGGACGGACGAAGGCGTCGTCGCGGTGCGCAGCCAGGTCAACCCGGACAAGCTGGAGCGCGCGACACAGCGGTGGGCGGCGGGCGATTTCGGCCCTCCGGTCGTGACCGGAGCCCTCTGATCCATCATGTGACGCAGGTCACTCTCCACTTCTGTCAGGGATCGGTGGGCTGCCCGGTTCAAGGGGCGTGACCGGGCCAGAAGGCACCGGACCCGTGCGGACAGGAGTAAGCGAATGAAGAACCGGATCATCGTCCTCGGCGCCGGCTATTCCGGAGCGATCGCGGCAGGCCGGCTCGCCAAGCGGCTGCGCCGGGACGACGTCACCATCACCCTCGTCAACGCCGAGCCCGACTTCGTCGAGCGGGTCCGGATGCATCAGCTGGCCGTGGGCCAGGAGCTCAAGCCCCGCCCGCTGGACGAAATGTTCGCCGGCACCGGCGTCGAGGTGAAGCTCGCCAAGGTCACCTCGATCGACGTGGACGGCAAGTCGGTCACGGTGCAGGGCGCGGAGGGTGCGGCGGAGCTGTCGTACGACACCCTCGTCTACGCCCTCGGCAGCGCCGGGAACGACCACGGTGTCCCCGGCGTCACCGAGTACGCCCACCAGATCGCGAGCCGTCCCGGCGCGCTGCGGTTGCGCGAGCGCCTGACCGGGATGACCGAGGGCGAGACGGTCCTCGTCGTAGGGGGCGGCCTGACCGGCCTGGAGTTCGTGACGGAGGTGGCCGAGGCCCGCCCGGACCTCGACATCGCCCTTGCCACCCGTGCCGAACTGGGCGACTGGCTTTCCCCGAAGGGCCGTGCGCACCTGCGCAAGGTCGTCGACCGGCTCGGCATCACGGTGCACGAGAACGCCACGGTGGCCGCGGTCGGGGCGGACCAGGTCACGACCTCGGACGGCCGGACGCTGCCGGCCGCCGTCACCGTCTGGACGACGGGCTTCGCGGCCCACCCTCTGGCCGCCTCCACCAGCCTCGAACTGGCTGACGACGGCCGTATCGTGGTCGACGGCACCATGCGTTCCGTCTCGCACCCGGACGTGTACGCGATCGGCGACGCCGGCCACGCCCTCGGTGCCGGCGACAAGCCACTGCGCATGTCCTGCGCCTCGGGCACCCCGATGGCCTGGCAGGCCGCCGACTCCATCGCGGCCCGGCTGACCGGCGGCAAGCTGCCGAACGCCCCGCTGCGCTACTTCAACCAGTGCATCTCGCTCGGACGCAAGGAAGGGCTGATCCAGTTCGTCACCGCCGACGACCGCGCCGTGGACCGCGCCCTGACCGGCCGCTTCGCGGCGCGCTACAAGGAACTGGTCTGCAAGGGTGCGGCATGGGGCGTCGCCAACCCGACCATGGGCATGCCGGTGCGGCGCCGGCGGGTCGTGGCGAGCCGCCCGGCATCGGAGGGGACGGCACGGGTGGCGGCGTGAGGTACGCGGGCCGTACGCGCGGCACGGAGGACCCGGACCGCTCCGGTGTTCTCCGTACCGCGCGGTGACCGCACCGCGAGAGGGTTGCAACGAGGGGGTTGTCCGGATCCACCTGGCGAGCGTCATGTGGACCGGTGAGCCGCAGGACCGTCCCGGCTGGACCCCACGACTCCTGCTGTCTCATCCGGGCAGCGGGTCGCGATGTCAGCTCGGCCCGGCAGCGGACCGCCGTCTCAGCTCGGCCCGGCAGCCGACCGGCGCGTCGGACCGATTAGTTCGCCGGTCGCCTGAAGTCTGCCTTTCGACACACCGCACCGTCGCCCGATCAGGAAGGGCCGGATCGCGTTGTCACGTGGAGAGAGGGAGACCAGGATGAGCAATCCGATTCGGCTGTACATGTCGATGTCGCTCGACGGCTTCATCGCCGGACCGGACGACCGGCCGGGGCAGGAGCTCGGACGCGACGGCGGACGGCTCTTCAACTGGCTCGACGACCGGGAGTCCGACGGTCCCAGCGGCCAGGTGTACCGCGAGGCGCTGGCGACCGGCGCGTTGATCTCCGGCCGTCGGACCTTCGAACTCGCCGGGCGCTGGCACGGCGACCACCACGACGGCGTGCCGATCTTCGTCCTCACCCACCAGGTCGACGACGGTGACGTGCCCCCCGGTCACGCGCGTTTCGTCACCGATGTCGAGGACTGTGCCCGTCAGGCGCGCGCGGCCGCGGGCGACCGTGCGGTCATGGTCCACGGGGCACAGGCAGCCCAAGCGCTCCTGCGGGCCGGGCAGTTGGACGAGATGGAGATCCACCTGGTGCCGGTCCTCCTCGGAGCCGGCCGTCGGCTGTTCGACCACCTGGGTACCGGTCACATCGAACTCGACCTGGTGCGGCGGCTCGAGGATCGGGACGTGACGCATCTGCGCTACCGGGTGCGCGGGTCCGAGGGGGCGGCGTGAAGACGCTCTTCGTCGGCTACCGCGTCACCGATCTCGACCGCTCGCTCGGCTTCTACACGGCCCTGGGCTACGCCGAACTGGGCAGAGTCGAGACCGGTGACGGGGCTCGCCTGGTGATCCTCAAGTTCCCGGACGAACCGGCGGCCTCACTCGAACTGGTCCACCGTCCCGGTGCCGGACCGGTCGACGTGGGCAGCGGTTTCGACCACCTCGCGATCCAGGTGGACGACCTCGCCACCGCCCTCGGGACGCTGAACGAAGCCGGCCTGACGCCCGGCCCCCTCCAGTACCCGGGCGGCGCCCAAGGCCCGAAGACGTCGTGGCTCACGGACCCGGACGGCTATCGGATCGAGTTGGTGGAGTGGCCGAGCGGACATCCCGACGGCCTCACCGCAGCGGACTTCGCGTGAGCGGGCCACGCTCCGCGAAGTGCTGGTCAGAGGGTGATGAAGGGAGAGTGCTCGGCAAGCAGGACGCGCCGCAGCAACCAGCGAAGACGCGGCAGGGCTCGGCGGCGTGAGGACACGGGTGTGGACATGACCCCTCCAGAGGTAAGGTACGTACAGCGCCGTACCTTCATGGAAGGTACGGCAGTAGACGTACCTTGTCGAGAGGTGGAGTGATGGCGTCGAGCGAGTTGCCGCACCCTGATGCGGACGATCTGCGGATCGGGCCGATCCTCTTGGCTCTCGCCGACGACAACCGTCGGCGGGTCATCGCCGAACTGGCCGCCCGGCCGGATGAGGAGAGGCTCTGCGCCTCCTTCGACCTGCCGGTCAGCAAGTCGAGCCGCACCCATCACTGGCGGGTGCTTCGCGAGGCAGGCCTGGTCCATCAGCGAGACGCCGGGAACAGGCTCTACATGCGCCTCCGCAAGGAGGACCTGGACCGTCGGTTCCCCGGCCTGGTCGAGGCTGTGGTGACTGCGGACCAGCCCACGGGCTGACTGCGGACCAGCCCACGTGCTGACTGCGGACCAGCCCACGGGCTGATCAGGCACAGCCGATCCGGCACACGCCTGACGTCACAGCCGGGCCGCACTCAAGCCGTGGCGTCCACGTCCGGGATGTCCAGGACCCGCAGAAAGGCGGTCGCCGCCGGAGTGCGGCTCCCGGCGCGCCAGATGACGTACTCCACCCGCGCCGGCGCGTCGATGACCTCGACGGTGGTCACGCCGCTGAGCCGGGCGGCGTAGGCGGAGGGGAGCATCGCCACACCGAGACCCTGCCCGACCAACCGGGCCAGGAAGTCGGCGTTGGTCACCTCGAACGCCACATCGCGGACCAGGCCCGCCGCGGCGAAGGCCAGGTCGGACTGGACGCGACCGGCGGTCTTGGCCGGGAGGTCCACGAACACCTCCGAGCACAGCTGCCGCAGCTCGACGGCCGGCTCGGCGGCGAGAGGATGATCCGGGGCGACGACGGCGACGAGCCGGTCCCGGGCCAGCTCCCGCACACCGACCCCGTGCGGCCGCATTGTCGTCGGCAGCCCGAGGAAGGCGACCTCGATGGCGCCCTGCTTGACCTGGTCGACGAGGTCGTCGCTGGCGCCGACGCGGAGACTGATGCGCACCTGCGGATAGCGCTGGTGGTAGTCGCGTAGCGCGCCCGGGATGTCGACGGCGGTGACGGACGGGATCACGCCCACGGCCAGCTCCCCGCGGACCTCACCGATGGCGGCGGCGACCTCCAGGGACGCGCGCTCGGCGGCCTCCAGGCACTGCCGGGCGGCGGGAAGGAACGCCGCACCGGCCGGCGTGAGCCGGACCCGGCGGGTGGTGCGCTCGAAGAGCTTGGCGCCCAACTCCTGCTCCAGCCGCGCGATCTGGTGGCTGAGGGCGGACTGGACGACCAGACAGCGCTCGGCGGCACGGGTGAAGCTGTTCGTCTCGGCGACGGCGACCACATAGCGCATCTGTTGCAGCTCCATGGCGATCCATCTTGCATCACGATAAATGAGATGACAAACATGTGTTGGACTCATTGATGCCGACCGGTCCACCATTTGAGCGAGCCACACAGCCACCCCGAATCGCGACGTCTGCGCATCGGAGCCGGGTGGCGAATTTCTCGTTCTGACCGGAAGGACCGGCTTCCCATGCCCAATTTGCCTTCACGCGCGGCGGAAATCGCCGCCGATACGAGTTTCGGGCCCTCACGAGCAGTGCTCTTTCGACGGGCTGCCGTCAAGGAATCCGACCTGAACGCAAATCCGTTACGTGGCATCCGCGTTTGCGATGGCGGGTTGCCCGAAGCGGAGGCCAGTGCGCCATGAACAGTGGCCGACAACTCCTCTCCTCGGGTGTGACGGCGCTGGCGCCGGCGATCTGGGGAAGCACCTACCTGGTCACGACGGAATGGCTGCCACCGGAACGCCCCATGCTCGCCACCACCGTACGGGCGCTCCCCTCGGGCCTGATCCTGCTGCTCATCTCCCGCACCCTGCCCAACGTCAGGTGGCTGTGGCGCTCCCTGGTTCTGGGAACGCTCAACATCGGTGCCTTCAACGTGCTGTTGTTCGTCGCCGCCTACCGTCTGCCCGGCGGCATCGCGGCGATGATCATGGCGGTGCAGCCCGTGATCGTGTTGATCCTGGCAGCGCTCGTCCTCGGCGACAGACCTCGCGCCGCACACGTCATGGCCTGCGCTCTCGGCGCGGCCGGTGTCGTCCTGCTGGTGTTCAAGGGACCGGCGGCCCTCGACCCGGCCGGCGTGGCGGCCGCACTGGGCGGCGCCGCCTGCATGGCCACCGGCATCACCTTCACCAAACGCTGGGGCCGGCCCGAGGGCGTGGGGCTGATTCCCTTCACCGGCTGGCAGTTGACAGCGGGCGGCCTGGTGGCGCTGCCCTTCACGCTGTCCATCGAGGGGCTGCCGACCTCCCTGACGGGGACCAACCTCTTCGGGTTCGCCTACCTCACCTCCCTCGGCGCGGTGATCAGTTACGCGCTCTGGTTCCGCGGGATCGAGAAGCTGCCGGCCCTGGCGGTCTCCTTCCTGGCCCTCGGCAGCCCGATCGTCGCGACCGTCCTCGGCATCACCTTCGAGCACGAGAGGCTCGCGGCCCTCCAGGTGGTCGGCACCGTGCTGATCCTCCTCGCCGTAGTGCTCGCACAGCCCCGCCAGGCCCCACCGCGTACGACGACGGCCGAGCGGCTTCCCGCCCGGGAGGACTCCGCGGTGCACGAACCGAAAGCCGCCGTGGGACGCAGCGGCGGAGCCGGTTCGTGACGCCCGGTGCCACCCACCCCAGACCCATCAGATCGCTGGAGCAGCCATGTCCCCGCAGTCAAAGCAGAGTTCGAACCCGGCCGTGAAGGGCTGGCTGGGCGTCGCCGCCATCACCGCCAGCCTGTTCGTCTTCCTCACCACCGAGCTGATGCCCGTAGGCCTGCTCACGCCGCTCAGCAGGAGCCTCGACATCTCCGTCGGTGTCGCAGGCCTCATGGTGACCGCGCAGGGCGTCGCGGCCGGGCTCGGCGTACCGTTCATCGTCGCCTGGACGAGGCGCGTCAACCGACGCCTCCTGCTGTCCGCCCTGCTCGCGGTCCTGGCCTTGGGAAACCTCGTCACCTCCGTCTCGCCGAACTACCCGCTGATCCTCGCGACCCGGCTGTGCATGGGATTCGCCAGCGGTGTGTTCTGGGCCATCGGTGTGAGCATGGCCATGCGGATCGTGCACGAGCGCCACGCGAGCCGGGCGGCCGCGGTCGTGATGTCCGGCATCTCCATCGCCACGGTCGTGGGAATTCCGCTCGGCACCGTCATCGAGGCCCACACGAACTGGCGCACCACCTTCGCCATCTGGGCCGGCCTCAGCCTGCTGGTGTTCCTCGCGGTCGCGGCGGTCATCCCCTCGCTGCCGTCGGAGAACGCGGTGTCGGTCCGGGAGGTCTTCGGCCTGCCGGCCAGGAACCGACAGCTCCGCACGGTGCTGCTCATCGTCGTCTTCTTCGTGCTCGGCCACTTCGGTGCCTACACGTTCGTGCGCCCCTACCTGGAGGACGAGGCGTCCGTGCCGGCCACCTTCATCACGGTGGTGCTGATCATCTTCGGTGTGGGCGGCGCCATCGGGAACTTCGTCGCCGGATACACGGTCAACAGGAGTCTGCGAGGAACCTTCGTCGTCGGCCTGGTCGGGCTTCTGACGGCCCTGCTGCTGCTTCGCACCGTCGGTGACGGGGAGTCTGGAGCCGTCGTCGCGCTGGTGCTGTGGGGACTCTCCTTCGGCGCGGTGCAGCTCTCCCAGATCAACATGACGCTCGCCGCCGCACCTGAGACGTTCGAGGCCGCGATGTCGCTCAACACGATGGCGTACAACACCTGCATCGCGCTCGGAGCGCTGTTCGGCGGACTGTTCGTGGACCATGTGGGTGTCACCAGCGTCATCTGGTTCGGTGTGGTTCTCGCTGCCGCGTCACTGCTTCTCAGACTCGGCACCGGTTGGGGGCAGCGGACTTCGACGAGCGCGCTGTCCGACCTCCAGGTTCCCGCGGACGGCGACGGAGCGCAGTCGGCGACTGGTGCCAGCAGCCGATGAGCGGGCTCCCGCAGCAATCCCGTTTTCGGCGGTGCCGACGTCCGCGGCCGTGACATCGTGGCCGCGTGACGCACCAAGAAGAAGAGGAAGAGGAAGAGGTCTGGCTGGCGACTCAGCGGCCGTCGCGCATACGCGAAGTCCAGGCCGGTCGGCTGGCCTGGACCGAGGTGGACTTGATCGACGTCGAGAGCGGGTTCGCGCATGCGTTGCGTGACGGACTGGAAGTGTTCGGGATCCGGGTGAACCATCTGCGGGTCGGTCAGCCCCGCCATCTGGTGGCCGCACTGGACGGCAGCAGACCGATCGCACCGTACGTGATCCTGTCCTGTCACGGTGACGAGGGACGCATTCTGCTGGAAGAAGTGGCCGAGGAACTGGCGAGGTACCAGCCGTTCAACGGGCCCGTCGGGCCGGACCAGGTACGCGAACACTTCCGACTGCCAGGCAGCGTCACCCTCGTCACCGGCTGCGACACGGGGGATCCTGGCCTCGCCGACGCCTTCCTCGACGCCGGCGCCGGTACGTACATCGCCCCCCGCGGAGCCCCGTTCGGCTACGCCGGTGTGTTCGCCCCGTTGTTCTTCTTCTACGAACTGACCGAGCAGCGCACCCCCGCGGAAGCCGTCGCACGACTGCGCGCGCACGACAACGAACTCGCCATGTGGCAGATGTACCGACGCTGACCCGCGGGCAGTGGTGGGCGGACCGGGTGGCCGCGACGGGCCCGGCGCTGTACGGGCGCAAGCTGTAGGAAGGTCCTGGTGGGCAGCGGCACGCCGCCCTTCGCAACCTGGACAAGTGGGACGACGTTGAATCAGCGAGGGCTCCGGATCTACGCCCCCGCCTCTCGAGTCAGTGCCTGGCGGTCCTGGTGCCCTCGGACCCCGTCCGATCGCTGCGCGGAGCACGCCGTTCCGTGCGGTAGTCGTAGTACGCCCACGCCACCACGGTCACGCCGGCCGTGAGTCCCACAGCCAGGATCCGTACGGCGCCGCTGGTCATCGCGGCGGCCAGGCCGGTGAGACCTGCGCCGCCCAGCATGAGCACGCGACTCACGAACCGCTGCCGGGGCGGTTGCGGGTCCTCTCGGTCCTTGAGGTCGTGCATGGCGTCACGAGCCGGATGTACGGAACCGCGCCGGACGCGGGCACGGTAGGTCAGCCCATAGCTGATCAGTGCGTACAGTGCGAGAGCACCAAGGATCCAGAGCCAGGCGTACGGGTCGTCACTCGATCCGCGTGCCAGATTCATGACGCCTGTCCTCCACAGTGGGTTTCACCCGTGAGTAGGTCTCAACTTCGGTCGTCTGCGCGGTCGGCGGCGGCAGGGTCCGCGGGACGGAAGCAGGCCGTCACCGTCTTGCCGTGCCGTTGGCACCTCATGCCCCACTCATCGGCGAGCTTGCGCACGATGGACACCCCGCGGCCGGACAGCGCGCCCTGCTCCGGTTCGCGCTGCCGCGGCAGCGACGGGTCCTCGTCGTGGACGCTCACCTGTAGGCAGTCGCCGTCCCAGGTGAGGACCAGGTGTGCGTCACTGTGTGCGTGGACGTGCGCATTGGTGATCAGCTCGGACACCGCCAGCACGATGGCGTCCACCGTCTCCGGTTCCGCAGCGGTCCACGGCAGGGACTCCAGACGCTTGCGTGTCCACTCCCGGCCGACACGCACTCCTTCGGACATGGGGAACGAGTGCGCCCACCCCATCGCCTTCACCGCCACTGTGCGACTTCCTCTCCTCGACCTGTCAGACGTCGCGTGCACGCACCGTGTACCCGGCCCCCGGCACAACAGGCATGACGACGCTTTTCCTTGCCGGGGTGATCGAAAGCAGGAAACAGAAGGACTGGTCTCTCTCGTGAAAAAGAGAAAACGTGAGTCGGTCGAAGGCTGCGGTGATGTCGGGCGGACTTCGGCCCGCGCGGCGCGAATGACCCGCAGGGCGTTCTTCCCGGAGGCCGCGAGGGTGTGGATGAGCCGGGAGACCGTCGGGTCGGTGGGCACCGGCCCGAACACGGCTGGCTCGGCCCGCAGCATGGCGACATCCGCGAGGCAGTCCCCGCCGCTGATATCGCGGTGTCCAGGCCGGCCTTGCGGACGGTCCGTGCGGCGGCTTAAGGCGTGCGCTCCGTCGTTCCAAGACTCCGCACCGCACTGACCGCTTCAGGTGACACGAAAGACGGGCCAGCCGATCTCGGTGCGCCATGCAGCGGGATCGCTTGTGTCACGAGGGCCGACAACGTACACCTCCCGCACTGGCCCGGCCACCGACATCGCGTTCTCCACCACCCAGGTCCCGAGTTCGCCGTACGTGACCTCGATGCCGTCGTGCTCGCCGATGTGGGTGGTGACGGCCAGTTCCGCGGGCGGCAGAGTCAGGGGGTGCACCCGTCCGGTGCGAGGTGGTGCAGCGGTCGGCAGGTAGACGACCGCGTGACCGCGCTCCTGCTCGAAAAGGGCGTTGTCGTAGCTGCCGCCCGGCGGTCCGGTCACGGCGTCGCCGACGGCCGCCTCCAGTTCGGCCATCGCGCCTGCGTACCAGGTCGCGATGTCGTCATGCCCGACTACGGCCTCTACGGCCGCGACCGTCCGGGCGGGCTCTGCGCGCAGCTCGACGTCGATCGGCGCAGGGTCGGGCTGGAGCAGGCGGCGCAGCGACACGACCGCGGCCCGGGTGCGGTCGAGTGCGTCCTCGAGGCGTTGCAGGTGGTCCGTGACCAGGGCCGCGCGGACACCTGGGTCGGGAGTGCGCAGGATCTGCTGCACATCACTCAGCGGGACGTCGAGCTCGCGGAGCGGTTGATGACCTGCGCGGTCGGGATCTGGTCGACGCGGTAGTAGCGGTAACCGGTGGTCTCGTCCACCACGGCAGGTTCCAGCAGGGCCGCCTCGTGATAACGGCGCAGGGTCCGGACACTCAAGTGGGTCAGCCGCGAGAACTCCCCGATGGTCAGCATCCCGTCACTCTAAACACTCCCCCTGGGGGAGAGTCCACGGCTTGACCCTCCCGCCCGGCGAGGTCACACGGTGGGCTCATGACACAGCACACCGATCTCCCGTCCGATCTGCTCCCGGCCACCGTGCGCGAGTTCTTCGCCGCCCACATCGTCCGCGACGCCGACACCGCCTCGTCGTTCCTCGCCGAGGATGCGGTGATCGTCGACCAGGACGAGACCTTCCGCGGCCGGGAGGAGACCTACGCGTTCCTGCGGGACGCCGGGTCCGAGTTCGAGTACAGGACAGAGCAGATCGGCGCTCACCGCGTCGATGACGCCCACTGGGTGGTAGCCGTGCGGCTCGAGGGCACCTTCCCGGGGGGCGTCGCCGAGCTCGACTACCGGTTCGCGCTGCGGGACGAGCTCATCGCCGAACTCGTCATCGCCAACCACCCGGCCTGACCGAACCCGCACCACCTCGATCTTCAGTGGAGAGAAGCATGTCTAGTTCAGATCGCGATCGTCTCGACGGTCGCCGGGCGCTGGTCACGGGCGGTTCGAAGGGCTCGGGCAAGGCCGTCGTGGAGAGACTGCGGGAGATGGGTGCCGACGTGTGGACCACGGCACGCACCATGCCCGGCGGCTACGAGCGCCCCGACCGATTCATCGAGGCGGACACTGCCACGGTGGGCGGTGTGGAAGGTGTGGTGTCCAAGATCTCTGAGGGCGGTGCGCTGGACATCCTGGTGCACGTTGTCGGAGGGTCGTCAACTCCACCTGGCGGGTTCGCGGCAGCGACTGAGGAGCACTGGCTGGCGGAACTCAACCTGAACTTCCTGGGCGCTGTCCGGTTGGATCGAGCGCTGCTGCCGGCAATGGTGGAGGCCGGATCAGGAGTAGTCGTCCACGTCACGTCGATCCAGCGTCAGATGCCGTTGCACGACGCGACGTTGCCGTACGCGTCAGCGAAGGGTGCGTTGCGTACGTACAGCAAGGGTCTTGCGAACGAAATGGCGCCACGAGGAGTGCGAGTGAACGCTGTCAGCCCCGGGGGGATTCGGACCGCAGCGTACGACGGCTTCATCGACCGGCTCGCCGAGGGCAACGGACTGACCCGCGAGGAGGCGAAGCAGAGCCTGATGGATTCCCTCGGAGGGGTGCCACTCGGAAGGTTCGCAACGACGGAAGAGGTTGCGGACCTGGTCGGCTTCCTTGTCTCGGACCGAGCCTCATCCATTGTGGGCGCGGAGTACGTCATTGACGGCGGGACTGTCCGAACCGTCTGAACAAGGCACCGGCTCCGAACGGCCACTCGCGAACAGCTCGATCCGATGAGTGGCTCGGCCACGTGACACCTTCGGACCGCGCCGCGCGGCCGACATCGGCGAATGAGGACCGCTTCAGAGGGGCTCAGCCCTCTGAAGCGGAGTCAACTTCTTGGCAGGCAGGCTGTGTTGCGCTGCCTCCAGGTCGTGTGGTCTACCAGCCGACGGCCACCAGGAGCCACTGCGGGTCGGCGTGGGAGACGAAGGAGGACTGGCTCGCCACGTCGTCGTAGGGGAATCCGTAGGCGAGGCCGTTGATGGCGTTGTCGTGCCAGAACTTGGCGTAGTAGTTCGCCGGTGCCGCCTTGTAGAACTGTGCCGGGTCGGACTGCTGGGAGGCCGGCAGTGTGGCGACGTGGCGGTTGAGGGCGGCGCACATGTCGGGGTTGCCCGCCAGGGAGGCGGCGCAGCCGAAGATGTCGGAGGTGGCCGCGTTCACGCCCACCGACTGGGCGTAGGCGGTGAAGTAGTTGGCGTTGGCGCCGCCGGCGCGGAAGCTCGGATCGCTGCCGGGCGCGATGATCCGGTACGGGGCCTGGGTCTGGGCCAGCACCTTGAACTCGCTCGGCACAGCGTTGGTGAAGCGCTGGAAGGTGGTGGCGCGGTCCTCGGCGAAGGTCTGCCGGTTCTCGCCGACCTCGACGTCGTAGCCGTCCTTGGTGTGCAGGCGCATGGCCAGCTTCAGGCCGAAGGCGTCGACCCGGGTGGTGTTGCCGTTGAAGACGTTGTTGCCGACGGTGAACTCGATGAAGTCGTAGTACGGGCTGTTGGGTGAGCCGAGGTAGAAGTACATGCGGCCCGCGGAGTTGGCCGGCATGTCGAGGTAGGGCTGCTCGGCGATGGAGTGCGTCTGGCCGTTGAAGCTCCAGTACACCTGGCTGTCGGGGTACTTGCCGTTGGTGCGGTTGAGGATCTTCACCTGGACGACGTTGTGCGCGGGGGGTATGTCGCTGGTGCTGCCCCAGAAGTCGTCCGGCGGAGTGGTGCCGCCGGGGCCGTAGACCTGGAACTCCCACAGCGAGTAGCCGTACGGGGTGCCGCGGGCGGTGCCGTAGACGCGGACGTAACGTCCGCTGCCGGAGACGGTGATGTTCTGGGTGCCGCCGGTGGCCGTGGTGGTGGAGTAGACGGTGGTCCAGGTGTTGGCGTCGGTGGAGGTCTGGATCTGGAAGGTGGTGGCGTAGGCGGCCTCCCAGTTGAGGCTGACGCGGCTGAGCTGCTGGACGGATCCGAGGTCGACCCGTATCCATTGCGGGTCGGCGAAGGCGGAGGACCAGCGGGTGCCGGTGTTGCCGTCCACGGCTGCGGCGGCGGGTGTGCCCGCGTTCTCGGTCGACGAGGCGGCGACCGGTCTGCCCTGGGACAGGAGTTGGTCCGCGGCGTGCGCGGGCGCGGTTGCCAGGACGGTGAAGAAGGCGGCGATCAGGGCGACGGCCAGGCCGAGCGCCGCGCGTGAGCGCGCGGTGCCGGATGGGGGTCTGCTGGTGGGGGTGACGATCCTCTGCATGTGGAGTCTCCTCAAGCCGGTACGGCATGCGGGGGGGATGGAGCAACAGCAGATTGTGAGAGCGCTCTCTCGCCCAGGAGTGTTGAGGGCATGTCATCAAGGTGTCAAGGGATCCGGCGGGAGTGGACCCGGAAGGTTTTCAACTTCCGAACGCTCGGCCATCGGCGGCGGTGGGCGGCAGCGCCGATACGGGTGTTGCGGTCCGGCGGATGCCGTACCGAGGGGGCGAGCGACGTAGGTGCCTCCCTCCCGTCGAAGCCGACCCCCACGTCGTCCCCTTCGGTCATCGCGACGCGAGCGGGACGAGGTGCGGGCCGGCCGGTCGCGGTGGCCGGTCTCAGGCGACCGTCAGGTGCGGGACGGCGTCGGGCCGAGCGGGGCGTCGCCGCGCAGGGTGATGCGGTGCATGACGCGGTGCTGCTCGCCGTAGTCGCGGTTGGCGTAGTGGGCCGTGCTGCGGTTGTCCCACAAGGCGACGTCACCGGGCTGCCAGCGATGCCGTACGACGTGCTCGGGCTTGGTGAGATGGGCGTAGAGGATGTCGAGCAGACCGCGGCTCTCGTGCTCGGAGACGCCCACGATGTGCGAGGTGAAGCCCGGGTTCACGAACAGGCCCTTGCGGCCGCTCTCCGGATGCACCCGCACCACGGGGTGCTCCACCGGAGTCAGCGCGCTGAACACCTCGCCCTCCCACAGGTTGCCCTTGCCCTGCCGCCGCTGGGCCAGGTAGTAGCCGAATTCGCGGCTTCCGTCGTGGACGGCGGTCAGCGTGTCGATGTGGGCGCGCAGCCCCGGCGACAGGGACTCGTAGGCGAGCTGGCTGTCCGCCCAGTTGGTGTCGCCGCCGTTGGGCGGCAGGACCACGGCCCGCAGGACGGAGATGGCGGGCGGCCGCGCGACGAACGTCACGTCCGTGTGCCACACGTCGGCGAACCCGTTGTCCTGACTGTCGAGCGCGTACACCTCGGGGGCCACGTCCCCCGAGTCGTGGACGGGATGTCCGACGGTGACCTCGCCCAGCCTTCGGCCGAACTCGATCTGCGCCGCGTCGTCGAGCGTGTGCTGGCCGCGGACGAACAGCACCTTGTGCGCCACGAGCGCTTCGCGCAGGGCGAGGATCTGGTCGTCGTCGAGGCGGGCGAGGTCGATGCCGTGGAGTTCGGCTCCGAAGTTCGGGCCGAGGTGGACGAGGGGCAACCCGGTCGCGGCCGGGCGCTCACTGAGGATGCTCACGGGGAAGTTCCTTTCCTGGAGGGGGAGTTCAGGCCGCTGCCGCGGCCTTGACGGCGTGGGAGACCTGTGCGCGCAGCGCGGCGAACTCGGGGGAGTCACGGAGCCCTTCGGCGTCGACGTCACCGCGCGGGAGGGGGACCGGCAGGTCCAGGGCCACGGTGCCGGGGCTCTTCGTCAGCACCACGATGCGGGAGCCCAGGAACACCGCCTCCTCGGCGGAGTGGGTGACGAACACGGCGGTGCGACCGGTCCGTTCGGTCACCCGGCGCACATCCTCCTGGAGGCGTTCACGGGTCAGGGCGTCCAGCGCCGCGAACGGTTCGTCCAGCAGGAGCAGCGGGTTCTCGGCAGCCAGGGCCCGGGCGATGGCCACGCGTTGCTGCTGTCCGCCGGAGATCTCCCAGGTGCGCCGCTTCTCGGTGCCCTCCAGACCGACCCGGGCCAGCAACTCGGCGCGACGCGCGGGCCATTGGGTACGCTCGACGCCCGCGTACCGCAGCGCCAGGTCGATGTTGCCCCGCACGGTCCGCCACGGGAACAGCCGAGGCGTCTGGAAGACGACGCCGGCCGTGTCGCCGGGCCGTGGCTCGGTGCCGGACACGCGTACCGAACCGTGCGTGGGCCGCTCGAACCCGGCGATCAGCCGCAGCAGGGTGCTCTTGCCGCAGCCGGAGGCGCCCACGAGGACCAGGAACTCCCCGGCGGGGACGGTCAGATCGACCGGACCGACCGCGGTGAACGTCTCGCCGCCGCGGCCGTACTGGTGGGTGACGCGGTCGAGGCGGATGGAACCGGCGGGCGCGGTCTCCGTCCCCTGCGCGGTCGTCGTGCTCTCACTTGACGGCATCGGACAGACCCTCCAGATAGAACGCCTTGCGGACGGTGTCCTTCGACGGCGCGGCCTCGATCTGCTTCTGGTCGGCCAGGAAGGCGGCGGTGTCGGTGACGTAGGTGAGCAGCTTGCCCGGGCCGCTGTCGGTGCCCAGCCAGTCGGCGGAGACCACCTGCTCCGGGGTGAGGAAGACCCCCTGCGCGAGTTGGGCCTTCGCGTCGGCGGTACTGATGTCGATCTCGGCCGCGACGGCCTTGACCGAGCCCGCCGGATCCGACCTGAGCAGCCGCAGCGCCTCGGCCTGTGCCTTGCGCCAGGCGGCGATGGCCTGCGGATCACGGCTGATCAGGTCGTCCGACACGACTGCCAGGTCGAGGGTCGGCTTGCCCGCGGCGCCGATCTCCTTGCTGCTGGTGAGCTGGACGCCGGTCTTGCGCAGCTCGTCCAGGGTGGGCAGCCACACGTACGCGGCGTCGATGTCACCCCGCTGCCAGGCGGCGAGGATCGCCTGCGGCTGGAGGTCGATGAGCTGGACGTCGGATGCGCCGAGACCGGCCGACTTCAGCGCGGCCAGGAGACTGTAGTGGGAGGTTGAGGCGAACGGGGTCGCTATCTTCCTGCCCTTGAGCCCGGCCACGTCGGTGACACCGGTGGCCTTGCGTGCCACGAGGGCTTCGTTCTCGCCCGCCACGTCGAGGATCCACGCCACCTTGTACGGGATGGGCGAACTGCCGGAGACACCGCGGGCGAACGGGCTGGAGCCGAGCGCGGCGATGTCGAGGGACTTGCCGATGAAGGCCTGGTTGACGCTGGCACCGGAGTCGAACTTGATCCATTTGATCGTGTACTGCGGCAGCGCCTTCTCCAGCAGCTTTTTGTTCTTCACGAGCAAGTCGCCGCTGGGGAAGGCGAAGTAGCCGACGCGCAACTGCTTGGAACCGCCGGAGGTCGAAGCCGAGCTGTCGGAGGAGCAGCCGGTGACGGCCGCGGACAGTCCGGCCAGGGCGCCGGCGAGGAGGCGACGACGGGAAGGACCTTGGGGGGCACGGGACATGAGGGCGCCGTTTCTGTGCGAGGGGATGGGAGGGAACGAAAGGCTGTCACTTA
>NZ_LJBR01000139.1:2500-4618 GCF_001282115.1 Streptomyces sp. NRRL B-24085 | reverse complement strand
AGGGGGTGGGAGTCCTCATCTCGAAGCAGGCTTCCCGCTTAGATGCTTTCAGCGGTTATCCCTCCCGAACGTAGCCAACCAGCCATGCCCTTGGCAGAACAACTGGCACACCAGAGGTTCGTCCGTCCCGGTCCTCTCGTACTAGGGACAGCCCTTCTCAAGACTCCTACGCGCACAGCGGATAGGGACCGAACTGTCTCACGACGTTCTAAACCCAGCTCGCGTACCGCTTTAATGGGCGAACAGCCCAACCCTTGGGACCGACTCCAGCCCCAGGATGCGACGAGCCGACATCGAGGTGCCAAACCATCCCGTCGATATGGACTCTTGGGGAAGATCAGCCTGTTATCCCCGGGGTACCTTTTATCCGTTGAGCGACGGCGCTTCCACAAGCCACCGCCGGATCACTAGTCCCGACTTTCGTCCCTGCTCGACCCGTCGGTCTCACAGTCAAGCTCCCTTGTGCACTTACACTCAACACCTGATTACCAACCAGGCTGAGGGAACCTTTGGGCGCCTCCGTTACTCTTTAGGAGGCAACCGCCCCAGTTAAACTACCCATCAGACACTGTCCCTGATCCGGATCACGGACCCAGGTTAGACATCCAGCACGACCAGACTGGTATTTCAACGACGACTCCACACCCACTGGCGTGGCTGCTTCAAAGTCTCCCAGCTATCCTACACAAGCCGAACCGAACACCAATATCAAACTGTAGTAAAGGTCCCGGGGTCTTTCCGTCCTGCTGCGCGAAACGAGCATCTTTACTCGTAGTGCAATTTCACCGGGCCTATGGTTGAGACAGTCGAGAAGTCGTTACGCCATTCGTGCAGGTCGGAACTTACCCGACAAGGAATTTCGCTACCTTAGGATGGTTATAGTTACCACCGCCGTTTACTGGCGCTTAAGTTCTCAGCTTCGCCACACCGAAATGTGACTAACCGGTCCCCTTAACGTTCCAGCACCGGGCAGGCGTCAGTCCGTATACATCGCCTTACGGCTTCGCACGGACCTGTGTTTTTAGTAAACAGTCGCTTCTCGCTGGTCTCTGCGGCCACCCCCAGCTCACCGAGTAAATCGGATCACCAGTGATGGCCCCCCTTCTCCCGAAGTTACGGGGGCATTTTGCCGAGTTCCTTAACCATAGTTCACCCGAACGCCTCGGTATTCTCTACCTGACCACCTGAGTCGGTTTAGGGTACGGGCCGCCATGAAACTCGCTAGAGGCTTTTCTCGACAGCATAGGATCATCCACTTCACCACAATCGGCTCGGCATCAGGTCTCAGCCTTATGTGATCCGGATTTGCCTAGATCACGGCCTACACCCTTACCCCGGGACAACCACCGCCCGGGATGGACTACCTTCCTGCGTCACCCCATCACTCACCTACTGCAAGTCTGGTTCGTCGGCTCCACCACTCCCCTTTGCCCGAAGGCTCCGGGGCGGCTTCACGGACTTAGCATCGCCTGGTTCGATGTTTGACGCTTCACAGCGGGTACCGGAATATCAACCGGTTATCCATCGACTACGCCTGTCGGCCTCGCCTTAGGTCCCGACTTACCCTGGGCAGATCAGCTTGACCCAGGAACCCTTAGTCAATCGGCGCACACGTTTCCCACGTGTGTATCGCTACTCATGCCTGCATTCTCACTCGTGAACCGTCCACCACTGCCTTCCGGCGCAGCTTCACCCGGCACACGACGCTCCCCTACCCATCACAGCGGGCGTTGGCCCTCATGCTGCAATGACACGACTTCGGCGGTACGCTTGAGCCCCGCTACATTGTCGGCGCGGAATCACTAGACCAGTGAGCTATTACGCACTCTTTCAAGGGTGGCTGCTTCTAAGCCAACCTCCTGGTTGTCTCTGCGACTCCACATCCTTTCCCACTTAGCGTACGCTTAGGGGCCTTAGTCGATGCTCTGGGCTGTTTCCCTCTCGACCATGGAGCTTATCCCCCACAGTCTCACTGCCGCGCTCTCACTTACCGGCATTCGGAGTTTGGCTAAGGTCAGTAACCCGGTAGGGCCCATCGCCTATCCAGTGCTCTACCTCCGGCAAGAAACACACGACGCTGCACCTAAATGCATTTCGGGGAGAACCAGCTATCACGGA
>NZ_LJBR01000138.1 GCF_001282115.1 Streptomyces sp. NRRL B-24085 | reverse complement strand
TTCGGTGTGGAGATCGTGGTGGAGTGAGGGGGTGGCGTGCTGCGGGGTACCTTGAGTCCTTCCTTGCTCGCGTGACGGGAGTTCGCGGTACTGATGAACAGGGTGACTGCCGCACGGTCGGTTCTCACAGGGTCGGCGGTCAGCGCACTGCTCGTAGGCTGCTCGGCCTCGCTCGACCTCGAGAAGTCCGAGCCGACCATGTCCGCGGACAAGGTGGCCGGCCTCGTGGCCCAGAAGCTCGCCTCGACGACGGGAAGACCGGAACCGGACATCAGCTGTCCCAAGGATCTCGTCGGCAAGGTCGGCACCACCATGAGATGCAAGCTGACAGCAAGCGACGGCAGCACCCTGGGGGTGACGATCACCGTGACCTCAGTCGACGGGAAACGGATCAACTTCGGCTTCGAGGCCGACGCCAAGGCTTCTCCGGCTCGTTGACCGGCCATCACGGAATCCACCGCGCTGATTTCACAGTCGGCCGGTGATGGTTCCGCGCCAAGTCCATCCTGACTTCAGAACAGCGTTCTGAAGCGGGTCCTTGAGGTCGTCGCTGTCGAAGCTGAAGGTCTCTTCTCGGTTTCCGTCCTCGTCCCTGCCGAGCGACCATTGCTTCGAAACGGACTTCACCTGACCGCGCTGAACGTCGCGCGCCGGGGAGAGCGTGGGAGTGTCCCCCACCCATTCGACCTCGAATTGCTGGTCGAGAGAACGCACTTCGTTCTTCTCCGGGACCAGGCGCATAGAGACCTTGAACACCCGGCTCGTCTGACGGCGAAGGAAGAAGGTCCGCCAGGCCGGCTCCAGGAGACGCCACTCGGCCACCAGGTCCGCGCCTTCCTCACCGCCTTCCCGGATGACATAGGGCACGTCAGAGCCATTGAGGCCGAGCAAGGCAGCCCGAACCTCATCGGCGGACCGCGGAGCAATGCCATCGGCCGGGCGCCGGGTTCCGGTCAGCTTGTCGAAGAGTCCCATCGCGTCAACATATGAGGTCGCGGCTTGCAAGTGCAAGATCGATCCGGGCTACTGCTCGGTGCCGGTGCGCGGCCGGACCGTGCGCACGAATTCCTCGAAGTCTCCCAGGATTTCCCGGTATTGGGCGTGGGTACACGTCAGCACCAAGCGGATCACCACCCGGCTTCGCGGCTCGGCCACGTCCAGCAGGGACAGGTACACCTGAGTCTGGACAACATCGCGGAGCGTGCCGCCCTCGGTGGTCGAGACGGCCAGTTTCTGGAGGAGACCCGGAGCCTCCGCAGAACCCATTTCGCGTCGATCGGTAAGCACAACAGACGCACCGGTCTCACGCAATCGTGCCACCGACCCGTCAGCGATCTCGGGGAGCGTCACCGAGTCCGGACGATACTCACCGTCAATCGTGATATTGGCGGTGAAACCGGCATCCGGTCGAGAGTGCAAGGCGATGAACGCCGCACCTGGTGCGCCCACTTCGTCAGGGGGTGCGGCACGCCACCTTTTCGGTAGCTCGAACTCAATCGGTACCGGCAGCGTCGTGGCCATCCAGGTCTCCCCTCGCTCCTGTTGGGCGGCTTGCGGGTATCGGTGCGCCCGTGGCAGCGCGTGCGGATTCCCGCATCAGACCAGAGCGCCGAGTCCGTCGGCGATGTCACCGACGGTGTCCCCCACCTTCTTGGGGTCGACGGTGAACTCGAAGCCCACGGAACCGCCGAGTCCGAAGGCCAGTCCGGTGTGCGTGGTGACCTTCCACTTGCCGTCCTCGCCCTTGCCGACGGTCGCTTCTCCCTCAGCCCCGATTCCGGCCCATCCCTCAGCCGTCGCACCCGCTCCGATACCGCCGACATCGGCCCCTCCCGAGGCGCCTCCTTTCGCCCCGGCGAACGCCTCTCCGCCCAGGGCGAGGCCCTCGAAACCAACAGTGGCACTGCTGCTCGCCTCCAGGCCCCCCACGCCCTGGGCCCGCCCATAGAGACCTACCGGCCCGAGATACGCGCTGCCTTTCGCCGAGGCTTCACCGCCGGCGAAGCCACTGCTCTGGCCCTGGATGCCCTCATTGGTGGCGCTGCCGCCCAGCACCCCCTTGGCGCCGGCGTACGCCTCGGCTTCTCCCGCAAGCCGGAAAGGGCCGTTGGTGAGGGATCCCGCAGCCGATGCCCGGCCGAGGTCAGCGTGAGCCTCAGCCTCGCCCAGCGAGCCGTCTCCCGTGCTGGGCCCGGACGCGGCTGCGCCGACCGCGAGACCAGAGGCGTCCGACTCACCCTCGACGACCCACCCGTCCGTCTTCGCCCCGCCCCTCTGCTTCTTCAGCTCGGCCGCGCGGGTGGCGTCGGCGCCGTCCAGGGAGGTGACCACCCTGGAGTTGAAGTGGTCGGTGTGACCACCGAGGTCGTGGCACAACGCCCAGCAGGCGGTCTCGTCGGCGTCCGCGGCGCGCCGCAGGACGGCTTCGATACGGCGGACGAAGGCGTCGCAGGCCTGTTGCTGCTCGCGAATGAGGGCTTGGCCGTCGGGGTCGTGATGGGCCCAGGTCTGCTGGTTGGCGTCGTTGCGGGGGGTGACGACACCGCTGGCGCTGACGTGCAGGTCCTGCTTCACGGCCTCCACGTCGGCCAGACGGTGGAGGTCCTCCTTGGCTCTCCTCAGTTCGGCGTGCAGAGTCGTGAGGACACCCGCGATGCCTTCCGCTTCCCTCTGCGCGTACGCGAACTCCTGGTGCGCGGCGCGTACGTCGTTGCCCGCCTTGGCCGCGGTCAGGACCGGCTGCCTCCAGCCGGCCTGCTTGAAGGGTCTGGCAACCTCGTCACCGAACCCGGTGTGCAGGGCCTTGAACTTGCCGACGGTCTCCTCCCAACGCTCGGCTGCCTCGCCGAGGTTGCCGAGGCTGAGGTGGTAGAGCTGCTCGTACGTCGGCATGGCTGCGGTGAGTCCCCCTGTGGCGTGACGTGGTGTGTCTCGTCGGTCTGCGACCGAACCGGGCGGCGGTGCCGGTTCACCCGAAGGGCGAGGCCCCGGCCGACATGGAGCGCATCGTCTGCGTGTTCGCCGCCTCGGTGTCCTGGTACAGCAGACCCGACCCTCCGCACTGGCCGGCGAGACTGTCGCACTTGGCCGCGAGCGCCGACACCTGACTCGACCAGGTATCCGCCAGGCCGCTGAGCACCGCGCCCAGCCCACCGCTCCAGTGAGCGCTGCCGAAGTCACGGGCCGCCGACCGCGTCTCGTCCACCGGATGCGCACCCGCGGTACGCGTCTGCCCCGCCGTCTCGCGTGCGCCGCTGCCCGCCCGGTTCAGAGCTGCCGGATCATCGATGTCCGTCCCGCCAGACATGTCCTGTCCCCCGTGTCGGCTCCCGGTCCCCATCGGGGCGGAAGTCCCCCATGGACACAGCGAATTCACCTGCTGTGCTGGAGCAAAATAGCATCGCTGTACGCGGTCTCCCGAGGGCATGCGACCCGAGCACGGGTCTGCCCTCGTACCGAATCACCCCTCTGAGTGACGTCTCGTGTCCCGGGTCAGCTCTCCCCCCGCGGGAACGACACCTCCACCCGGCGGTTCTTCTTGCGGCCCGCCTCCGTCGCGTTGGAGGCGATGGGGTAGTCCTCGGAGTAGCCGCGGACCTCGTAGGTGACGCCCGAGTCCTTCAACTCCTGGTCCAGGACGTCCTGTACGGCGTTGGCGCGCTGGCGGGAGAGGGTGCGGCCGTGGGCGTAGCTGCCCAGGTCGTCGGTGAAGCCGAAGACGCGGATACGGGTGGCGTTCTGGTTCTTGATCTCCGCCGCGATCGCGGAGATACGGGCTCTGGCCTCGCCGTTGAGCTTCGCGCTGTCCTTGCCGAACAGGACCTCGGCCTGGAGGGCGAACTTCACGTCCGCGTTGGTGTCCTCACGGCGTTCGTCGCCGCTCTGGTCCTCCACGACCTGCTTGATGTCCAGGACCTTCGCCTCGGCGAGGGTGGCGCCCTCCGGGAGCTTCAGGTCCGGGTCGTTGGGGTCCACCTCGACGGGTGCGGTGGCGGAGGGTTCGGTGCCCGGGGGGACGCTGGGACCGTCGTCGGCCCGGGCCGGGGTGAGGGTCAGGGCCGCCGTGAGCGAGACGACCGTGAGGGCCAGGGCCAGGCGGGGTGGGGTTCGGGTCGCGGCCATGGTGGGCGTCATCCGGAGATCTGGATGGTGGCGGAGGCGAAGGTGGGGAGCTGGAAGGTGACGTCCGTGGTGCTTGTCGGGGGCGCCGGGAACTGAGCGAATACGGCCAGTGATTCGCCGGGTTGCAGGGACGAGAAGCCGGTCGTGGTCAGTGGTCGGCCGTCCGTGTCGCGCAGCACGTAGTAGCGCTTCTTCGAGGCGGCGTCCACCAGGGTCGCGCCCCCGAGGGACATGCCGTGCCGGAGGATCTCCGTCTCGTCCCCGCGTACCGCGGGTGGAACGGTGATGCGCTTGGAACCGTCGTTCTTCAGGTTGCCGTTCACCGTGACGAAGCCGCCGGCGTCCCGGGTGGCCGAGGTGATCTGGAGCAGCAACCCGCTCGTGCCCTTCAGCTCCGCCATCGGCTCGTCGGACTCACCCTCCTGAGTACTCGGGTCGGATCCGCCCGTGCGGGAGGCCGACGCCGAGGTCTCCGGCTTCTTGTCGTCGCCGCCACCGCTGCAACCGGCCACGCCGACGGCCAGTCCGGCCGCGATCGTCAACGCGACCATCCCCCTGCGGGCCTTCGCCGTGAACCGAATGCTCATCACTCCGCTTCCTTCGTCACTCGTCGTTCGCTTGCGCCAGGTGGACGTCGAAGAGATCCTCGGGGCCGGGCAGGTCCGTGAGGTCCTCGGGGTCCAAACTCCACTCGCCACCGTCCTGGCAGGTGAGCTTCGGCAGTACATCCGCTTCTTCGCCGGGCAGTTGGAACTCGCAGACGGGTTCGATGACCGCGGCGGCCGTCTCCGTCGACTGCTTGCCCTCGACTCCGGGGACAATGGAATCACCGACGGTCTTGTTCGTCCTGACTTCGACGCTGTAGCCGGGGGGCAACCCCGTCAGCGATCGGCAGCTCACCGTGGTGGCGTCGTTCTGCGCGGCCAGTTCGTCCGCCCGTGCACAGCCGTCGAACTCCACTCCCACGCCGTCGAAGATGTCCTGCCACTTGGTGGGATCTAGGACGTTCTCCACCCACTTGTCGGTGAGCTTGTCCCGCGTGTCCAGGGCCGCTGCCAGCGCCGCCGCGTCGGCCGCCGTCTGGGCGCCGTTCCGGTTGGCCGCCGCCTGCCCGACCGCCAGAAAGGCGAACGCGAGAAAGAGCAGGCCCGCCACCACCGTGATGTAGATGGGGAAAGCCTGCCCTGCGTCGCCGTGAATACGAGGCCCGGTCAGCCGCTGATGACTTCGTTGACCTTGTCCACGATCGCCGTGTAGATCGTGTTGCCGATGTCCGTCCCCGTAATGGCCAGCACGATCGCCACCACCACCGCGATGATGCCCAGGTACTCGACCGCGGTCTGACCCTTGTCGTCGTTGAACCGGTTGTTCATCGTGAGACCCTTCGGTGTCGCCGCCATCGACAACCGGAACGTAGACCCGTGGATCCCGGTCCGCGCAGGGTCCCTGGGCCCAAATCCGGGCCCAAGCTCGTGTCGGCACGGCTCACCCCACCCCCCGGCCCGAACTCGGCGCCGTACCCAGCCACTTCGCGGCGGCCTCGGAGCGGCTCGTGCTGTGGAGCTTGGCGAAGATGCGGTTGATGTGGTTCTTGACCGTCTTCTCGCTGATGAAGCAGGCGGCGGCGATCTGCTGGTTGGTCATGCCGGATGCGATGAGGTCCATGATCTCCGCCTCCCTCGCGCTGAGTTGGAAACGCGGCCTGTCCGGTGACGACTGTCCTGACTGTCTCGACTGTGCCACAGATGATTGCAGTTGCGAAAGGCCTTTGAGGGGAATTGGCTGTGCGGGGGACGACACATGGGGGTTTACGTGTGCATTCGCATCGCGTAGTTGGGTCAGCAGGGCGCTCGCCGCGGTGGGCGTGAGGTGGGTGCAGCCCCGCGCGGTGTCCCGTACGGCCGCGGCGAGCTGGTCCGCCGTGAACTCGCCGTGGACGAGGTAGCCGTCGGCTCCCCTGCGCAGCGCCTCCTGGACGGTCTCCGGTTCGCCGCTGTACGTCAGCATCAGCACCGGGGCGATCGGCACGAGGTACGGAAGCGCCGAGATGCCGTCCACGCCCGGCATCCGGACGTCCAGCAGGACCACGTCCGGGCGGTGCCGGCTCGCGGCCTCGTAGGCCTCCCGGCCGTCCGCGGCCTCCGCCACGACCGTGAGGTCCGGGCGGCCGGAGAGCAGCGCGGTGAGGCCCGCTCGGACCACCGGGTTGTCATCGGCGACGACGATCCGGAGGGGGGTGGCCGGGGCCGTCGGGAACAGCGCGATCGGTGGGGTGGGGTGCTCGGGGTCGTCC
>NZ_LJBR01000137.1 GCF_001282115.1 Streptomyces sp. NRRL B-24085 | reverse complement strand
AGATGTGTTTCAGTGGGCGGGGTCGGGTGGAAGCGGCGGCGGTACTCGGAGGGGGCCGTGCCGAGCGCCTTGACGAAGGCGCGGCGCATGCCCTCGGCGGTGCCGTAGCCGCTGGCGCGGGAGATCTCCTCGATGCCGTCGGAGGTGTCCTCCAGGAGGCGGCGGGCGTGTTCGAGGCGGACCCGGTCGACGTACCGGCCCGGGGTCATGCCGGTCTCGGCCTGGAAGGCGCGGGCGAAGTGGCGGGGCGAGAGGCGGGCGCGCGCGGCGAGGGTCTCGACGCTCAGGTCGCCGGCCGGGTGCTCGGTGATCCACTGCTGGACCTCGCGCAGCGGCTCGCGCTGCGCGGTCTGGGCGGCGAGCTGGGCGCTGAACTGGGCCTGGTTGCCGGGCCGGCGCAGGAAGACGACGAGATGGCGGGCGATGGCCAGGGCGGCGTCCCGGCCCAGGTCCTCCTCGACCAGGGCGAGGGCGAGGTCGATGCCCGAGGTGACGCCGGCGGACGTCGACACCTGTCCGTCGCGCACGTAGATCGGGGCGGGGTCCACCTCGACGGCCGGGTGGTCACGGGCGAGCTTGTCGCAGTAGGCCCAGTGCGTGGTCACCCGCCGGCCGTCCAGGAGCCCCGCCTCGGCGAGCCGGATGGCGCCGGTGCACACCGAGACCAGGCGTTCGGCCCGGGGCCCGTGCACACGCAGCCAGTCGGTGAGGAGCGCGTCGGGGCGCCGGGTGCCCTGGCCGCCGGGCACCAGGAGGGTGTGCGGGGCGCCGGCCTGGGAGAGGGCTTCGTCCGGTACGACGGTCAGGCTGCTGGAGGTGCGTACGGGAGCGCCGTCCAGCGAGGCGGTACGGAGGCGGTAGGTGCCCGGTACGAGCTGCTCGGCGCCGGCGAAGACCTCCAGCGGGCCGGTGACGTCGAGGCTCTGGACGCTGTCGAAGAGGACGAAGAGAACGGTTCGCTGGGCCATGTCCCCGATTCTTGGCCGGTGCCGCGATGGCGGCAATGACGAGTTCCCCACCTTTCCTGCCATGCCCGGCACACCCCACGACGGGATACCAAGCGGTCGGTAACCTGCTCGGCATGACTACTGCCGTCCTGGAACCGCGCGCCGGCCGCCGCTGTCACAACCCGCTCAACTCGCTGCACTCCGCGCACTACTTCTCCCCCGAGCTGGGCGAGGAGCTGGCCGCGATCGGCGTCACGCACCCGCGGGCCGTCAACTTCGCGGTGCGGGCCGCCGCACTGGGTCCGGTCGGCCCGGGGGCCGTGACGGCCGCGTTCTACAACTACAAGTACGAGCTGGTGGCCGAGCACGTGCCGGCCGTGTGGCGGACCGCCACGCCCGAACAGGTCCTCGCGGCACGCGCGCGTGCCGTCGACGCGACCCTGCGCCGGCTGCTCGGGGACGACACGGTGGCGTCGGACGGGATGGCCGAGGCGGCGCGGCTCGCGCTGCGGGCCGCGGAGGCCTGTTCGCGCGCCGCGCGCCCGCTGTACTCGGCACACGCCGACCTGCCGGTTCCCGGCGAGCCCCATCTGGCGTTCTGGCACGCCGCGACGCTGCTGCGCGAGCACCGCGGCGACGGCCATCTCGCCGCCCTGATGTCCGCCGAACTGGACGGTCTCGAGGCTCTGGTGACCCACACCGCGACGGGCCGGGGCATGACGCCGTCCTGGGTGTTCACCACGCGCGGCTGGACCCGGGAGGAGTGGGACGCGGCCCGCGGACGGCTCCGCGCGCGCGGGCTGCTGGACGCCGACGGGGAACTGACCGAGCGGGGCGCCGCCCTGCGGGAGGAGATCGAGGCGGAGACGGACCGGCTGGACCGGGCCCCGTACGAACACCTCGGGGCCGAGGGCGTCCGGCGGCTGACGGAGCTCGCGGTGGGCTTCGCACGGGCCGCGGTGGCCGCGGGTGCCTATCCCGCGGACCTGATCGGCAAGCGCTGACTTCCGGCCCCGAAGATTGCCCGGTCGTCTTGGAGGTACCCGTCCTGTCCCGGTCGCCGTGGCCGGGAGAGGAAAGGGGATGCACATGTTCCGCGCTATCGCAGACGTCCTGCGCCAGATCGGTGGCGCCATCGCCACCGTGGTCACCCTGCCCTTCCGGGCACTGGCCCGGCTCTTCGGCGGCGCGTCCGGCTCCACGCGGAGCCGCCGGGCCTGACGACCGCGGCCCGATGACCGCGCCCTGATCCCCCACTGTCGGTGCCGCCTGCCACAATTGCCGCGCAACCTCAGTGAGAAGGCGGTACCGGATCGTGACGACACCCGGGTCCAGCGGGTCCAGCAGCGCAAAGTCGATCGAAGGCAGGATCGCCGAGGAACTCGGCGTACGGGAGCGGCAGGTCAAGGCTGCCGTGGAACTGCTCGACGGCGGTTCCACGGTTCCCTTCATCGCCCGCTACCGCAAGGAAGCGACCGAGATGCTCGACGACGCGCAGTTGCGCACGCTCGAGGAGCGGTTGCGCTACCTGCGGGAGCTGGAGGAGCGGCGCACCGCGATCCTCGACTCGGTGCGCGAGCAGGGCAAGCTCACCGAGGAGCTCCAGGCGCGCATCCTGGGCGCGGAGACCAAGGCGCGCCTAGAGGACATCTACCTGCCGTTCAAGCCGAAGCGGCGCACCAAGGCGCAGATCGCGCGCGAGGCGGGCCTGGAGCCGCTCGCCGAGGGCCTGCTAGGGGACCCGGGTGTCGCACCGCTCGCCGCGGCCGCCGCGTTCGTCGACGCCGACAAGGGCGTACCCGACGCGCAGGCCGCGCTGGACGGTGCCCGGGCCATCCTGACCGAGCGGTTCTCGGAGGACGCCGACCTGATCGGCGAGCTCCGCGAGCGCATGTGGGTGCGCGGGCGGCTGGCCGCGAAGGTGCGGGAGGGCAAGGAGGAGGCGGGCGCCAAGTTCGCCGACTACTTCGACTTCTCGGAGCCCTTCACCGACCTTCCCTCGCACCGGATCCTCGCGATGCTGCGGGGCGAGAAGGAGGAGGTCCTCGACCTCGTCCTGGAGCCGGAGGAGCCCACCGAGGGACCCTCGTCCTACGAGGGGATCGTGGCCCACCGGTTCGGGATCGCCGACCGCGGCCGGCCCGGTGACAAGTGGCTGGCGGACACCGTCCGCTGGGCCTGGCGGACCCGCATCCTGGTGCACCTCGGCATCGACCTCCGGCTGCGCCTGCGGACGGCCGCCGAGGACGAGGCGGTCAACGTGTTCGCGGCCAACCTCCGCGACCTGCTCCTCGCCGCCCCCGCGGGCACCCGCGCGACGCTCGGCCTGGACCCCGGCTTCCGTACCGGCGTGAAGGTCGCCGTGGTCGACGCGACCGGCAAGGTCGTCGCCACCGACGTCATCCACCCGCACGTCCCGGCCAACCGGTGGGACGAGGCGATCGCGAAGCTGGCCCGGCTGGCCGAGGAGCACGCGGTCGAGCTGATCGCGATCGGCAACGGCACGGCCTCCCGTGAGACCGACAAGCTCGCCGGTGATCTGATCAGCAGGCACCCGGAGCTCAAGCTCACCAAGGTGATGGTCTCCGAGGCCGGCGCGTCGGTGTACTCGGCGTCCGCGTTCGCCTCGCAGGAGCTGCCCGACATGGACGTCTCGCTGCGCGGAGCGGTCTCCATCGCGCGCCGGCTCCAGGACCCGCTGGCCGAGCTGGTGAAGATCGACCCGAAGTCGATCGGCGTCGGCCAGTACCAGCACGACCTGTCCGAGGTGAAGCTGTCGCGTTCGCTGGACGCGGTGGTCGAGGACTGTGTGAACGGCGTCGGGGTCGACGTCAACACGGCGTCCGCTCCCCTGCTCGCCCGGGTCTCCGGAATCACGTCCGGGCTCGCCGAGAACATCGTGGCGCACCGCGACGCGAACGGCCCGTTCAAGTCCCGCACCGAGCTGAAGAAGGTGGCGCGACTGGGGCCCAAGGCGTACGAGCAGTGCGCGGGCTTCCTGCGGATCCGGGGCGGCGACGACCCGCTGGACTCCTCCAGCGTGCACCCCGAGGCGTACCCGGTGGTGCGGCGGATGGTGAAGACCGCGGGGCAGGAGGTCGCCTCCCTCATCGGCAACACCGGTGTGCTGCGGTCGCTGAGGCCGCAGGACTTCGTCGACGAGACGTTCGGTCTGCCCACCGTGACCGACATCCTCAAGGAGCTGGAGAAGCCGGGGCGCGACCCTCGGCCCGCCTTCAGGACGGCCACCTTCAAGGAGGGCGTCGAGAAGATCTCCGACCTGGTCGCCGGGATGGTGCTGGAGGGTGTCGTGACCAACGTGGCGGCCTTCGGGGCGTTCATCGACGTCGGCGTCCACCAGGACGGTCTGGCGCATGTCTCCGCGCTGTCGAAGACGTTCGTCAAGGATCCGCGGGATGTCGTCAAGCCGGGTGACATCGTCAAGGTGAAGGTTCTGGAGGTCGACATCCCGCGCAAGCGGATCTCGCTGACGCTGCGGCTGGACGACGAGGCGCAGGCCAAGTCCTCCGGTGGGGAACGGCGTCAGCCCCAGCGGGGCGGGCGGCCGCCTCAGCAGCGGCAGCAACCGCGTCAGCAGCAACAGCGGTCGGCGGCCGCGCCTGCCAACAGTGCGATGGCGGATGCTCTGCGGAAGGCCGGGCTGTTGGATTCCCCGAAGAAGGGGCGGTAGCGGTGGTGGGGGACTGCGCGGGTCCGTCGGGGCTGGTCGCGCAGTTCCCCGCGCCCCTAGGGAGTCTCAGTCACCTTGCCCGATGAGACCTCCAGCCTCCTGGTCACCCTGACCGCGTCCAGCATCCGGCGATCATGCGTGACCAGGAGGAGGGTGCCCTCGTAGGCGTCCAGCGCTGATTCCAGCTGCTCGATGGCCGGCAGGTCGAGGTGGTTCGTCGGCTCGTCCAGGACCAGGAGGTTGACGCCCCTGCCCTGGAGAAGGGCCAGCGCCGCCCGCGTCCGCTCCCCCGGTGACAGCGTCGCCGCCGAGCGGGTGACGTGGTCGGACTTCAGGCCGAACTTGGCGAGCAGGGTGCGGACCTCCACCGGTTCGGTGTCGGGAACCGCCGCGCAGAAGGCGTCCAGCAGGGACTCCTCGCCGTGGAACAGCTCGCGGGCCTGGTCGACCTCGCCGATCAGGACGCCGGAGCCGAGGGACGCCTGGCCGGAGGTCAGCGGGACCCGGCCCAGCAGGGCGCCGAGCAGGGTGGACTTGCCGGCGCCGTTCGCGCCGGTGACCGCCACCCGGTCCGCCCAGTCGATCTGGAGGGACACCGGGCCGAGCACGAAGTCGCCGTGGCGCACCTCGGCGTCCCGCAGTGTCGCGACGACCGCGCCCGAGCGGGGGGCCGAGGCGATCTCCATGCGCAGTTCCCACTCCTTGCGCGGCTCCTCGACGACGTCGAGGCGTTCGATCATGCGCTGGGTCTGGCGGGCCTTCGCGGCCTGCTTCTCGCTGGCCTCGCTGCGGAACTTGCGGCCGATCTTGTCGTTGTCGTTGCTCGCCTTGCGGCGGGCGTTCTTCACGCCCTTGTCCATCCAGGAGCGCTGCATCTGCGCGCGGTCCTGGAGGGCGGCCCGCTTGTCGGCGTACTCCTCGTAGTCGTCCCGGGCGTGCCTGCGGGCGACCTCGCGCTCCTCCAGGTAGGCCTCGTAGCCGCCGCCGTAGAGGGTGATCCGCTGCTGGGCCAGGTCGAGTTCGAGGACCTTGGTGACCGTGCGGGTGAGGAACTCGCGGTCGTGGCTGACCACCACCGTGCCGGCGCGCAGGCCCTTCACGAACCGCTCCAGGCGCTCCAGGCCGTCCAGGTCGAGGTCGTTGGTGGGCTCGTCGAGGAGGAAGACGTCGTAGCGGGAGAGCAGGAGGGAGGCGAGACCGGCCCGGGCCGCCTGGCCTCCCGAGAGGGAGGTCATGGGCTGGTCCAGGTCGACCGCGAGGCCGAGGGAGTCGGCGACCTCCTCGGCCCGTTCGTCGAGGTCGGCGCCGCCGAGGTTCAGCCAGCGCTCCAGGCTGGTGGCGTACGCGTCGTCGGCGCCGGGGGCCCCGTCGACCAGGGCCTGGGTCGCCTCGTCCATCACCCGCTGGGCCTCGGCGACCCCGGTACGGCGGGCGAGGAACGCGCGCACGGACTCCCCCGGGCGCCGCTCCGGCTCCTGGGGCAGGTGCCCGACGGTGGCCGTCGGCGGGGAGAGCCGGAGCTCCCCCTCCTCGGGGGTGAGCAGGCCCGCGAGCATCCTGAGCAGCGTGGACTTGCCCGCGCCGTTGGCCCCGACCAGGCCGATCACATCTCCGGGCGCGACCACGAGGTCGAGCCCGCTGAACAGGGAGCGGTCGCCGTGGCCGGCGGCGAGGTCCTTGGCGACGAGGGTGGCAGTCATCAGACCGTCGATCCTAATGGCCGACCGAGACCGCACGCTCCCCGCTTCTCAGTGGGCCATCGCCTCCACCAGCACACTTGTCGACGTCCGCGCCACCACGAACGACTCCCCCTTGACCGCCTTGGCGTCCAGGGCGATCCGGTGCCGGCCCGCCTCCAGGACGCCGTCGAAGACCTCCTGGGCGTGGGTGCGGTACAGCCGGTCCAGGCGGTACGCCGTCAGCCGGACCCGGCAGGGCGAGGTGACCTCGACGCCCGCCTCGCCGTCGGCGGCCACCAGCCGGGTCAGCCGGCGCTGTTCGACGGGGCTGCGGTCCAGGGCGTGTTCTATCTGAGCCACGAGCAGCGGGACGATCGGGGCGAGACCGTCGACGTACGCCACCTCGACGCCGGCGCGTGCGAACGAGCGGCGTACGGCGGCTCGTTCGTCCTCGGTGACCGCGCGGCCGAAGGCGACGGCGCCGTAGCCGCGCAGTTCGTCGGCGGGGACGTCGCCCACCTCGCGGGTGATGTCGGCGCCGATGCCGATGGTGCGCAGGGCGGCGGCCAGTTTGGCGAGGACGGCGACACGGGCGCCGATGAGCAGGACGCGGCGGCGCGCACCCTCGGCCTCGCCGGCGTCCCGGAGGAGGGAGGCGAGCGCCGCCCGGTACTCGGCGCCCCGGAAACGGAACGGCCCGATGCCGTGGTAGCCGTTGAGCCGGAGATCCACGGCCTCGGCGGTCTGCCAGGCGAAGTCCCGCCAGATGAAGTCGTCGCCGTCCCGCTCGATGACGGCGGTGACGGCACCGCAGGCGAGGTCCGCGCACTCGGGGCAGCCGTAGATGACATGCCGACCGCTCGGAAGCGGGGCGTCCGTCTCGCCCAGCAGGCTGCGGACCTGGGCGGTGAAGATGGCGGGCGGGACGTCGGAGGCGAGGGGGGAGACGGCGTCGAGGTCGGAGAGCTGGAAGAGGAGCGGGCGGCCGTCGACGATGAAGTCGACGAAGTCCCGGTGCACCTGGACGTCACCGTTGGCGAGAACTCCACCGGCACGCATCGCCGGTGCCAGGCCGAAGGTCGCGTATGCGGCAGACATGGTGTGAGTATTCCCGGCTTTGGGCCGTTCTGAGCGCGACATGCCTCATTCCGCCGCCGCGGGGCGGCGGAACCGCCGGACGGCCGGGGGGAGTTGGTGGCGCGGCCCGGCGCCGCGGCGTACGCGTGGTCGAAGGGGGACCGGTCGGAGCGGGTGTGACCGCGGCGCGCGGAGGAGGCGGACGGGCTCGCCTCCTCCGGCCACACCGGGATCAGCCGTGGTCGTGGCCCAGCGGGTCGCCCTCCGTCTCGGTGCCGGGGCCCGGACCGATCTGGATCCCGAAGTCGCCGTCGTACTTCCGGTGGCCCTCGATCACGGCCAGTTCGACGGCCTCGGAGCCCATCTCGCCGCGCACGATCACCGGGTCCCGGCGCAGGTCGCGCATGAGGGCGACGCACATGCCGATCATCACGAGGACGAAGGGCGCGGCGGCCAGGATCGTGAGGTTCTGCAGGCCGGTGAGCGCGTCGCCCTGGCCGCTGCCGACGAGCAGCATGATCGCGGCGACCGCTCCGGTGACCACACCCCAGAACACGACGACGAACCGGCCCGGTTCGAGGGCGCCCTTCTGGGAGAGCGTGCCCATCACGATGGACGCGGCGTCGGCGCCGGAGACGAAGAAGATGCCGACCAGGATCATCACGAGCAGGCTGGTCACGGTGGCGACGGGGAACTCCTGGAGGACGCCGAAGAGTTGCCCTTCGGGGGTGTCCTCGCCGCCGAGCGCGTCGCCCTCCTTCAGCTTCATGGCCGTACCGCCGAAGATCGCGAACCAGACGAGGCTGACGGTGCTGGGCACGAGGATGACGCCGCCGACGAACTGGCGGATGGTGCGGCCGCGGCTGATGCGGGCGATGAACATGCCGACGAAGGGCGTCCAGGAGATCCACCAGGCCCAGTAGAAGACGGTCCAGCTGCCGAGCCAGTCCGCGACGCCCTTGCCGCCGCTGGCCTCGGTGCGGCCGGCGAGCTGGGGCAGGTCGCCGAGGTAGGAGAAGATCGAGGTGGGCAGCAGGTCGAGGACGATGATCGTGGGCCCCGCGACGAACACGAACACGGCGAGGATCAGGGCGAGCACCATGTTGGTGTTGGACAGCCACTGGATGCCCCGCTCGATGCCGGAGACGGCCGAGAGCACGAAGGCCAGGGTGAGCACGGCGATGATCGCGACAAGGAGGCCGGTGCTGACGTCGTCCATCCAGTCCAGTTCCTGGAAGCCGGAGCCGATCTGGAGGGCGCCGAGGCCGAGGGAGGCCGCGGAGCCGAAGACGGTGGCGATGATCGCGAGGATGTCGATCACCCGGCCGACGGCACCGTTCGCGTGCTTCTCCCCGATGAGCGGGGTGAACACGGCGCTGATGGTCTGGCGCCGGCGCTTGCGGAAGGTGCTGTAGGCGATGCCGAGCCCGACCACCGCGTAGATCGCCCAGGGGTGCAGCGTCCAGTGGAAGAGGGTGGTGGCCATCGCCGTCTCCATGCGTTCACCGGAGTTGGCGGGGTCGGTGCCGGGGGGCGGGGTCGCGTAGTGCGAGAGGGGTTCGCTGACGCCGTAGAACATCAGGCCGATGCCCATGCCGGCGCTGAACATCATCGCGACCCAGGACACCGTCCTGAACTCGGGCTCCTCGCCCTCGGAGCCGAGGTGGATGCGGCCGTAGCGGCTCATCGCGAGCCACAGGGCGAACACCACGAAGCACGAGGCGGCCAGCATGAAGGCCCAGCCGCCGTTGTGGATCAGCCCGTTCAGCATGGTGGTGGAGACGTCCTCCAGGGAGTCCGTCGCCGCCCAGCCCCAGATCACGAAGGCCAGGGTGATGACGGCGGTGACACCGAACACCACCCGGTCGGTCTCGTGGCCGAGAATGCCCGCGGGAAATCCCCGGCCGCCTCTCTTCTTCAGATCTTCGGTCATCTGCGGCACCTTCCCCTGGAGCGGTGGATACCCCGGTTTTCACACAGTTCCCCAGGACCTACCACAGGTGCCGCAGATCTCGACCGATTCAGCAGCCGGTGTCGGGCTCCCCGGCCGTCAGGTGGTACGGGGCGCGGGCGTCGAGGAGCAGCGGGACGAGGGCGCGCAGAGGCTGCGCCAGGGGAACATACGCGCCTTTCGTCCGCACTCCGTGCAGGGCGAGTTCGTCCTTCACCTCCCTGTACTGGGCGTCGGTGAGCCGGTAGCCGCAGGGCGGGTCCTGGATCACCTCGGCCGGCTCGGGCGGGTCGTTGTCGGCGCCGCCGAGGAAGACGCGGCCCGTCGAGGGCTGGTGGCGGGCCGTGCCGGTGGCCTTCTCGATCTGGCCGCGGCGCTCCTCGGCGAACCCGAACAGGCCTTTGAGGGCGGCCAGTTGCGAGTGCACGCGGCGCCGGTTGTTGCCCGCCTCGTCGGTGGCGGCGAGCGGTTCGACCCGGCTCTCGATCAGCAGGCCGACCGCGTGCTTGATCCCGGACATGTTGCGCAGGATGCGTTCCTGGCCGTCACCGGCGACCTGCCGGACGGGTTCCCCGGTGACCGGGTCGGTCCAGATGCCGTACGTGCCGGTCGTGTACCCGGCGTCTTCGGCGGCCGGTCGTACGTACGCCCGGGACAGGGTCTCGGCCTCGTCGTGGACGGCCTCGTCGGTGTTGAGGTTGCGGGGCCAGAGGTCGAAGAGGTCCTTGTCGTAGTAGCGGGGGGTGGCGGAGTACTCGTGCAGGTCGTAGATCACGTCCGGCTGCCGGTCCCGTACGACCCTCGCCAGGGCGCGTGCCTCGGCGGTGGCCAGGGCGAGGTGGTCGCGGTTGATGTCGACGCCGTCGCTGTTGCCGCGGGTGTCGGCGGCCCGGCCGTCCGGGTTGGCGGTGGGCACGACCAGGACGGTGGTGCGGTCGAGGAAGCGCCGGGTACGGGAGTCCTTCGCGTACGCCAGGTCGCGGACCTTGGTCAGACAGGCCTCGCGGCCGGACGGCTCGTCGCCGTGCTGGCTGCACACGAGCAGCACCCTGGTGGGTGCGTGGCGTGCGCCGATCCGGACGAGGTGGAGGGGGCGGCCCTGTTCCGTGGTGCCGATGCGGTCGAGGGAGACCCGGCCGCTCGCTCGGTCGACCCGGGTGAGGAAGTCCAGCTCCTCGGCCTCGCTCGTCCAGCGGGCGCCCGCCGACTGCTCGAAGCCGGTGCGGGGCGGGGCCTCGGCGGCTTCGGCCGGTGCCGCGATCAGGGACGCGGCGAGCGCCGCCACGCTCGCGGTGACGGCTCGGATCATCGTCCTCCCTCCGGGACACGGTGGGCGGTGCGCGGGGCCCGGACACCGTCGCGGGCTCCCGCCTCCTGCGGTACGGCCCTGTCGGCGCCCTTCGTCGCGTGCGCGAAGGCGGAGGCGCCGCCGACCAGCGGGACACGGGCCGAGGTGCGGGACAGGTCGAGCGTGAGGGTGGGCCGGGTGGACGGCGGGTCGATGAGGTCCTTGTCGGTGCCCGCGACGATCAGGGCGAGACGGTGGCCCGCAGGGACGACGTGGTCCGTGGCGCCCAGGTCCAGGGTGATGGTGTAGGCCTTGCCGGGGGTGAGCGGGACGCCCTTCCCGGCGTCCGCGTAGGTGCCGAGGTCGGCCCAGCCGCGGCTGACCACCGTGTGGTCGACGGCGGTGGTCTTCGCCCGCGTCTCCTTGAAGCAGGCGCTGTCACCGGTGGTGCTCAGGCCCCAGCAGGTGCGGTCGGTGAGGGTGGTGATGCCTTCCCCGCTCGCCGCGTAGTCCCGGATGGTGTCGGGGCCGAGGTCCACGAGGACGGCGGAGAGATGGGCCGTCGAGGTGGTCGGCGTCGCGGTGACGGTCACCTTGGAGGCGCCGGACAGACGGAGGTCCCTGGTGAGGGTGCCGGTGGTGAAGCCCGCCTTGTCGGGGGTCGGGGTGTCGATCCGGGCGGCCCAGTCGGTCTCGCTGAGGGCGGGGTCGTCGGTGAAGGTCTCGGTGCCCTTGGCCCTGGTGAGGCCGAGGGTGCCGACGCCCGGCGAGGCGCCCTTCGCGGGACGCAGAGTGGTGGCCGAAGTGCCCCGCGGCGGCCACGACTTCGAGGTGACCCACTGGTCGGGCCGGCGTTCGATGTCGGCCATGGGCTCGCGGTCGATGCCGTTGTCGTAGCCGAGGAGTTCGTGGTCGAACCAGCGGTGCAGGGTGTCGACCCATTCCGCCCGCCGGAAGTCGAAGGGGTCGACGTGCCCGGTCTGGGAGAGCCAGATCTTGCGCTGGACGCCGTTCTTCGCGAGGGCGTCCCACCACGGGCCGACGTGCTGGAGGCGGACGTTGAGGTCCTGCATGCCGTGGACGAGGAAGACGCTGGCCCTGACCTTGCGGGCGTCCTTCACGTAGTCGCGCTCGGTCCACAGCGGGGTCCGGTCGCCGGTGCGGGGCGCCTGGTCGACGAGCTTGCGCTGCACGGCGGCGCACCTGGCGCGGGCGTCGGGGCTGTCGACGTAGTTCGAGAGCCAGTCGGGGCCGGAGTCGTAGAGCGGGGCGCCCTGGGAGAAGTAGTAGTCGTACCAGGTGGAGATGGCGCTGATCGGGACGATGGTCCTCAGGCCCTCGACGCCGGTCGCGGCGACGCCGTTGGCGATGGTGCCGTCCCAGCTCTTGCCGATCATGCCGGTTCTGCCGTTGGTCCAGCCGGCCTTGGCCTTCACGGTGCCCGTGCGGCTCGTGTAGGCGGTGCCCCGGCCGTTCAGCCAGTCGACGACCGCCTTGGCGGACTGGATGTCGGAACGGCCGCCGACGTCCACACAGCCGTCGGAGCGGTTGGTCCCGGCGAGGTCGACGCCGACGAAGGCGTAGCCGCGGGGCACGAAGTAGTTGTCGTAGAACAGCGGCATCTGCACGACGTGGCCGTCCGCGTCGTACGTCTTCAACTGGCTCTCGTTGCCGCGCCCGCAGCAGGAGTAGTAGGGGCTGGCGTCCATGATGACCGGCACCTTGCGGCCCTTCCGGGCTGCTTCGCGGGGCCGGACGATGTCGACGGCGACGCGGTCGGTCCTGCCGTCCCCGTCGCCGTCGAGACGGGTGTCCACCCAGACGGCCTCGCGGACGGCGTTCTCGTACGAATAGACCGGCCGGCTCTCCCGCGGGCCCGTCCCGTCCAGTGCCTGCGCGGTCGCGGGGGCGAGGAAGGTCGCCAGCAGGGCGGCGGTGGCCGCGGCGGCGGTCGCGAGCGGTCTCCAGGTCGTGAAGCGCGTGCGTATCGGCATGCGCGGACGGTACTGCGGTCAACTCCCGCACAAAAGAGGGCCCCTTGGGTCCGTGACGGCCGAATGGCGTTCGTGTGACAGGGGTGTTCGTGGACACATCCAGCTCACAGGTGGTGAATAGGCTGCGAACAGACTTCGTGCCCCTACGACTTGGAGCTTTCGTGCACCGCAGACTCATCGCACCGGGCGCACTCGCGGCGGCCTCCCTGATGCTGGCGATCCCGGCGTCGGCGGCGGGCTTCCCCCCCCGGCGCTCCGGGCATCGGCGATCCCTACTACCCGGACTACGGCAACGGCGGATACGACGTCTCCCACTACGACCTGCGGCTGAAGTACCAGCCCGCCACCGACGAACTGGAGGGCACCGCCACCCTCCTGGCCCGCACCACCCAGGACCTGTCCCGCTTCGACCTGGACTTCCTCCTCGACGTGAGCGAGGTGCGGGTCAACGGCGCGAAGGCGTCCTTCACCACCTCGGGCGAGCACGAGCTGGAGATCACCCCGAAGTCCCCGCTGCCCAAGGGCACTTCCGTCACCGTGGTGGTCCGCTACCGCGGGGTTCCGTCGTCGAAGCAGGCGTACGGCTTCACGAGCTGGCACCGCACCCCGGACGGCGGGGTCGGGGCGAACGAGCCCGAGGCGGCCTGGTGGTGGTTCCCGAGCAACGACCACCCGCTCGACAAGGCCACCTACGACGTGTCGGTGCTGGTGCCGGACGGCAGCCAGGCCATCTCCAACGGCACGCTCCAGTCGACGAGTTCACGCCTCGGCTGGACCCGCTGGAGCTGGCGCTCCGACAAGCCGCAGGCCACCTACCTCGCGACCCTCGCCGTCGGCCGCTTCGACATCACCACCGGCACGACCGACAGCGGCATTCCGGTCGTCAACGCGTACAGCAAGGACCTCGGTGCCAACTCCGGTGCCGTACGGGCGAGTGTCGAGCGGACCGGGGAGATCGCCGACTGGCTGAGCGGGTACTTCGGGCCGTACCCCTTCGGCGCGCTCGGCGGCTATGTGCCGAACACGGCCACCGGGTACGCCCTGGAGACCCAGACCCGGCCCTTCTACAGTCCGCGCCAGTTCGCGAACGGCTCCAACACCTCCGTGGTCGTCCATGAGCTGGCCCACCAGTGGTACGGCGACCTGGTGTCCGTGCGCGGCTGGAAGGACATCTGGATCAACGAGGGCTTCGCACGGTACGCGCAGTGGCTGTGGTCCGAGCACGAGGGTGAGGGGACCGCGCAGGAACTCGCCGACTACGTGTACGCCTCGCACCCGGCCGACGACGCGTTCTGGACGGTCAGGCCCGGTGACCCCGGTCCGGAGAACCAGTTCGACATCGCCGTCTACGACCGGGGCGCGCTGACCCTCCAGGCCCTGCGCAACGAGATCGGGGACGAGGCGTTCTTCGCGGTGCTGAAGGGCTGGCCGCAGAAGTACGCGTACGGCAACGCGTCGGTCGCCGACTTCCAGCGGTACGCCGAGGAGGTGTCGGGGCAGCCGCTGGCCGCGCTGTTCGACACGTGGCTGTTCCAGCCGTCGAAGCCGGGGGCGCCCGCGGCGCGGGGTGCGTCGATCGCGAGGACCGCGGAGGCTACCGTTCAGCCGAGGTCGTGGAAGAGGATCGCGGCGACGAACGACGTGCACGAGCACGGCGAGTAGCGTCTGGGGCGGCTTCGGGGATGTTCCGGGGCGGTTCTATCCTTCGACGCCCGTCGAGGTGTGGGCCGCTCCGACCGGCTTGGACTCCGGTGAGCCGCGCTGCCGGAGGTAGACGGAGAGGATGGCCATGGAGGCCACCGCGAGGAGTTCGGACTGCCAGTTCTGCAGGGTGCGGCTCCAGAAGTCCGCGGACCCGATGTAGCTGCTCCAGCTCACCGGGGCCTCCAGTCGGCGGAGTTGCTCCTCGTTGTAGGCGGCGACTCCGCTGATCGACTGGGCCAGCCAGGAGAGGACGAAGACGGCGCCCATGACCAGCCCGAGGGAGTGCGAGTACAGCCCTCGGCGCAGTCCGTCGGCGGCGGCCCATCGCGGGGAGTCGCGGTGGGCGTACCGTCCGACCCGCTGGTCCCGGTCGGACTCCGTCCCGGCCTTGTGCATCTCCTTCGACTCGGGTGAGCCGCGCTGGAGCAGCCAGACCGTCGCGGTGATGTAGAGGAAGAACTGGAGGTACTCCGACTGCCAGTTCTCCGTCACGTCGACGGCGAAGTCGGAGGACATCAGGTACTCGCCGAAGCCGATCCGCGCGAGGCCCTCGGTGGTGAGCTGGTTGTTGAAGTCCGCGTAGCCCGCGATCGCCTGTCCGGCCAGGGCCAGCAGGAACCCGATGCCGAAGGCCAGGCCGAGGCCGTTGTCGCGCAGGAAGCCGCGGGTGCGGGTGGTCGCCGGTGTGCGTGTGGTCATCGGTGCATCAGCCCCACGGCGGTGAAGTAGACGAGGCCGCTGAGGACGACGACCAGGCAGAGCGTGAACATGGTCCGCATACGCCGTCAGCCTCCCTGGAGCGTGCACTGGTAGGGCCGGCCCGGCCGGGGGGTGCAGCCGGCCGCGACGACCTTCCAGCCGTCGGGGAACAGGGAGAGGAAGAGGGTGTCCGCGTCGAGGACGATGCGGGCCTGTCGGCCGTACACGTCGACGCGGTGGGTGGTGCCGCCGAGGGGGATGTCCTGGGAGGAGATCGCCTTCGCGCAGCTCGCCTTCTCGGACTCCTCCAGCTCACCGCGGGTCTCCGGGGCCAGGGCCGCGCAGAGGCCGGCCGGGTCGTGGACACGCAGCAGCCGCTCGAACCCGGTGGCCGCGGTCTCGGCGTCCGATCGGCGCTCCTGGACGCTGCCGCAGCCGGAGAGGACCAGTCCCAGCAGGGCCAGGCACATCAGGGTGCTCATCCGGTGCGGCTTGCTCACCGGGTCCGGGTACCCGTTTCCTCCTCTTTCAAGAGAGCGGCCGCGCGGGTGAGGAGCGCGTCCCCGGTGATCGCGTCGGTCTGCGTCGACGGCACGGTGCAGGCGTGGGCGCCGGCCACCGCGCCGTACAGGGCGCATCGGTGCGGGGGCTCGCCGGTCAGGCGGCCGAAGAGGTAGGCGGCGGCGAAGGCGTCACCGGCGCCGTTGGAGTCGATCACGGGGGCGGGTGGGGTGACCGGCGGGACGTGGGTGAACCCGTCGTCGGCGAGGAGGTACGCGCCCTCGGCGCCGGCGGTGGCGACGACCTCCTCGGCTCGGCCCCGGGCGGCGATGTCGCGCAGGGTGCGCTCAGGGTCGGTGAGGGCGGCCGCGGACAGGAAGACCACGTCGGCCGCGAGGGCGAACTCCTCGTGGTACGGGTTCTGGCCGTCCCAGTCGTGGAGGTCGGTGGAGAGGGCGGCGCCGGTCTCCCTGAGGAGCGGGAGGGCGTGGGCGCACGGGTGGGTGATCGAGACGTGGACATTGCGGGCGGCTTCGGCGAGCGGCCGGAGGACGTCCGCGGGGAGCCGGTCGTCGGCGTGGGCGCGGCTGGTGTCGTACAGGGACAGGCGCCTGCCGTCGGGGCCGACGAGGTTGACGGCCCGCTTGGTGCCGGCGGGCTGGGGGACGGCGGTGAGCGCGATGCCGCGGTCGCGGTGCAGGGCGCGGACGAGGTCACCCTCCGGGTCGTCGCCGAGGAAGTCCAGGTGGTGGGTGTTCATGCCGAGGGCACCGAGGCCCACGGCGACGAAGTCCCCGGTCTGTCCGGCGCGGGTGCGGATGCCGGAGTCGATCATGTAGCTGTCGGCGTAGGGCAGGGGCAGCTCGGGCACGTACACGACGGTGTCCACCCCGGCCCCACCCAGCACGAGCACGTCGATGTCCCGGCTCACTTCAGCCCTCCCCGTGGTCGTAGACGGTGACCGCGAGGTCCCTGGTCAGGAGCCTCTCGACGATGAGAGGCTCGATGCGGTTCCACTGGCCTCCCGCCAGTCCGCACCCTATCCGCGGCATGTGCACGGACGCGCCGAGTTCCACCGCCTTGTCGGCCACCCGGCCGAGGGCCTCCTCGATCGCTTCGTAGCGGACCGGGACGCCCTTGCTGCCGGTGCGGATGCCCCGCTGCCCGATCATGTTGGCCACCCAGACATACCGCTCGACCTGCACGAACTGCGCGGCGCCCAGCCCGAAGTCGTTCGACGCGCGCCCTCGGTGCCAGGCGCGGTAGGCGGCCTCCGGTTCCGGCCAGCGCCGCGACACCGCCACGACGAATCCCTTGCCCCAGCCCCCTATGTCGTTGCAGACGTGCGCGATCAGTTGCACGCCCTTGGCGGACGAGCGGTGGCGTCACCTCGGATGTACTTGATCTCCCCCATGACGCCACCGTAAAGGCCACCACTGACAGTGGCCCCCGGTCAGCTCGTGAAGTCGGTCAGTTCCTGGTCCGTCGTGTGCTGGACCCTGCGGCGGACGCCGAACCAGCCGGCCACCAGCAGGACCGCGATGAGGGGGATCAGCAGGAGTGTCTTCCGGCCGACCTCGGGGTCGTTCCACATCATGCCGAGGCAGGCCAGCAGGAAGGCGATCGTGGTGATCTCGGTGACCGGGCTGAACGGGAGGCGGAAGGAGGGGCGGGTGACCAGGCCCGAGCGGGCGCGGCGGACGAAGACCAGGTGGCAGATCATGATGATCACCCAGGTGCTGATGATGCCGAGGGAGGCGACGTTCAGCACGATCTCGAAGGCCTGGCTCGGCATGAGGTAGTTCAGGCCCACGCCGAGGACGCAGACCGCGCAGGTGAGGAGGATGCCGCCGTAGGGGACCTGGCTGCGGTTCATCCGGGCCGTGAACCTCGGCGCCGAACCCGCCGTCGCCATCGAGCGCAGGATGCGGCCCGTGGAGTACAGGCCGGAGTTCAGCGAGGACATCGCCGCCGTCAGGACGACCAGGTTCATCACGTCACCGGCCGCCGGGACCCCGATCTTCGACAGGACGGTGACGAAGGGGCTCTCGTCGGCGGAGTACACCGAGCCCGGCAGGAGCAGGGCGAGCAGGACGACCGAGCCGACGTAGAACAGGCCCACCCGCCACATGATCGAGTTCACCGCGCGCGGGACGACCTTCTCCGGCTCCGCGGTCTCGCCCGCCGCGACACCGACCAGTTCGAGGGCGGCGTACGCGAAGATCACGCCCTGCATGACGAGGACGACCGGCATCACGCCGTGCGGGAAGACTCCGCCGTTGTCGGTGATCACGCTCGGGCCGGGTGTGCCGCCGCCCACCTCGTGCTGCGTGGCCAGCAGGAAGATGCCGATCAGCATGAAGCCGACGAGCGTGGCGACCTTGATGATCGCGAACCAGAACTCCATCTCGCCGAAGATCTTCACCGAGATCAGGTTCACCGCGAGGACCACCGCGAGAGCGATGAGGGCCAGCGTCCACTGGGGGATGTCGGTGAACAGGCTCCAGTAGTGCGTGTAGAGCGCGATCGCGGTGATGTCGGCGATGCCGGTCGTCGACCAGTTCAGGAAGTACATCCAGCCGGCGACGTACGCGCCCTTCTCCCCGAGGAACTCGCGCGCGTACGACACGAAGGAGCCCGAGGAGGGGCGGTAGAGGACCAGCTCGCCCAGGGCCCGGACGACGAAGAAGGCGAAGATCCCGCAGACCAGGTAGGCCAGTGCCAGCGCCGGTCCCGCCGTGTGGAGGCGTCCGCCCGCGCCCAGGAAGAGGCCGGTGCCGATCGCGCCGCCGATGGCGATCATGTTGACATGGCGGGCCTTGAGGTCCTTGCTGTACCCGGCGTCGCCCGCGTCGGCGGGCACCTGGGCCACGTCGGTGCGGGAAGCGGCCTGTGCCGATTGCACGGCGTCCTTGCTCACGGTGGTTCCACTCTCTGGTGCGCCCCGGCGGGTTCCGCTCGGGTGTCCGGACGTGCGTCGGCCCGTACCTCTTCGTGAAAGGCACAGGCCAAGGGCCACCTTCCCCGGAAACGGCTCGGCACGCGATGGCGGACGTCACAGCAGGGCGCATCTCACATGATCGGAGCGGGACCGCCGACCGGGTGTCACAGCAGTGGTGAGACAGCGATACTGCTGCACATGACGACCGCCCCCTCCCCCGGTGCCGAGGAGCAGACCCTCACCGTCGACGAGCTGGCCGCGCGGGCCGGGGTCACGGTCCGCACGGTCCGCTTCTACGGCACGCGAGGACTGCTGCCGCCGCCGGTGATCGGTCCGCGCCGGGTCGGTCACTACGGCCGTGAGCACCTCGCGCGCCTCGCGCTGATCGAGGAGCTCCAGCACCAGGGGATGACGCTGGCGGCGATCGAGCGGTACGTGCAGCAGCTCCCGGCCGACCTGAGCGACCACGACCTGGCGATCCACCGGGCCGTGGTGGCCTCCTGGGCCCCGGACGTCGTGGAGCGGGTGACGCGCGAGGAGCTGCGGCGGCGGGCGGGGCGGGAGCTGAGCGACGACGACCTGGAGCGGCTCGCCGCGATGGACGTCGTACGGCGGGACGGCGACGGCTACCGCGTCGACCTGGGCTTGCTCCGGCTCGGCGTCGGGCTACTCGACGTCCCGCTGTCGCAGGAGGCGATCCTCGCCTCGCGGAAGGTGCTCATCGAGCACTCGCGGGCCGCCGCGCACGAGTTGTCGCAGCTGTTCCGGGGCGAGGTGGCCGAACGTGCCGCGCGGGACGTGAAGTCGCTGTCCGCGCACATGGAACCCCTGGTCGTGCAGGCCCTGTTGACGACCTTCCAGCGGTCCCTGAAGGAGGAACTGCGGGAGTGGACGTCGGAGGTGGGCGGGGAGGCCTCTGACGTGGGCAGGGAGACGTCTGGCGTGGGCCGGGAGGTGCCGGAGGTGGGCGGGGAGAGCTGACGTTCCCGACGTCCGCACAGCGCCCCGAACGCCGGGCGGGCCCGCACCGCCCGCCCGGCGTTCACCGCGTCCGGGTCACTCGTCCGCGAAACGGCCGCCGTTCTCCGCCTTCTCGACCAGCAGCGCCGGGGGCGTGAAACGCTCCCCGTACCGGTCCGCCAGTTCACGCGCGCGTGCCACGAAGCCCGGCAGCCCGCCCTCATAGCCGTTGATGTACTGGAGGACGCCGCCCGTCCAGCCGGGGAAGCCGATGCCGAAGATCGAGCCGATGTTGGCGTCGGCGACCGAGGTCAGGACGCCTTCCTCCAGCAGCCGGACGGTGTCCAGGGCCTCGGAGAACAGCATGCGTTCCTGCATGTCCTCGAAGGGGATCTCCGAGCCCGGCCGGGTGAAGTGCTCGCGCAGGCCCGGCCACAGCGCGGACCGCTTGCCGTCGTCGCCGTAGTCGTAGAAGCCGCCGCCCCCGCTGCGGCCGGTGCGGCCGAACTCGTCGACCATGCGGTCGATGACCGCCTCGGCGGGGTGGGGCGTCCAGGTGCCGCCCGCCTCCTCGACCGCCTGCCGGGTCTCCTTGCGGATCTTGCGCGGGAGCGTCAGCGTCAGCTCGTCCATCAGGGACAGCACCTTCGCCGGGTAGCCGGCCTGCGCCGCCGCCTGTTCGATCGACGCGGGCTCGATGCCCTCGCCGACCATCGCGACGCCCTCGTTGAGGAAGTGGCCGATCACGCGGGAGGTGAAGAAGCCGCGGGAGTCGTTGACGACGATCGGGGTCTTCTTGATCTGCCGGACCAGGTCGAAGGCCCTCGCGAGGGCTTCCTCGCCTGTGCGCTCGCCCTTGATGATCTCGACCAGGGGCATCTTGTCGACCGGCGAGAAGAAGTGCAGGCCGATGAAGTCGTCCTGGCGTTCCACGCCTTCGGCGAGCGCGGTGATCGGCAGGGTCGAGGTGTTGGAGCACAGCAGCGCGTCCGGCTCGACGATGTGCTGGATCTCCTGGAAGACCTTGTGCTTCAGCGCCGTGTCCTCGAAGACCGCCTCGATGACCGCGTCACAGCCGGCGAGGTCCTGGGGGTCTGCCGTCGGGGTGATGCGGGCCAGGAGCGCGTCCGCCTTCTCCTTTGTCGTACGGCCCCGGGACACCGCCTTCGCGCAGAGCTTCTCCGAGTAGGCCTTGCCCTTGGCCGCCGCCTGCGGGGACACGTCCTTGAGGACCACGTCGATGCCCGCGCGGGCGCACGAGTACGCGATGCCCGCGCCCATCATGCCGGCGCCGAGCACGGCCACCTTGCGGACCTGCCGGGGCTCGATTCCCTTGGGGCGGTTCGCGCCGGAGTTGACCGCCTGGAGGTCGAAGAAGAACGCCTGGATCATGTTCTTCGAGGTCTGGCCGGCCGCCAGCTCGACGAAGTAGCGCGCCTCGATGACCTGGGCGGTCTCGAAGTCGACCTGGGCGCCTTCCACGGCGGCCGCGAGGATGGCGCGCGGGGCGGGGTAGGGCGCGCCATTGGTCTGCTTGCGCAGGTTCGCCGGGAAGGCGGGCAGGTTCGCCGCGAACTTCGGATGGGCGGGCGTGCCGCCGGGGATGCGGTAGCCCGGCCGGTCCCAGGGCTGCTGGGACTCGGGGTTGGCCTCGATGAACGCGCGTGCCTTGGCGAGGAGTTCGTCCTGCGTGGCGGCCACGTCGTCGACCAGGCCGTTCTGGAGGGCGCGTTGCGGGGCGTACTGCGTACCCTGGAGCAGGACCTTCAGGAGGGCGTCGGCGATGCCGAGCATGCGGACCGTACGGACGACTCCGCCGCCTCCGGGGAGCAGACCGAGGGTGACCTCGGGGCAGCCGATCTTGGAGCCGGGGGCGTCGAGGGCGATGCGGTGGTGGCAGGCCAGGGCGATCTCGTAACCGCCGCCCAGGGCCGCTCCGTTGATGGCGGCGACGACCGGCTTGCCCAGGGTCTCGATGCGGCGCAGGTTGCGCTTGATGGCGAGGCCGCCGTCGAAGAGGTCCTGCGCGGTCTCGGGGGTGACCCGGATCAGGTCGCGCAGGTCGCCGCCCGCGAAGAAGGTCTTCTTGGCGGAGGTGACGATGACACCGCGGATGGTGTTCTTCTCGGCCTCCAGGCGGTCGGTGATCACCGCGAGGGAGTCGCGGAACGCCTGGTTCATGGTGTTCGCGGACTGGTTGGGGTCGTCGATGACGAGGGTGACGACGCCCGTGCGGTCCTGTTCCCAGCGGATGGTCGTGGACTGAGTGCTCATGTGGAAGTGCTCCGTGTGATCCGTCGTATCCGTGGGAGGGGGTCAGATGCGCTCGACGACGGTGGCGATGCCCATGCCGCCGCCGACACACAGCGTGGCCAGGCCGTACCGCTTGTCCTGGCGCTCCAGTTCGTCGATCAGGCTGCCCAGGATCATGGCGCCGGTCGCGCCGAGCGGGTGGCCCAGCGCGATCGCGCCGCCGTTGACGTTGACCTTGTCCAGCGAGAGGCCCATGTCCTTCACGAAGCGCAGGACGACCGCCGCGAAGGCCTCGTTGATCTCCACGAGGTCGATGTCGTCGATGGTCAGGCCGGCCCTGGCGAGCGCCTTGCGGGTGGCGGGCGCGGGGCCGGTGAGCATGATGGTGGGCTCGGAGCCGGAGACGGCCGCGGAGACGATCCGCGCGCGCGGGGTGAGGCCGTAGCGCTCGCCGACCTCCTTGGAGCCGATCGCGACCAGCGAGGCGCCGTCCACGATGCCGGAGGAGTTGCCCGCGTGGTGGACGTGGTCGATCTTCTCGACCCAGTGGTACTTCTGCAGGGCCACGGCGTCGAAGCCACCCAGGTCGCCGATGTCCGCGAAGGACGGCTTCAGCCTGGCGAGGGAGTCGGCGGTCGTACCCGGGCGCAGGTGCTCGTCGTGGTCCAGGACGATGAGGCCACTGCGGTCCCTGACCGGAACGACCGAGCGGTCGAAGCGGCCCTCCTTCCAGGCCGTCGCCGCGCGCTCCTGGCTGAGAGCGGCGTACTCGTCGACGTCACGCCGCGAGAAGCCCTCGATCGTCGCGATCAGGTCGGCGCCGATGCCCTGCGGCACGAAGTTCACGGCCAGGTTCGTCATCGGGTCGTTGAACCAGGCCCCGCCGTCGGAGGCCATCGGCACCCGGGACATCGACTCGACACCGCCCGCGAGGACCAGGTCCTCCCAGCCCGAACGGACCTTGGCGGCGGCCATGTTGACGGCCTCCAAGCCGGAGGCACAGAAGCGGTTCTCCTGCACGCCCGCGACCGTGTCCGGCAGGCCCGCGGCGATCGCGGCGATCCGGGCGATGTCGGAGCCCTGGTCGCCGACCGGCCCGACGACACCGAGCACGATGTCGTCGACCGCCGCCGGGTCCAGGTCCGGAAAGCGGGCCCGGATCTCGTGGATGAGTCCCACGACCAGGTCGATGGGCTTGGTGCCGTGCAGGGCGCCGTTCGCCTTGCCGCGGCCGCGCGGGGTGCGGATCGCGTCGTACACGTACGCTTCGGTGCTCACGGGGAAGCCTTTCAATGAGGGTCAGCTCAGCAGGGAACGGCCGATGATCTCTTTCATGATCTCGGTCGTGCCGCCGTAGATGGTCTGGATCCGGCCGTCGGTGAAGGCCCGCGCGACCGGGTACTCGCTCATGTAGCCGTAGCCGCCGTGCAGTTGCAGGCAGCGGTCGGCGACCCGCTTCTGGAGCTCGGTCGCCCACCACTTGGCCATGGAGGCGTGGACGGCGTCCAGTCCCCCGTCGGAGTGGTCCTCGACGCAGCGGTCGACGAACGTCCGGGTGACGGCGCACTCCGTGGCCATCTCGGCTATCTCGAACCGGATGTGCTGCTTGGTGGCGAGCGGCCGGCCGAAGGCCTCGCGCTCCTTGACGTACGCGGTGGTGATCTCCAGGAGGTGTTCGGCGGCGGCGATCGCGGAGACGGCGATGCTCAGGCGCTCCTGGGCGAGGTTGGTCATCAGGTGCCCGAAGGCGCCGTTGTGCTCTCCCAGGAGGTTCTCCTTGGGCACGCGCACGTCGTGGAAGAACAGCTCGGCCGTGTCCTGGGCCTTCTGGCCGATCTTGTCGAGGTTGCGGCCGCGTTCGAAGCCCGCCGTGCCGCGCTCGACGACCAGCAGCGACAGTCCGCGGGAGCCGCCCTCGGGGGTGGTCTTCGCGACGACGATCACCAGGTCGGCGAGGATGCCGTTGGAGATGAAGGTCTTGGAGCCGTTCAGCACCCAGTGGTCGCCGCGGTCCTCCGCGTTGGTGCGGATGCCCTGGAGGTCGGAGCCCGCGCCGGGCTCGGTCATGGCGATGGCGGTGATCAGCGAGCCGTCGCAGAAGCCGGGCAGCCAGCGGCGCTTCTGCTCCTCGGTGGCGAGGCCGGTGAGGTAGGGGCCGATGACGTCGTTGTGCAGGCCCAGGGCGAGTCCCGGAGTGCCCGCACGCGTGAACTCCTCGGCCAGGACGGTGGCGTAGCGGAAGTCGGTGGTGCCGCCGCCCCCGAACTCCTCGGGCACGGCGAGCCCGAGCAGGCCCTGCTTGCCGGCCGCCCGCCAGGCCTCGCGGGAGACGATGCCGTCCTTCTCCCACTGCGCGTAGTGCGGCAGGACCTCCCTGGCCAGGAAGGCGCGCACGGTCTCGCGGAACGCGTCGTGCTCGGGGGCGAACAGCTGCCGCTTCATTCGGGGCCTTTCCGGAGTTCCTGGTCTTTCACGAGGTCCGGCACGTCCCAGTCCCGTGCCACCTCGGCGGTGTCGGCGCCGGCCCGGGCGGGTCCGGTACGGACGGCCGTGGGGGTCGCGGAGAACCGGGGCGCGGGCGCGGGCTGGGTGATGCCACCGTGGTCGGTGAAGGTGCCGCGGGCGGCGAGGTGCGGGTGGTCGGGGGCCTCCCGCAGCGACAGGACGGGCGCCACGCACGCGTCGGTGCCCTCGAAGACGGCCGCCCACTCGTCTCGGGTACGGCTGCGGAAGCGGGCCGCGACCGCCTCGCGCAGGTCGCCCCAGCGGGTCCAGTCCTTGCGGGCGTCCGCGAAGTCCGGGAGGCCGAGCAGGTCGAGGAAGAGGTCGTAGAACTGCGGCTCGAGCGCGCCGACCGCCATGTACTTGCCGTCGGCGGTCTCGTAGGTGCCGTAGTACGGGCAGCCGCCGTCGAGGAGGTTGGCGCCGCGCCGGTCCTGCCAGCCGCCGGCCGCGGTCATGGCGTGGATCATCGCGGACAGGTGGGAGGTGCCGTCGACGATGGCGGCGTCGACGACCTGGCCGGTGCCGGTCGCCCGCGCGTGGTGCAGGGCGGCGAGGACGCCGACGACGAGGTAGAGGGAGCCGCCCGCGTAGTCGCCGAGGAGGTTGGCGGGGACGGCCGGGGGGCGGCCCGGTTCGCCGATCATGCCGAGGGTGCCGGTGAGCGCGATGTAGTCGATGTCGTGCCCGGCGCGCTGGGCCAGCGGTCCCTCCTGGCCCCAGCCGGTCATCCGGCCGTAGACGAGGGCGGGGTTGCGGGCGTGGCAGTCCTCGGGGCCGACGCCCAGGCGCTCGGCGACACCGGGGCGGTTGCCCTCGATCAGGATGTCGGCGCGGGCGGCGAGGTCGAGCACGCGCGCGGGTCCCCCGGGGGCCTTGAGGTCGACGATCACCGAGCGCTTGTTGCGGTTGGTGAGGTCGTGGCCGGGGTCGATCGAGAGGGCGGCGCCGCCCGGGCGGGACACCTGGACGACGTCGGCCCCGAGGTCGGCGAGGAGCATGGCGGCGAACGGGCCGGGCCCGATGCCGGCCAGCTCGACCACGCGCACGCCGGTGAGCGGGCCGTGCCCGGGCGTCGTTGCCGTTGTCATCCAGCCCCCATTGGCGTGACACAACCGATGTAACACCAGTGATGCTAAGAACGCGTTCCAGTGGACACAAGACCTGAACGAGCAAGCGCTTAGCCAATTATCGGCCGGTCACCGCTCGTCGGGCTCCGCCGTCAGCCGTTTCGGCGCGATCGCGGGGGTATGGATGTGCGACTCCGCCGCGTGGCCTCGGCGGCGCCCGGCAGCGCGACGGTGAATTCGCGTGCTTTCTTCCGCCTCCTCAGGGCGTTCCTGGGCACGGCCACCGTCCCACCTCCGGCCTCCTCGTCGGGCTCCGCACTCCTCACGCTAGCCTCGGCCACCGACAACGGCGCGTGCGGCGGGATCAGGGAGTGTCATGAGCAGGCTGAAAAGGTCGGACCGTCCCTACGACATCGTGCTCTTCGGGGCGACCAGTTTCGCGGGAGCACTCACCGCGCGGTACCTCGCCGAGCACGGCCCGGACGATCTGCGCTGGGCGATCGCCGGCCGCAACGAGGACCGGCTCAGGGCGCTGCGCGACCGGCTGCCCGAGGGCACCGAGGTCGGGGTGCTCACGGCCGACGTCCGCGACCCGGACTCGTTGCGCGCCCTCGCCGGGCACGCGCGCGTGGTGGCCACGACGGTCGGCCCCTATCTGACCTACGGCGAGGAGCTCGTCGCGGCCTGTGCGGACGCGGGGACGGACTACCTGGACCTCTCCGGGGAGCCGGAGTTCGTGGACCTGATGTACGTCCGGCACGACGCACGCGCGCGGGAGACGGGCGCACGGCTGGTGCACGCCTGCGGGTTCGACTCGGTCCCGTACGACCTGGGTGCCTGGTTCACGGTCCGGCAGCTGCCGGAGGGCGTGCCGCTCACCGTCGACGGGTTCGTGACCGCGGACGCCATGTTCTCCGGCGGGACCTTCGCCTCGGCCCTCAACCAAATGGCCCGCGGCCGCCAGATGGCCGCCGCCGCCCGGGACCGCTCCCGGCACGAACCGCGCCTGGTGGGGCGGCGGGCCGCCGCGCCGACCGGCACCCCGCGCTACGCGCCGGAGGTGGGCGCCTGGGCCCTGCCACTGCCGACCATCGACGCGCAGATCGTGCGGCGCTCGGCGAAGGCGCTGGAGCGGTACGGCCCGGACTTCCGCTACCGGCACTACGCGGCCGTACGGCGGCTGCCGGTGGCCGTGGGCGGGGTCGCGGCCGTGGGCGCCCTGTTCGCGGCGGCCCAGGTGCCGCCCGCGCGGCGCTGGCTGTCCGGCCGGGTCAGACCGGGTGACGGACCGGGCCCCGAGAAGCGGGCCAAGAGCTGGTTCTCGGTGCGTTTCGTCGGCGAGGGCGGTGGCCGGAGGGTGTTCACCGAGGTCAAGGGTGGCGACCCGGGGTACGACGAGACGGCCAAGATGTTCGCCGAGTCGGCGCTGTCCCTGGCCTTCGACGACCTCCCGGAGACGTCCGGTCAGGTCACGACGGCGGTGGCGATGGGGGACGCACTGATCGAGCGACTGCGACGGGCCGGGATCACCTTCCGGGTGGCGGCGACCCGGTGAACCCGCGCGCGGCGGCGGGTCGGCCAACCCGCCCGGCGACCGGCCGGAAGGCCCGTACGGCGGCGAGCGCCGGAGAGTCCGCGCGGCGGCGGATCGGCGGCCCCCGTGGGGTGGCCAACCGGCCAACCCGCGCGGCGACCGGCCGGAAGCCCGTACGGCGGCGGGGCGATGAACCCGCGCGGCAGCGACCCGGTGACCCCGCGTGGCAGCGAGCGCCGGAGAACCCGCGCGGCGGCAGATCGGCGGCCCCGCGGGGTGACCAACCGGCCAACCCGCCCGGCGACCGGCCGGAAGCCCGTACGGCGGCGGGGCGATGAACCCGCGCGGCAGCGACCCGGTGAACCCACGTGGCAGCGAGCCCCGGCAAGCCCGCGCGGCAGCGGATCGGTGAACCCGTGGGGTTGCGAACCGGCCAACCCGCGCGGCCACCGGCCGGAAGCCCGTACGGCAGCGAGTCGATGAACCCCCGCGGCAGCGACCCGGTGAACCCACGTGGCAGCGAGCCCCGGAGAACCCGCGCGGCGGCAGATCGGCGGCCCCGTGGGATGGCCAACCGGCCAACCCGCCCGGCGACCGGCCGGAAGCCCATACGGCAGCGGGTCGATGAACCCGCGCGGCAGCGACCCGGTGACCCCGCGTCGCAGCGAGCGCCGGAAAGCCCGCGCGGCAAGCGGATCGGTGGACCCGCGTGGTGGCGAACCGGTGGACCCGCGTGGCGGTGCCCGTGCGTACCCGTCTGTCGGTGAGCCGGTGAGGCTTCGTCAGAAGGACCAGCCCGCCACCGTGTAGATCATGCCCGCTATCCAGCCGAGTCCCGCGAGCACGCCGAGCACCAGCGCGGCGGTCACGGCGCGCTCGACGGGCCGGTTCGGGTCGGCGAGGGGCTTGGGGGAACGGTGGGTCATGCGGTGCGTCGTCATGCGGAACAGCCTGCCGAGCGCACCGGGGCCCGCACATCCGTACAGATACTCAGACGACGTACTCAGGACGTCGCCTCCCGCAGCGCCCGTCGGCACAGCGCGTCCGCCCTGCGCGTCGTCTCCGGGAGGCGGTACGCCGGGGTGAGCGCGAGCGTGTGGGCGCAGGCGTTGTCGAGGCTCACGCGGTGGCCGACCGAGACGAAGACCGGCTTCACCGCGTCGCGGGTGCGCAGGGCCCGGCCGACCTCCTCCGGGCCCGCCAGCAACGGCGTCCACGCACCGCGCGGGGTGCCGGGATCGTCGTAGGTGAAGGTGAAGGGGTTCTTGGCGACGCCGATCGTCGGCAGGCCGGTGAGGACGCCGAGGTGGCTCGCGAGGCCGAAGCGGCGGGGGTGGGCGAGGCCGTAGCCGTCGCAGACCACCAGGCCGGGCGGACACGGCAGCGCGTCGAGGGCGGCGAGGACCGTGGGGATCTCGCGGAAGGCGAGCAGGCCGGGGACGTACGGGAAGGAGATCCGGCCGACGGCGGTGGCCTCGGCGACGACCTCCAGGGTCGCCGCGTCCAGCACCACGGCCGCCGCCGCGACCACGTCCCGGTCGTCGTCGTAGGCCACGTCGACCCCGGTGACCCGGCCGGTGCCGGGCGGCGGGCCCGGCTCGTCGAGGACCGTCCGCGGCCGCAACTCGTCCTGGACCGCGCGGGCCTCTTCCTCGGTCGCGGGCCAGCCCGCGGGAATGTCCACTGTCGTCATCGTGCGCACGAGCGTACGGCGGGACGGCGTAGGCTCGCGATCATGTTCGTACTGGAACTGACCTACACCGCCCCGCTCGACGCCGTGGACGCCGTGCTGGCGGCGCACGTGGCCTGGCTGGAGGAACAGTACCAGCGGGGTGTGTTCCTGGCCTCCGGGCGCAAGAACCCCCGCGACGGCGGGGTGATCATCGCCGTCGCGGAGGATCGTGCGCGGATCGAGGAGATCGCCGCGGGCGACCCCTTCGTCACGGCCGGCGTGTGCGCCTACCGCGTCGTCGAGTTCGCCGCGACGAAGACAGCTCCGGCACTGGAGCCGTACCGGGAGACGCCCGGCTGACCGGTCAGCCCTTGTTGCCGAGGGCGCGCTGGAGCTGGCTCTTGTTCATGTCCGAACGGCCCTTGACCCCCTTGCGCTTGGCCTCCTCGTAGAGCTGGTCGTAGGTCGGGCCCTGGGAACCCTTCCCGGACCGCTGGCCGCCCCGCTTGCCCGAGGACATGTCCTTGGTGGAGGTGCGGCTGGCGGTCTTGGACTCCCCGGAGCGGGCGCGTTCCTTGTTGACCGTCCGCGCCGCGATCTCCTTGGCCCGTCCGGTGCTCTCGCCCCGGTCCTCGGCGCTCTTCTTGATGTGCTCGTACTGGCGTTCCCGCTTCGAGTTCGAACCGGCTGGCATGGGGGATCACTCCTTTCGCCGTCGGCGGCCGGGTACCCCGCATTCCGCCACTCAGTTCTCCAGACGTGCCACCCGTCCCTTCTCGCCGGCCGCCCAGCAGCCGCCGTCGGCCGTGCAGTCCACGGTGTCGTACGAGCCGGTGTCGACGGTCCGCCAGGTCCGGCCGCCGTCCCGGGTGAGGTCCGTGCCCGTGGGGCCGACCGCGAGGGCGGCGGTACGGCTGTGCGGGAGCCAGGCCGCGCCGGAGCGGTAGGCGGGCACCGGGGTGGCGGCGGGCCGCCAGGTCGTGCCCCCGTCGCCGGTGCGGGCGGCGGCGCTGGGAGAGCTCTGGTCGGGGCGGTAGTCGCCGCCGACCGCGAGTCCGTGGACGCGGTCGCGGAAGGCGAGCGCGAAGACCCCCTTCGCCGGGTCGCCCGCCGGGATCGGCGTGTCGGACGCCGTCCAGGTCAGTCCCCGGTCGGCGGAGTGCAGCACACGCGCGCGTGCGGCGCCGCCGGTGGCCAGCCAGACGTCCCGGGGCCCGGAACTGACCAGGCACTGCCCGCTCGCGGCGAAGCCCGCCTCGCCGTCGAGGGCGGCCGGCATGCCCTTGTCCGGCAGCACCTTCCAGGAGCGGCCGCCGTCGGAGGTCGACAGGATGCGGAACTTCCCGTCGACCGGGTCGCTCATGGCGAGGCCGTGGCGGCGGTCGAAGAAGGTGAGGCAGTCGTAGAAGGCCCTGGCGTCGGTGTTGCGGAAGGACTCGGTCCAGGTCGCGCCGCCGTCCTCGGTGCGGTAGACGCGGGACGCCTCGCCCTCCCCGATGGCCAGGACCACCGCCCGGCGCGCGTCGAACGCCTCGACGTCCCGGAACTGGAGCTCGGCGGCACCCGGCGGTGAGACGTTGCGCCAGCTCGCCCCGCCGTCGGTGGTGCGCAGCACGGTGCCCTGGGTGCCGGCCAGCCAGGCGGTGTTCCGGCTGACCGCCGACAGCCCGCGGAACCGCACCTCGGGGGTGCCGCTGTCCTTGAGCTGCCAGTGCGGTGCACGGCCGTCCGGGCCGTGCGCCGCAGCCGGTACGGCGGTCAGGGCGGCCAGCGCCGCCGCACAGGCCGCTCCCGCGGTGATGGCCCGTACCGTCAGGCCCGTCCGTCTCTTGCCTCGCGTGATCCCCATGCGCCTCATGGCGGGCGAAGCTAGCCCACGCTCCCGGCGCCGTCCAGATGCCCTCGGGCGCCCGGCGAGCGGCTCGCGGGGTGTCACCTGTGTCTCCCGGGGCACGGGAAAGGGACTGGATCACACAGGTGCATGAAGACGGTGACAGAGGTCACTCGCCCTTCGTGTACACGGATTGACTCATTCCGACGTCTCTTCCAGTGCCCGTCCCACCCCGGAAGCCCTGTCAGCCGTCACGAGGGAGCAAGGCGTTGTCCACCGTCATCGAGCAGCCCGTCGAGGCCCGTCTCGTCGCCGCGGCACCGCGGATGCCGAGCATTCCCGCCACACTGCACTACGACCGCTGTGATCCGTTCGCCGTCCGCATGACCTTCCCGGCCCCGGCCACCCTGGAGGGCGTCGAGGTGTGCTGGACCTTCAGCCGCGAACTGCTCACCTCCGGCCTGCACGAGCCCGAGGGCCACGGTGACGTCCGGGTGCGGCCGTACGGCTACGACCGCACCGTTCTCGAGTTCCACGCCCCCGAGGGCACCGCCGTCGTGCATGTGCGCACGGGCGAGCTGCGGCGGTTCCTGGAGGCGACCAACGACCTCGTGCCGACCGGTCTGGAGCACCTCCAGCTCGACCTCGACCACGACCTGGCCGAGCTGATGCGCGACGCCTACTGACCTCCGCCAACGCCTACCGACCTGCGCCCAGCAGGGCGTCGAGCTCGCCGAAGTCGAGCCCGTCGGCCAGCGCGTCGTACGTCCCCGCGTCCAGCAGCTCCCGCGCGGCGCGGCGGACCAGCGCGTGCGCGGCCTGGGCGATGCCCGAGCCGACGCTGACCCGCGCCACGCCGAGTGAGGCCAGTTCGGCGACGGACGGGGCGCCGGGTCCTGCCATGACGTTCAGCGGACCGTCGATCGCGTCGACGAGGAGCTTGACGGTCCCCGGGTCGACGGCCCCGGGGACGAAGATCCCGTCGGCGCCGGCGGCGAGGAAGGCCGCGGCCCGCTCCACGGTGAGGTCCACTCCCCCGGCCCCGCGCAGGAACGTGTCGATCCGGGCGTTGACGAACAACGGCACACCCGCCGCGTCCGCGGCCTGCCGGGCAGCCGCGATCCGCTCCGCCTGCTCGTCGACCGACCGCAGCGGTCCTCCCCCGTCGCCGTACCTGGCGTCCTCGATGTTCACCCCGACCGCGCCCGCCGCGAGCACCGCGCGCACGGTGTCGGCGACGCCCGCCGCGTCCCGCGCGTAACCGCTCTCGACGTCCGCGCTGACCGGCACGTCCACCGCGGCGGCGATCCGCCGCACGGCGTCCAGGGCCCGCTCCCGGTCCAGGTGGTCACCGTCCGCCGCGCCCAGCGCCCAGGCGAGCCCGGCGCTCGTGGTGGCCACGGCGGCGGCGCCCGCGTCCTCGACGACGCGGGCGCTGGCGAGGTCCCAGGCGTTCGGCAGCACGAGCGGGGTCCCGGGGACGTGCAGGGAGCGGAAGGCGAGGGCGCGGTCGCGGAGCGTGTCCTGGTTCGTCATGCGCCCCACCCAACCACCGGCCCCCGCGGCGGCGCTGGCAGGAATCCGACACCGACGTTCAGGCGCGCGCCACGACCGAGGCCGCCGCCCCGCGGACCCCGTGGACCAGTTCCCGCAGCACCGGCGCCACCTGCCCGGCGCGCTCGACCAGCTCCTCGACGCGGGGCTCGTGATGCTCCCCGCGAGGCAGCAGGGTGCGCAGCCCGGCCGCCGCGCCGAGTGCGACGAGGGCCGCGTCCCGCTCGGAGACGTCCACGGCCGGCACCGGCCCCCGCAGGACCTGCCGGGCCTCCTCCTGGAGGGCCCGCACGACGGCCGGGCGGGCCAGGTCGTACTCCAGCGTGGGGAACAGTCCGAGGGCCCGCCTCTTGCGGGCGCGCAGATGTCCACCCGCGGTGAGCTGTTCCCGTACGGCGTCCAGGGTGAAGCGGGTGTGGGGCGTCACCCAGCTCCGCCACCGGTGCGGCCGGGACTCCCGGACCAGCTCGAGCAGCCCGTCCAGGACCGGGTCCCCGGTCTCGGCGTCCATGTCGACCGGCGTGGCGATCCCGTCCACGTCGAGGAGCAGACCGCGCCGGGCCAGCTCGGTGAGGGCACCGGCCCGGACCACCTGGGGGACCTGGGAGGCGCCGGCGGTCTCGGACTTCGAGGTGTCCCAGGCCAGCAGGTAGAGCTGGGCCGGCAGGGAGAGCGGGCCGTCGGGCACGGGGCCTCCTAAGGCGCGTTAACTCGTTGACAGCCCTGGGGCCGCCTCGTACGTTGTAGAACGCTTCTGTTGCCGTCGATCGGAGAAGGACGTTGCTCGTCTGAGGTCCTGAGACACCGTGTCACACACCTGAGGTGTGTGCCGCCGCGTGCGACCTCGGCATACGAGCCGTTCCGACGAGCAGGACCCTGTCCGTGCCCTCCGGTTCCCTGTCGCCTCCCGTGGTCGCGGGTGTCTCGATACGCGTTTGCCCCTTCTCGCTTCGAGCAACCGCGGAGACCCGTATGTCTGCTTCTGTCACCTGCACCTCTCTCTTTTTCTCCTGGCCCGACGGCACCCCCGTCCTCGAGGGCCTCGACATCGCCTTCGGCCCCGGCCGGACCGGGCTCGTCGGGGTCAGCGGGTCGGGGAAGTCCACCCTGTTGAAGCTCATCGCCGGTGAACTCGCCCCGGCCGACGGCACCGTGCGCGTCGCCGGTGAGGTCGGGTACCTCCCGCAGAACGTCACGCTCGACACCGCCCTGCGGGTCGACGAGGTGCTCGGCGTCGCCGCGCAGCGGGCCGCGCTGCACGCCATCGAGGCCGGTGACGTGTCCGAGGAGCACTTCGAGACCGTCGGCGACGACTGGGACGTGGAGGAGCGGGCCCTGGCCACCCTCGGCGAACTCGGTCTCGGGCACGTCGGGTTGGACCGCCCGATCGGCGAGGTCTCGGGCGGCGAGTCGGTGCTGCTGCGCCTGGCCGCGCTGCTGCTGCGCCGGCCGGACGTGCTGCTCCTCGACGAACCCACCAACAACCTCGACCTGTACGCCCGCAGGCGGCTGTACTCGGCCGTCGCCTCCTGGCCGGGGGTCATGGTGGTGGTCAGCCACGACCGTGAACTCCTCGACCTGGTCGACCAGATCGCCGACCTGCGCTCGGGGGAGGTCACCTGGTACGGCGGCAACTTCTCCGCCTACGAGGAGGCCCTCGCCGTCGAACAGGAGGCGGCGGAACGGATGGTGCGGGTCGCCGAGTCCGACTTCCGCCGCCAGAAGCGCGAACTGGTGGACGCACAGATCAAGTTGGCCCACCGCAGGCGCTACGCCCAGAAGATGTACGACACCAAGCGTGAGCCGCGGGCCGTCATGAAGCTGAAGAGCCGCTCGGCCCAGGTGTCCGCGGGCAAGCACCGCATCATGCACGAGGAGAAGCTCGCCGAGGCCCGGGACCGGCTCGACGAGGCCGTGGAGGCGGTGCGGGACGACGACGAGATCCGCGTCGACCTGCCGTACACGGCCGTACCGCCGGGCCGTACGGTCCTGACCCTCATGGACCTGGAACTCGCCTACGGCGCTCGGGTGAGGGGTGGCCTCGACCTGCGGGGCCCGGAGCGGGTCGCGCTGATCGGGCGCAACGGCGCGGGCAAGACGACGTTGCTGCGCACGATCGCCGGGGAGCTGGCGCCGGTGGCGGGCGAGGCGACGGCCCATGTCCCGCTGCGCTTCCTGCCCCAGCGTCTGGACGTCCTCGACGACGAGCTGTCGGTCGCCGAGAACGTGGCCCAGTTCGCGCCGGGCGCCACCAACAACCGGGTGCGGGCCCGTCTCGCCCGCTTCCTGTTCCGGGGTGCCCGGGCCGACCAGCAGGCGTCGACGCTGTCCGGCGGCGAGCGCTTCAGGGCGGCCCTCGCCGCGCTGATGCTGGCGGAGCCCGCACCCCAGTTGCTCATGCTCGACGAGCCGACGAACAACCTCGACATGGCGAGCGTGCGACAGCTGACCTCGGCCCTGGAGTCGTACGAGGGCGCGCTGGTCGTGGCCAGTCACGACCTGCCGTTCCTGGAGTCGATCGGCATCACACGCTGGCTGATGCTGGACGGGGAGCTGCGGGAGGTGACTCCGCAGACCCTGGAGTCGCTCGCGTAGCGACGGCAACGGCAACGGCACCGGCGGGAACCGCGCCCGCCCGGGGCAGCAGCACCACGCTCCGGGCGGCGGCGCCCCGGTTGCACCGTCCCGCGGGCCCCACCGGGCACCCTCCGACCGGCAGCGCGCATCCCGGCGCGGGGGCCACCAGGAAGGAGGTGCGGGGGCCGCAGGTGGTCGCAGGCTGGCCCATGCGCGGGCCCCTGCCGAGGGGGCCCGCGAGCAGCACCCTCAGGTGCAGGGCGGCGCCCAGGTCGCGCCGTGCAGTGAGACCCACCGGGCACCCTCCGGCCGGCATCGCGCATCCCGGCGTGGAGGGGGGCCGGGACGGAGGTGCGGCGGCCACGGGTGGTTGCAGGGCGGTCCATGCGTGGGGCCCCTGCTGAGGGGCCCACGAGCCGCACACGCGCGCGTGGTTGCCGCGGGGCCCGGGAGCGACAGTCACGCGTGCGGCGCGGCAGTCCGGACCCGCCGTCCCGTGGGACCCACCGGGCACCCTCCGACCGGCATCACGCATCCCGGCGCGGGGGCCGCCGGGACGGACGTGCGGCTGCCGCAGGGGGCCGTAAGGCGGCACACGCACGTGCGGGGGACGCGAGCGGCACGCGCGTGTGTGGCTGCCGCGGGAGGCCCGGGAGGCGGTGCACGCGCGCGTGTGGTGTGGGCCCGGAGCGTCTCAGGAGGGGCACAGCCTGACTGCGGGGGTTTTGTCGACACGGACCGGCGCTGCATGATGGCTGACCGGCGCCCGTCACGCGCGCCCCCCTGCCCCGCCGATACGGAGTTTCCCTCGTGCCCAGCAAGAAGGCCCTCGTCCGCCGCCCCAGCCCGCGCCTCGCCGAAGGTCTGGTGACGCACGTTGAGCGGGAGAAGGTCGACGTCGACCTCGCGCTCGAGCAGTGGGAGGCGTACGTCGAGGCCCTGCGCGCGCACGGCTGGGAGACCGTCGAGGTGGACCCGGAGGACGACTGCCCGGACTCGGTGTTCGTCGAGGACACCGTCGTCATGTACAAGAACGTCGCCCTGATCGCGCGCCCCGGGGCCGAGTCCCGGCGCGAGGAGACCATGGGCGTCGAGGAAGCCGTGGCCCGCCTGGGCTGCTCGGTGAACTGGATCTGGGAACCGGGCACCCTGGACGGCGGCGACGTGCTGAAGATCGGTGACACGATCTACGTCGGCCGGGGCGGACGCACCAACGCGGCCGGAGTCCAGCAGGTGCGGGCCGCCTTCGAACCGCTCGGGGCCCAGGTCGTCGCCGTGCCGGTGAGCAAGGTGCTGCACCTGAAGTCGGCCGTCACCGCGCTGCCCGACGGGACCGTCATCGGGCACATCCCCAAGGTGGACCGGCCCGCGCTCTTCCCGCGCTTCCTGTCCGTACCGGAGGAGGCGGGCGCCCACGTCGTCCTGCTGGGCGGCCCCAAGCTGCTCATGTCGGCGAGCGCGCCGAAGACCGCGGAGCTGCTCACCGACCTCGGGTTCGAACCGGTGGTGGTCGACATCAGCGAGTTCGAGAAGCTCGAAGGCTGTGTGACGTGCCTCTCAGTGCGCCTGCGCGAACTGTACGCCTGATCGGGTGATCCCCTCACTCCAACGGCCCCGGACCTGCGGTTCCGGGGCCGCTTGTCATGCCCTGGGAACACTGCTGATCAGGGGCCTTTACAGCACCCTTAACCTACGGCCTCGTAACCTACGGTTTCGTAGCCTACGATTCCGTAGGTTCCCGGCGCCGCCCGCCGGACCCCGTACATGTTCTGTCGCGTCCCCCTGGAGCACCTGTGACGATCACTTCCCCTCACCTCGGCAGCCCGTCCTCCGAGTGGACCGACGCGCGACTGCTGTACGCGCTGGAGGAAGTGGTCGAGAAGGAACTCAACCGGCATCTGAAGGTCACCAAGGACTGGATGCCGCACGAGTACGTGCCGTGGAGCGACGGCCGCAACTTCCCCGGCTTCTTCGAGGACGGCGAGGCCTGGGAGAAGGGCCAGTCCAAGGTCACCGAGATCGGCCGGATCGCCCTCGTGGTGAACCTCCTCACCGAGGACAACCTCCCCAGCTACCACCACGAGATCGCCTCGCTCTTCGGCCGGGACGGCGCCTGGGGCACCTGGGTGCACCGCTGGACCGCCGAGGAGGGCCGGCACGGCATCGTGATGCGCGACTACCTGCTCGCCTCCCGCGCGGTGGACCCGGACAAGCTGGAGCAGTTCCGCATGGCCCACATGAGCGAGGGCTTCGAGTCGGACAACCGCCACTCCATGCTGCACTCGGTGGCCTACGTGTCCTTCCAGGAGCTCGCGACCCGCGTCTCGCACCGGAACACCGGCCACCAGTCCGGGGACCCGGTCTGCGACCGCATGCTGGCGCGCATCGCGACCGACGAGAACCTGCACATGGTCTTCTACCGGAACCTGCTGAAGGCGGCCTTCGAGCTCGCGCCCGACCTCACGATGATGGCGGTGCGCGACGTGATCGTGAACTTCCGGATGCCCGGCCACGGCATGCCCGGCTTCGAGCGGGCCGCCGCGCAGATGGCGATCGGCGAGATCTACAACATGCGCATCCACCACGACGACGTGCTCCAGCCCGTCCTGCGCTTCCTGAAGGTCATGGAGATCGACGGCCTCGGGCCCGAGGGGCAGCGGGCGCAGGACGAGCTTGGTCTGTACATGAACGGGCTGGACGCGGAGGCCCTGAAGTTCGACGAGAAGCTCGCGGCCCGCAAGGCGCGGATGGCGGCTCGCGCGGGAGCCTGACGCCTCCGGCGGGCCCGGCGGACGTCCGGCGGACCGTCGGTCTCTCGCTGGGCCCGCCCGACACCGACGCCGCCGTACGGTTACGGCGGCGCATCGGTGTGCCCGCGCCGGGCCCGGGGTCTAACCGCACTCCCGCCCCGTTGCCTCGTCGGTCGTGCAGCGGCGTCGGATGGCCAGCCGTTCCTTCTCGGAGAGGCCGCCCCAGACGCCGAAGCGCTCGTCGTTGGCCAGGGCGTACTCGAGGCAGGCCGAGCGCATCTCGCACATGCCGCAGATGCGCTTCGCCTCCCGTACCGAGCTGCCCGGCTCGGGAAAGAAGAAGTCCGCCCCGGTCTGCGCGCACAACGCCTGTGCCTGCCAGGCGGGGTCGGACGGGGTGATGGTGTCGATGTGCATGGCCGAGATCGTGCCGGGCGGCGAAAAACGTTCGATCAACGCGCGATCAACGCCGCCGTTCACGGCCTCCGGCCGCCTTGATGGTCCCCTGCCCGCCGCGGGCGCGCACGGCGGCGCGCGGAAACCGTTCAACCGGCGCGTCCCGCGCCAGGGCGGCCACAGCAGTCGTCACGGACCCGCATCGGCGTACCGACGGCGATTGTCAGTGGACGGTGCAAGACTCGGCGGTACAGGCAACGGGACCCCTCAGAGGAGGGCAGAGATGCTCACGACCCGTTATGTCACCGGCGCTCCGAACTGGCTGGACCTCGGCACCCCCGACATCGACGGCGCCACCACCTTCTACGGCGGCCTGTTCGGCTGGGAGTTCCAGCCGGGCCCGCCCGAGGCCGGCGGTTACGGCTTCTTCCGGCTCGCCGGCCGGACCGCCGCGGGCGGCATGCAGACCACACCGGACCAGGGCCCGCCGTCCTGGACCGTGTACTTCCAGACGCCGGACGCGGACGCCACCGCGAAGGCGGCCGAGGAGGCGCACGGCTCGGTGCTGATGCAGCCCATGGACGTGATGGACCAGGGCCGCATGGCGATCCTCGCCGACAAGGCGGGCGTGTCCTTCGGCATCTGGCAGCCCGGGCGGAACAAGGGGCTCGACGTCACGCAGGAGCCGGGCTCGCTGTGCTGGGTCGAGTTGTACACGGCCGACCTGCCGATGGCCGCCTACTTCTACCGCGCGGCGCTCGGCCTGGAGACCTACGGTGTCGACTTCCCGGGCGGCACGTACACCACCGTGCTGCCGGCCGGTCAGGACGAGGACGCCATGTTCGGCGGCATCGTCCCGCTCGTCGACGACCCGCTGGAGGCGCAGGCCGGGCCGTACTGGATGCCGTACTTCGAGGTCACGGACACCGACGCGACGGTCGCGCGGACGCAGGAGCTGGGCGGCACCGTCCGGCTGCCCGCCACGGACGTGCCCGGTGTCGGCCGGGTCGCCAAGCTGGCCGATCCCTACGGCGCCCGCTTCGCGGTGATCAAGAGCGACCCGGGGCAGGCGGCCTGAGGCCTGTCTGACAGTTCCCGTCGTCGCCCGGAGGGCGGCCTCGCGGCGTCAGGTGCGTGTCTGGGGGTCCCCCGGCCGAAGGCTGGGAGAGTGCCGGGCGCAGACCCTCGTACTGGACGTACTTGGGCCTGCGCCCGGTGCGGCGAAGGGGGTCCCCCGTCAGAGCCTGCGCAGCAGGTCCGAGGATGGCGGCGCGTGCCTGGCGTCGCGAGGCAGACGGGAATTGTCAGACAGGCCCTGGCGGGCGACCGGGTCAGGCGGAGGCGCGCCGGACCAGCGTGGTGGGCAGGACGACACCCGCCGGTGCGGCTCCCGCGTGTGCGGGGTCGAGGTCCCGCAGCAGCAGGCGGGCCATCAACCGGCCCATCTCCTCGATGTCCTGACGGACCGTGGTCAGTGGCGGATCGGTCTGCTCGGCCACCGGCAGCATGTCGTCGAAGCCGATCACCGCCACGTCCTCGGGCACCCGACGCCCGTGCTCGCGCAGCACGCGCAGGGCGCCGGAGGCGGTGAGGTCGTTGGCGGCGAACACCGCGTTCACGTCCGGGCACCGGGCGAGGAGTTCCCGCATCGCCCGCTCCCCGCCGCCCGGGGTGAAGTCTCCCGGCACGACGAGCCCCGGGTCGCCGTCGCCCATGACGTCCCGGTAGCCGTCGAGCCGGTCCGCCGCGGAGGTCTGGTCGAGGGGGCCGGTGATGTGGGCGATGCGGCCGCGCCCGAGTCCGGCGAGGTGCCGTACGGCCGCGCGGGCGCCGCCCCGGTTGTCGCTGTCGACGTACACGACGTCCGTCGTCCCGTCGCTCCAGCCGGGCCGCCCGCCGAACACCGTGGGGACACCGGCCCGTTGGATCAGTCCGGGCAGCGGGTCGTCGAGGTGCAGCGAGAAGACGAGCGCGCCGTCGACGTGCCCTCCGGCGAGATAGCGTCCGACGCGGGCGTGGTCGTCGCGGCCCTCGGTGAGCAGCAGCACGAGTTGGTTGTCGTGGGCGGTCAACTCCTTGCTGATCCCCCGCAGTTGCAGTGCGAAGAAGGGGTCGGCGAAGACCCGCGTCTCCGGCTCGGCCACGACCACGGCGACGGCGTCGTGGCGCCGGGTGACGAGGCTGCGGGCGGCCTGGTTGGGCACGTAGCCGAGTTCCTCGACGGCCCTGCGGACCCGCTCGACGAGCGGCTCCCTGACCCCGTCCCCGCCGTTCACCACCCGGGACACGGTGGCCCGCGACACCCCGGCCCGGGCCGCCACGGCCTCCAGAGTCGGGCGCGGCGCTGTCTCGGTCACTTCGGGGCTCCTCGTCGGCGGGTGCGGATCAGGATAGCCCCGGGGCGGGGATGCGGTGAGAGCGCTCTCGGGAGGGGGCGTCGGGAGC
>NZ_LJBR01000136.1 GCF_001282115.1 Streptomyces sp. NRRL B-24085 | reverse complement strand
TTATAAGAGACAGGGCCCAGAGGCGGGGCGTCGTCGCAGAAGACGCGCATGAAGGCGCCGAGGTCCTCGTACCAGTCGTGGTTGCCGGGTATCGCGTAGATCGGCGCCGGATAGTCCCGGTACGGCCGGAAGAACTTCGTGCCGTAGTCGTCCGCGCTGCCCACCGGGTAGATCACATCACTGGCGACGACCGCGAACCGGGTGTCCTGACTGACCCTCAGAAAGCCTGGTACGACGGCGTACTGAGGGTCGTCGCCCTCGCCGGTGTCACCGATGACCATGAACGAGAACCGGTCCGGGTCCGCCCGCCGGATCACCTTGTCGGCGGGTGCGCCGGCCGCCGCGCGCTGGGCCACCCAGCGGCTTCGGGTACGGCCGGTGGGATCCCCGAACCAGGAGGCGACCACGCCGTTGCGGGCCGCCCACAGCGTTTTCGGGTCCAGCCAGGAGATCTTCTCGACCTTGGGCGGCATCAGCCGCCTGTACTCGCCGAGTCGGGCGGAGCCCCAGCCGGCGCCTTCGGCGGTATCGCGTGAGGAGTCAGACACCGGTGCACCGTAACAACGATCTAGGACCGGCCGGGAAGGGGAGTGCCCCACGGCAGCCCCGCCGACCGGACGTCACCGGTCCGCGGGGCACTCCGGGGGTGGTCCGGAACGGGTCTCACCTCGGCCTGCTGTGCGGTGCGGCCCATTGCGGATCCTGCGGTGCGCGGGCGTGGACCACCCTGACGTCCTGGTCCTTCCCGTCCCCGTCGTCCCGGTCGTCGGGGAGTGAGCCGGACGACGCCCCGGTGCGCGGAGTCGAGGCGGACGAGCGGTTCCAGTCGCCCTCGCCGAGCACCAGGAGGGGGTCGAACATGACCACCACTCCGGCCAGCAGCAGAAAGATCGCCGGTCCCAGGAGCATGGGCAGCAGCAGCGAGGTGGGCGAGTCTCCCGCCCACGAGCCGCCGGTCGTGCCGTGCACATGGACGCTGACCGCCGACATGCCCGTGTAGTGCATCCCCGTCACGGCGATGCCCATGATCAGGCTGGCCCCGAGGCTCGTCAGGAAGCCCCGGATCGTGACGGCCGCCCACAGGGCCGCGGTCGCGGCGACGATCGCGATGACCACGGACAGCGCGACGACGGCGGCGTCGTACCGGACCGTCCCGTCGAGGTGCAGTGCCGCCATGCCGAGGTAGTGCATGGCCGCCACGCCGAGCCCGGTGATCACGCCCGCGAAGGACAGGGTGAGGGTGCTGGCACCGCGATAGCCGACGATGAAGACGCCGACGCCCACGACGACGATGGAGACGGCGAGACTGAGGACCGTGAGCCCGGCGTCGTAGCGGACCCGGGTCTCCACGACCCGGAAGCCCATCATGGCGATGAAGTGCATCGTCCAGATGCCGCAGCCGATCGAGGCGGCGCCGAGCGCCAGCCAGCCGGCCTTCCACGACTGGGTGCTGAGCAGGGTGCGCACGATGCAGCGCAGCCCCAGAGCCCCTCCCAGGCACGCCATGAGATAGGCGGCGACCGGGGTCACCGCGCCGTAGCGAAACCCGTCGACCGTGCCTTCCATAAGCCAACTCCCCCCAGAGCCATGGCTGGTTGTGGAGGAAGGGTTACGGCTCGGGATCCGGTTCAGCAAGGCCTTACCGCAAGTAAGCACCGGACTCCCGCTGGGCTTTGTTGAACTTTGGTCACATGGCGGCGAGTTTCGGCCATGCGGTCTCCAGCGCCGCGCGCCTCTGCAAGAGTTGAGCTTTTTCAGCATTCCCGCGATACGGGTGATGCCGTTCGACGGGGAGGGGTCCGCCGCCGGTACCGGCGCCGCTGCCGGCACCCACGTCACGCGAAGAACTCGCCCAGCAGCGGCAGCAGCAGGGAGCTCCGCTGCATGAGGGCCATGTGCGTGGTGGCCGGCAGGACGGCCAACCGCGCGTCGGGGATGAGCCGTTGCATCTCGGCCGCGTGCTCCACCCGTACGAAGTCGCTGTCGCCGAGGAGCAGCAGGGTGGGCGCCCGCAGTCCGCGCAGGTCGTCGGCGGTCCAGGGCAACGGGGCGTGGGCGGCCGCCGAGACCTTGGAGAGGAAGTCCTGGAAGTGCTCGGGGTGGGGCGCGACGGCCGCGTAGGTGTCGGCCATCCGCTGGAAGTCGTCCTGGCTGGGCAGCCGGGGCGAGCTGTAGTCCGGGACGCGGACGTCGTCGTGGACCCCTTCCTGGGTGTACATGGTGGCGGCGAGCGCGAGCCGTCCGACGCGCTCCGGACGCCGCACCGCGATCTCCAGCGCGGTCAGCCCGCCGAGGCTGAACCCGAGGAAGTCGGCCTGCTCGATGCCGAGTTCGTCGAGCAGCGCCACCGCGTCCGAGGCCAGATCCGGGACCGTCATCGCACGGTCGGTGTCGGCGGTACGGCCGTGTCCTTGCAGTTCGGGGGCGACGACCCGCCGGTCGGCGGCCAGGGCGGGCAGTACGGCGGAGAAGGTCAGATCGACGGTGAGGCCACCGCCGTGCAGCAGCACCAGCGGGCGGTTCCCGTCCGGGGCGGCGCCATGGGTCTCGTAGTACATCTCCAGGCCGTTGACCTTGGCGTGGGCGGAACTGGTCGGCACGGTCATCACATCCGTTCTGCGGAGTCGTATACGGGGGAGACCCGGCGCTGCCGCGGAAGTCATCGGTGCGGTGTCACCCGGGTGGGGCGGGCACCGGCCGCAGCACCATCAGGGCGTCTTCGCGGGCCGCGGCCATGGCGAACGGAAACCGGTCGGCCTCCAGGCAGAGGCGGACGTCGTCCGGATGGACACCCGGCAGTCCCTCCCGCGCACCCCGCTCCAGCGAGGCCGCCCAGCGCGAGTCCCGCGCACGACGGAGATACGGTTCCGCGTCCACCTCGTCGGACTCCACGCGCCGCGCCACGTACTCGGCGCAGGCGCGATCCTCCTCGGCCCGTCCCTCCTCGCCGGTGACGACGAACGTCACCTCCCGCGCTCCGCGTTCCCGCAGCAGCCGCGCGGTGGCGCCGGCCACGACGAAACTCGCGCACAGCAGCAGCCCGGCGTCGGCCACCGCCAGGGCGCCGACCGTGCCCGAGGTCGTCTTCTGCACGACGGTGCGGCCGTCGAGGTCGTGGTCCGCCAGCATGGCCGGGGAGTTGTACGCGTCGAACCCGGGCGCGGGCGCACCGTCCTTGAGGGCCAGCCAGCCCGGCTGCCGGGCCTTCAGCTCCAGGGCCTCGTCCTCCGAGGGGGCCAGAACGATCTTCTCGGCGCCACCGGCGAAAGCCTGGGCGGCCACCGTGAACGCACGGAGGACGTCGATGACGACGGCGACGGCGGGAGTCCCCGTCAACTCCGGGATCCCGAGGAAATGAGAGCGCATCGGTCCATGGTGCAGCAGCTCAGCCGTGCCGGGGAACGCTGCATGGCTGAGGTGACGGCCCGGGCAGCCGCTGGTGACGCTCCCGCCCGCACGCGGTGCAGGACCGCTGCATGTGCGGCGGCCCGTCTTGCACCGAGGCCGCAGGCGGGAGCGCCGCCGCCCGAGAGCCACGACCCTGGAGCCGACCGCGGCCGGCCTCGCTCAGACCTCCGCCGTGGGCGGACCCGGCGTCCCCGGGCCACCGCTCCCCTCACCGTCGAGCGGTCAACTCCCCTCGGTCCGGTTGAGCTCGGCGAGTGTGAGTACGTGGCCGCCGATGCCCCAGCCGCCGTCGGTGACCTCCTCGACGAGGACGAGGGTGGTGGCGCGGGCGCGTTCGCCGTAGATGTCGACGTAGAGCTCGGTGGCGCGGGTGACGATCTGCTGCTTCTGCTCCTCGGTGAGGGTGCCGGCGGGGACCTTGAAGTTCGCGAACGGCATGGGGTGCTGCTCCATCTGTCTGTGGGGTGGGCGAACGGTGCGCACACCACGGTCGTCCGGTGCGGCAGGCACAGCCAGGGCTGCGCGCACCCTGGGGTCGGCGTCCCCTGGCTCCGCCGCCGCGTGCCGCGTGATGATGGCGGGATGAACCTTGCCGAGCTCGCCGCGTTCCTGAGGTCCCGGCGCGATCGCGTACGGCCCTCCGACGTCGGGCTGCCCACCGGGCCGCGGCGCCGGGTCCCTGGCCTGCGGCGCGAGGAGGTCGCACAACTGGCCGGTCTGTCGGCGGACTACTACACCGAACTCGAACGCGGAGGGGACGTCCAGCCCTCCGCGCAGGTGCTGGCCGCGCTCGCCCGGGCGCTGCGTCTGGGCGGCGACGAGCGCGACCACCTGTTCCACCTCGCCGACCGGCCCGTGCCCACGGTGGCCCGGGGACCGAACGCCCATGCCCAGCCGGCGCTGCTCGGTCTGCTGGACCGGCTCACCACGACACCGGCGCAGATCATCACCGACCTGCACGAGACCCTCGTACAGAACGAACTGGGCGCCGCGCTGATCGGCCGCACCCCCGTCCGCCGCGGCATGCCCGGGAGCTTCGTCCACCGGTGGTTCACCGACCCCGCCTCCCGCAGCGTCTATCCCGCCGAGGACCATCCCCAGCACTCCAGGGCCTTCGTCGCCGACCTCCGGGCCGTCGCCGCCCGGCGCGGCCGCGACACGGAAGTCACCGCGATGGTGGCCGACCTGCGGCGGCGCAGCCCGGAGTTCAGCGCCCTGTGGGACACCCACGACGTGGCGCTGCGGCGCGTCGACCACAAGCGGATCGTCCACCCCGCGCTGGGAGTCGTCGCGGTCGACTGCCACACCCTGTTCAGCGAGGACGGACGCCAGCGCCTGCTCTGGTTCAGCGCCCCGCCCGGCACCGAGGCCGCCGCCCAACTGGATCTGCTCTCGGTCATCGGCACCCAGGACATGTCCACGGACGACGAGAACACGCTGCGGTAGGCAGCGCGGTGCGCGCACGACCGCGGTACCTTCCGCGTCGGGCCGCGTGCTCCGGGCACCGCCGCTCGCCGCTACGGCTTCCGGGCCAGTCCACCGTGCTCGGCGACGACCTCGGGGACGGGCGAACCGGGGTCCGGACGCCATCGCGTGACCGGTACGACGCCGGGTTCGACCAGTTCCAGTCCGTCGAAGAAGCGGGTGATCTCGTCGACGGTGCGCAGTACGTACGGGACGGCGCCGCTGTCGTTGTAGTGGGCCTGGGCCCGTTCGAAGACCGGGTCGACGCCGAGCGAGCCGTCGTTGACGCAGAGGTGACTGCCCGGCGGGACGGCGCCCATCAGGTGGGTGACGATCGAGCGGGCCTGCTTGTGGTCGGCGATGTGTCCGAGGAGGTTGCTGAGGACGACCGCGACCGGCCGGCCCAGGTCGAGGGTCCGGGCGGCGCCCGCGAGGATCCGGTCCGGGTCCGTCGCGTCGGCGTCGAGGTAGGCGGTGGCCCCCTCGGGGGTGGAGGTGAGCAGGGCGCGGGCGTGGGCCAGGACCATCGGGTCGTTGTCGACGTGGACGATCCGGGCGTCGGGCGCGAGCCGCTGCGCGACCTCGTGGGTGTTCTGCGCGGTAGGAAGGCCGGTGCCGACGTCCAGGAACTGCCGGATGCCCGCCTCGGCGACCAGATACGTGATCGCGCGGCGCAGGAAGGCGCGGCTGCCGCGGGCGATCGTGACGATGCCGGGGAAGACGGCGGTGTAGGCGTCGCCGGCCGCCTTGTCGACGGGGTAGTTGTCGCTGCCGCCGAGCCAGTAGTTCCAGATGCGCGCCGAGTGCGGCACCGAGGTGTCGATCTCCGGGTGTTCCGTGGGTTCGGGCGTCGTCACCGGATCGGTCATGAGGCGGGTCCGTCCTTCGGCCGGGGCGTCGATCGGTCACGCCACAACCTATGCGCCAACGTCCTTTGCCCGCCTGCCGGTTCGGGGACCGGAGTCGCCCTTCGTCCGTCCGCCGGTTGCCGGTTCGGGGATCGGCGGGCGGCCCGGACGGCTCCCGTCGACGCCGGGCAGCGGTGCTCAGCCGCCGCGTCGCACCTGGGCCGCCCGGCGGGCCTCGGCGAGCTTGCGGGCCTCACCGGCCTTCCGGGACCTGCCGCCGGTGCCGCGGGAGGTGTCCTTGCTGGTGCCCAGCCCGCGGAAGGGAGCGTTGGTGTTCTTGGGCCGGGACGCGGCGGGCCCGCCGTCGAGCGGGGTGCCGGACGGAGCCCTGGCGCCGGTGATCCGGCTCAGTTCCGCCTCGCCCGAGCGCACCTTGGTGACCGTCGGCTCGATGCCGGCCTCGGCCAGCACACGGCTCGTCTCACGGCGCTGACCCGACAGCACCAGGGTGACGACCCTGCCGGACTCTCCCGCCCGTGCGGTGCGGCCCGCGCGGTGCAGATAGTCCTTGGCGTCGGTGGGCGGGTCCACGTTGACCACGAGGTCCAGGTCGTCGACGTGCAGGCCACGGGCCGCGACGTTGGTGGCGACCAGGGCGGTGACCTGCCCGTCCTTGAACTGGGCGAGGGTGCGGGTGCGCTGCGGCTGGGACTTGCCGCTGTGCAGGGCCGCGGCGTGCACCCCGCCGGCCCGCAGGTGCCGGGTGAGCTGGTCGACACCGTGCTTGGTGTCCAGGAACAGCAGCACACGGCCGTCACGGGCGGCGATCTCCGTGGTGACGGCGTACTGGTCGGGGCCGTGGACGACCAGGACGTGGTGGTCCATCGTCGTGACGGCACCCGCGGACGGGTCCACCGAGTGGACGACGGGGTCGTGGAGGTAGCTGCTGACCAGGTGGTCGACGTCACGGTCCAGGGTGGCCGAGAACAGCATCCGCTGGCCCTCGGGCCCCACCTGGTCGAGCACCTGTGTGACCTGCGGCAGGAAGCCCATGTCGCACATCTGGTCGGCCTCGTCGAGGACGGTGATCCGCACCCGGCCCAGACGGCACGCCTTGCGCTCGACGAGGTCGTGCAGCCGGCCGGGGGTGGCGACGACGACCTCGGCACCCTCGCGCAGCGCGGCGATCTGCCGGCCGATCGACATCCCGCCGACGACCGCCGCCATCCGTAGCCGGAGTGCCTCGGCGTACGGTGCCAGCGCCTCGGTGACCTGCTGGGCGAGCTCCCGGGTGGGCACCAGGACCAGTGCCAGGGGCTGCTTCGCCTCCGCGCGCCGCCCGGCCGTCCGGACCAGCAGCGGGAGGCCGAACGCCAGCGTCTTGCCCGACCCGGTGCGCCCGCGCCCCAGGACGTCGCGTCCCGCGAGGGCGTCGGGCAGTGTGGCCGCCTGGATCGGGAACGGCTCGCGCACCCCGTGCTCGGCGAGGGTCCGCAGCACCTCGGCCGGGAGCGCCAGATCGGCGAAGGAGGCGGGGGACACCGGGCCGTGGTGGCCGGGGTGGTCGGGCTGGTCGGGCTGGTGGGGGTGGTTCATGAAAGAGCCTTCCGCAGAGGGACGTACCGAGGAAGGCCCGGCAGGAAGTCATGAGCGCGCAAAGGTTAGATGGTAACACAAAGTGATGGAGGGCTTGGTCTCGACGGCTTGCCCGGGGCCTCGGTCCCGCCCCCGGCACCGCTTGCGCGTCGAGCCGCAGCACCCTCACCGGGCTCCGCCTAGAACGTGCGCTTGAGCAGGTCCAGCAGTGCCGTCCAGTGCCGCTCGTCGGCCTCGGGGTGGTACGAGGCGGTGTCGGCCTGGGTGAAACCGTGCGGGGCGCCGTCGTAGACCTCGCAGCGGTGGCGGACCCCGGCCTCGGTGAGCACGGCGGCAAGCCGCTCGATCTGCTCCGGGGGCAGCGACGGGTCGTCGTCGGCGTGACCGAAGTACACCTCGGCGGTGATGTCCCCGGCCACCAGATGCGGGCTGTCCGGAGCGTCGGTCGCCAGGCGTCCGCCGTGGAAGCCGGCCGCCGCGGCCACCCGGTCCGGATAGGTGCCGGCGGTCAGCAGCGACAGCCGTGCGCCCATGCAGTAGCCGGTGAGGGCTACGGGACCGTCGGCCGCCTCGGGGCGGTCGGCCAGCCAGCGCAGATACGCCCCGGCGTCCCGCATCGCGAGCTCGGGGGTCAGGGACCGCACGAGCGGAGTGACCGCGTCGAAGATCTCCGGCCGCGCGTCGGGGTCGATGAACTCGGGCAGCTCGACGACCGGCGCGCGTCCGTGCCGGTAGAAGACGTTGGGTACGAGGACCGTGTACCCGGCCCCGGCCAGCCGGTCGGCCATCGACCTGAGGTGGGGGCGCAGCCCGAACGCGTCCTGGAAGAGCAGGACGGCCGGCCGGGGCGCACCGTCGCCCGGGTGGGCGAGATAGGCGTCGGCGACACCGTCCTCGGTGGGGATGTCGACGGCGGTTCCCTGTACGGAGGTCATGGGGGGAGTGCCTCTCTGCGCGTGCGACGGCGAGCAGGTCGCCGGCCCGGCGGGACCGGGCCGGGGCACATGGTTGCACGTACCATCCACTTGCCCGTCGCGGCCCCTGCCACTTGGGCGCCGCTTTACTCGAACCGGCTGGTGTCCCCCGCGCCGTAGCGCACGATCTCCGCCTCGCCGCCGGAGAAGTCGATCACCGTCGTCGGTTCGGTGCCGCAGTCGCCGGAGTCGACGACCCCGTCCAGCACATGGTCCAGACGGTCCTTGATCTCCCAGCCCTGGGTCATCGGCTCCTCCTCGTCCGGCAGCAGCAGGGTGCTCGACAGCAGCGGTTCCCCGAGCTCGGCGAGCAGTGCCTGGGTCACGACGTGGTCGGGGATGCGCACGCCGACCGTCTTCTTCTTCGGGTGCTGGAGCATGCGCGGCACCTCCTTCGTCGCCGGGAGGATGAAGGTGTAACTGCCGGGCGTCGACGCCTTGATCGCGCGGAACACGTCCTTGTCGACCCGTACGAACTGTCCGAGTTGCGCGAAGTCCTGGCAGACCAGGGTGAAGTGGTGCCGGTCGTCCAGATGACGGATGGTCCGGATCCGGTCGATGCCGTCACGGCTGCCCAGCCGGCACCCGAGCGCGTAGCAGGAGTCCGTCGGATACGCGATCAGCGCGTCCGAGCGGATGCTCTCGGCGATCTGGGAGATGGTGCGGGGCTGCGGGTTGTCGGGGTGCACGTCGAAGTACTTCGCCATCCGTCGAGCTTATGCGGTCGGCCCACGGCAGTGCCGCAGGCCGGGGTGACGTCGACTGCCGGGGCCGCTCCCCATGGCGTCCACCCGGGATGCGTCCCCGCGGCGAGTGACCGCACGGTGAGGTCGTGGACGGCGGGGGGAGGCTCAGGCTCCACGCGACCGTGGCCCGGAGAAACGGCCACGCGTGCTCCGCGTGACGGCGAGCTGGCGACTCACACGCCACTCCGTGGCGGCTTGGCGAGTCGGCTCCGCGGGCTCCGGCTTGTCGCGGCTCGGTGAATCGGCCATCGGCGACACACGCGGCACGCGATCGCGGTCCAGCGACACGGCCCCCGCCGCACGCCTCCGGGCGACTCCTCAGCACGGCCGCGCACCATCCCGCCGCAGCGCTGCGGACCTGGCCAGCCGTCACCAGCCCTCGACCGACCTGTGGGGCCGTGCAGCCCCACAACGCCACCCAGCCAGGAGCCGGCGACTCACACTCGACCCCATGGCGGCTTGGCGAGTCGGCTCCGCGGGCTCAGCCTGGTGCGGCCCGGCGAATCGGCCACGCGCGCGGCACGCGATCGCGGTCCAGCGACACGCCCCCCGCCGCACGCCTCCGGGCGACCCCTCGGCACGGCCGCGCACCATCCCGCCGCAGCCGCAGCCGCAGCCGCAGCCGCAGCCGCAGCCGCAGCCGCAGTCGGTGCCGGAGCCGCAGCGGTGCGGGCCTGGCCGGCCAGCCGTCGCCAGCCCTCGACCGCCCCGTGGGTCCGTGCAGCCCCGCAACGCCACCCAGCCACCCCCTCCGTCACCCGACCGCAACCGACAAGCGCCCCTCCGCTGCTCGTGAGGTAACGTCCCGAGCGGTGTTGTCAGGGGACGCGCAGGGCGAGGAGAAGGGTGACGTGGCAGGTCAGGGGGGTGGACGCGGTGGCGGTCGGGCGGCGGACGCCCAGACCCCGGCATGGGCGCGGGAACTCCTCGACCATCTGCGGCCCACGGGACGGGACGTCCGCAAGGTCGTCGCCTGGCTCGCGGAGACCGTGCACGGCACGGCCGTCCTCCAGGACGACAGCGGCACCCTCGTCGCCGGAACCCCGATGCCGCTGGACGAGAGCCTCGTCGCCGGCATCCTCACCGGACGCCTCGCCTCGGCGGCCACCGAGGAAGGGGGAAGTCACCTGCGGCTGGTCAGGGTGGAGCACCCGAACCCGGCGTCCGGCGGAGCGGGAGTGCTCGCGGTGGCCCGCCCGGAACCCTTCGACCGGCGCACCTCCGACATCCTCACGCACACCGTCCAGGTCCTCGAACTCCTGCTGCGCGCCCGCGAGACGACCGAGGCCGGGCGGCGCCTGAAGCGGGCCACGTCCGATCTGCGCCTGGCCATACTCCAGTTGCTCATGGTCGAGGACACCGTCTCGGCGCGCCGGGTCGCCGCGGGACTGTGGCCGGGTCTGCTCGACACCGACACGGCGTGCGTCTACGTCCTTGAGGGCGACGCGGCGGAACGCGACCGGCTCGCCGAGGAGTGCCTCGGCCTGACCGGCGACCGGGCCCTGGTGGTGCGCTGCCCGGCCATGGACGGGCACGTGATCATCGTGACCACCGGGGACGCGGCAGGCGCGGCCCTGCGCTCACTGGTCGACCGCACCCCCGGCACCCTGCTCGGCGGCAGCGCCCGGCAGAGCCTCGCCCGGACCGCCACCGCCTACGGACAGGCGGTCAGCGCTCTGGCCGTGGCACGCGTACGGCCGGACAAGGCGGCTCTGTACGCCGAACGCAACCGCCCCGAGCGACTGATGGACCCCGTCGCGCTGCGAGCGTGGACCGCCCGGCTGCTGCGCCCGCTCGACACGCTGCCGCACCACACCCGCGCCGAACTGCTCGCCACCACCCGCCTCGGCCTGGAGTTCACGGCTGTGAGCGCGGCCAAGGTTCTCGGTGTCAGCCGCAACACGGTCCGCGCCCGGATGGAACGCGTCGAGTCCCTGCTGCGCACCGACTTCACCGACCTGGCCGTGCGCGCGACCGTCCACCTGGCCCTGAGCACGCAGGTGAGCCTCGCGGACGGCCAGGACGAGAACGGCGGCACCCGGCAGCCCCGCGCCCGTCTGGACGACCTACTGGCCGGACCCGCGCTGGAGACCTGGGCACGGGAGCTGCTGGGGCGACTGGACGGCGACGGCCGCGACCTGCGCCGCACCCTGCGGAGCTGGATTGCCGCGGGCGGCAACGCGGAACGGGCCGCGCGGACACTGGCCGTCCACGCGCAGACCGTGCGCGATCACGTCCGCAGCGCCGAGCCGGTCCTCGAACGCCGGCTGCTCGCCTCCGGCGGTGACCTGTACGAGGTCGTCCTGGCCCATCTCGCGACGGGCGAACTCGCCCACCCCGACCTGCCCCGCGACGACCAGGGCCATCCGGATCATCCTGATCATCCTGACGATCCAGGCCATCCTGGCGATTCGGGCGCACCTGTGCACGGGTGAGCCCTGTGCCGCGCACAGCGGGCATCGACGCGATTCACAAGGGTGCGCAGGTCACGTAGGTTCGAGGCACCGCGGGGGGAACGACCGGAACGGGGGACCGGTCGCGCCCCCCGTGACGTTTCTCCGCCGTCGAGCTGCCCGGAGGCCCAAGGGGCCGACCCGTTGGCGCGTTTTCGTCCCCGGGTGGACTGACCTGCGGATGGCGGGTACTCGTCCGGCTCCGGAACGACTACCGCTGGAGGAGGCCGGAATGACCAGCAGCACGGAGACCGGCGGCGCGACCGGCACGCCGGACAAGGACTACAACCTGATCTGGTATGTGGAGGCGTGCCTGAGCAACGCGCTGCGACTGGAGAGCTACATCCAGGACGCGGAGCGCGCCAAGGACACGGAGGTCGCCGACCTGTTCCGCAAGGCCCAGGCGGACAGCCGAAAGGGTGCCGAGCTCGGCAAGAAGCTCCTGCGCGCCCGCCTGAACGGCGGCTGACCCGGTAGGTGCGGAAGGGCCGGACAGACGGGTGTCCGGCCCTTCCGTCGTGCCGGAAACGCGTTGCCGCCGGGTCGCGGGTGCCCTACGGTCCCGACCATGCTGCCCCTGGTGGACACCGACGAAGAGTGGAACGCGGTCGTCCGCGAGGACACGGTCCTACGGCCCGGGGTGGAGGACCTCTGCGTCCGCCTCGGCCTGCGCGGCAGCCCGCTGACCCGGCTCCCCGACGGTTCGCAGCCGGTGTACACAGTGGGCGAGGATTTCGTTCTCAAGCTCTTTCCGCGCCCGGCCGCGCGGCACGGTGTCGCCGAGGGCCGGGTGCTCGCACACGTCCACAACCGGCTCCCGGTGCCGACGCCGGCGGTCCACGCCTGTGGTGAGGACGAGAACGGCTGGCGGTACGTCCTCATGTCCCGGCTCCACGGCGAGAACCTCGCCCGGGTCTGGGGCCACGTCCCGCGGCACGACCGCGAGCGGCTCGTCAGCGAGATCGGCACGGTGCTCGCGACACTGCACGCACTCGACCCGGCTCCGCTCGAAGACGTCCTCGGACCCGGTGACTGGGGTGCCTTCCTGGACCACCGCCGCGAGGAGACGGCCGAGCAGCAGCGCCGGAACGGCCTGCGGGAGCCGTGGCTGCGACAGATCCCGGGGTTTCTGGACTCGGTGGCCCTGCCGCGCGCTCCGCGGCGGACCCTGCTGCACACCGAGGTGATGCGGCAGCACTTCCTCGTCGACCCCGTCGGGTGGCGCCTGACCGGACTCTTCGACTTCGAGCCCGCCATGATCGGCGACGCGGCCTACGACTTCGTGGGCGTCGGCGTGTTCGTCACCCGTGGCGACGCCCGCCTCATGTCCCGCCTCACCGCCTCCTACGGCCACGCCTTCGACCCCGCCGTGCTGATGGCCCACGCCCTGCTGCACGTCTACAGCGATCTGCCGTGGTACATGCGGGAGTTGGGCGCGCCGGAGGAGGGAACGCTGAACGGGCTGGCGGAGGCCTGGTTCGGGATGGACGTGCCGGTCCGGCACATGAGGACGCGGGGCCCGCGCGACAAGTGATGCCGGGCCCCGTTCGACCGGTGACACCGGGCCCCCGTGCGACCGGTGACGCCGGGCCCGTGTGGGCGCACGGCTTCGGCGCCCGGCACCCGCCGGCTGAACAGCCGCAGCTCATGACGGCACCGCGACGTCCCGCGGCCGTCGTGGGACCACGTGGTGGGCTCCGCCGGGCGCGCCCCCGGCGGAAGCCCTCACGTCAGGCGACGAGCGCGGAGACCTCGTTCCGGGTCCGCCCCGGTTCGAGGACCCGCTCGGCCAGGAAGCCGAACAGCAGCCCGAACGCCGCCCACAGCACGGCCTGGACGCCGAGGGAGGCCAGACGGAACTCCCAGAGGTCGGTGGCCGGGAAGCCCTTCGGGGTGTTGTCCCCGGCGGGCAGGACGACCATCGCCACCGCCACCGCGGCGGCGAAGGCCACGGCGGCCGCGGTGGAGGCGTTCCAGTTGCCCCAGCCCGGGGCGAGCCTGCGGCCCAGCAGGACCGCGCCGATCCCGAGGAGCACGCTGAGCGCGATCATCAGCACGAACAGGGCGGTGCGCTGGTCGATGCTGTCCGGGTCACCCACCGCGGGCGGGTTCGCCGGGTACTTGAGGGTCGGCACGAGGTAGACGGTGAGGAACCCGCCGAGCGCCGCGAGCCCCGCCGTCGCCCGTGCGCCGAATCTGCCGATCCGGCCCAGCGCGAAGCAGAACGCCAGCGCCATGATGCCGCCGATGGCGACCCCGAAGACGAGGACGCCGGTGGCGAGTCCGGCCGTCGACTGCACGGAACGGCTGACGAGCTCCTCGCCGTGCTCATGGGAGCCCGCCTCCTCGAAGGCGATGGCCGCGTCCACCGGGCCCTCCCCGACCAGGTAGGCGAAGACGAAGGCCAGGACGCCGGCACCGAGTCCGGCGAGCATGCCGCGCGCCAACAGGGCGCGTACGACTGTGGAGTTCATGATGACGGTCCCCGCCTCAGTGGCAGGGGAAGCCGAGCAGGTGGCGTGCGTCGTGCACCCACTCGTGGACGCCCTCGCCGGAGACGAGTGCGGTGGCGCCCTGCTCGGCGCCGACGAAGTACAGCAGGACCAGCATCAGGACGCCGAAGAAGACGGCCCAGGGGGCGAGCGCCCGCACCGGCAACGGGGTGAGGGCAGGGGTGGTGGGCGTGGGGGCGGCAGTGGACTGCGCCATGGCGAGACCTCCTCGGGAACAACGCGTCCCGCATCGTGTGGAGCACTCGACGACGGCGTTGGGTCTGACTCACCGCCACCTCGTCGGCCGAGGGGCGGCACACAGTGGCGCGACCGTGCCGGGCTTGCACCGGACTTCCGTGGCGCCGTCGTCCTTGTCGTCCCAGATGGTAGGGGCAATGCGGGCCTCGGCCAACATGGCGTACGCCACCTACGATGAACCACCCCCGGCGACTCGACGAAAGGGCCCGCATGACCGTCCGGCTCACCCTGCTGTGCGCCGCCGCCCGCACGGAACGCGACGTCCGCTTCGCCGACGCCCCCCTCGACGAGCGGGCACTGCACCGGGTGCGGGCGCTCGCCGGAGCCTTCCCGCGGGCCGCCACCCACTGCACGGCACCCTCGCGGCGCTGCACCGAGACGGCCCGGACCCTCGGATGGGAACCCGTCACACCGCAACCGGCGCTGCGGGACCTGGACATGGGCTCCTGGTACGGCCGCACCCTCGACGAGGTCGCGGCGGCCGACGCGGCGGGGCTGGCCGGCTGGCTCGCGGACCCGCAGGCGGTGCCGCACGGCGGCGAGAGCGTGGCGCAGCTCTGCGACCGGGTGGCCGCCTGGCTGGACGCGCTGCCGTCCGACGCGGGGCGGGTGCTCGCGGTGGTCGAACAGGCGGTGGCGCGGGCCGCAGTGCTGCACGCGCTGGGCGCACCGCCGCAGGCGTTCTGGCGGATCGACGTTCCACCCCTGTCCACCGTGGAACTCACCGGCCGCGCCGGGCGCTGGAACCTCCGGATGGCCGAGCTGCCGCTCAGCCCTCGCCCCCCACGGTGAGGTCGTCTCCCGGCACTCGTCCACCAACTCCGGGAAGAAGCTGCGCGCTTGGCCGTAGCCGTCCTCGGTGTGAACTCGTCCACGTTCAGGGAAACCCTCTCCCGCCGTACCTGCTGCGGACCACGCGGGGGAGGGGTAGCCGGCGGCGATGGATCAGGCTCGCCGCAGGACGAGTTCCCGCAGGGCCTTCGCCACGTCCGCCGGGGCCTCCTCCGCCATGAAGTGGCCGCAGGAGACGGTCGTGTGGTGGAGGTCCTCGGCCCAGGCACCCCACAGCGCGGTGGCCTCGAAACCGAGCGCGGCGCCCCAGTCCTGCTGGAGCACGGTCACCGGCATGCCCAGCCTGTGCCCCGCGGCCCGGTCGGCCTGGTCGTGCTCGACGTCGATGCCCGCGGAGGCGCGGTAGTCGGCGACGATCGACGGCACCGCCTCGCGGCAGGCGCGCAGGTACTCGGCCCGGACCCGCGGCGGGATCGCGTCGGGCCGGTTCGCCCACACGTCGAGGAAGTGCCCGAAGAACGCGTCCGCGCTCGCGGCGATCATCCGCTCGGGAAGACCGGGCGGCTGGGCCATCAGGTAGAGGTGGAAGGCGACCGCGGCCGACGTGCCGTGCAGGGCGTCCCACATGTCGAGCGTCGGCAGGACGTCCAGACAGGCCAGGTGGGAGACGGCGTCCGGGTGGTCGAGGCCCGCGCGGAAGGCCACCAGCGCGCCCCGGTCGTGCCCGGCCAGCGCGAACCGGGGGTGCCCCAGCTCGCGCGCGAGGGTGACGACGTCATCGGCCATGGTCCGCTTGGAGTAGGTGTCGGGGCCGTCCTCGCGCGGCTTGTCGCTGTCGCCGTAACCGCGCAGGTCGGGGCAGATCACCGTGTGGTCGGCGGCCAGGTCCGCGGCGACATGGCGCCACATCAGGTGGGTCTGCGGGAAGCCGTGCAGCAGGACGACGGGCGTGCCGGTCCCTCCCACGGCCACCTGAAGGGACACGTCGTCGGCGACGGAGACGCGCTGGTACTCGAATCCGGCGATGGTGGGCTTCACGGCGGGGTTCTCCTCGGTGGTACGGCGGGTGGGGCGGCATCCGCGTCCGGGTCGGGTGGTGCCGATGCCCCCAGCGTCCGGGGAGCGAATGAGCAACGGATGAACGCGTGTACGTTGAGGTGTGTGCGCGTGGTCGAGTTCGGGGTCCTGGGGGCCGTGGCCGCCTGGGACGGGAGCGGTGAGCCGATCGCCCTCCGGGGCCCGAGGCACCGTGCCGTGCTGGCCCGCCTCCTCGTCGCCCGCCGCAAGGTCGTGCCCGTGCCCCGCCTGGTGGAGGACCTGTGGGCGGGGGACCCGCCGGCGGACGCGGTCGGCGCCGTCCGGACCTTCGTGGCCGGACTGCGGCGCGCGCTGGAACCCGAGCGGCCCCGCCGGACCCCGTCCCGACTCCTCGTCACCGAGGGCCCCGGCTACGCGCTGCGCACCGAGCCCGCCCACGTCGACGCCTGGCGGTTCGAGCACACCGTCGCCGCGGCGGCCGGCCTGTCTCCCGCACAGGCGGCACCCCGGCTGACCGAGGCACTGGAGCTGTGGCGCGGCCCCGCCTACGCCGACTTCGCCGAGGAGCCCTGGGCCCGGGCGGAGCGCTCCCGGCTCGCCGGGCTCCGGCTGGCCGCCGTGGAACGCCACGCCGAGGCCCGGCTCGCCCTCGGTGCCGCCGCCGACGTGGCCGCGGACCTCGACGCGCACGTGGCCGAACACCCCTGGCGGGAGGACGGCTGGCAGCTGCTCGCCGTCGCCCTGTACCGCTCGGGCCGCCAGGCGGACGCCCTGTCCGTCCTGCGGCGCGCCCGGGAGCTGCTGCGCGAGCACCTCGGCGTGGAGCCGGGCCCCCGGCTGAGCCGCACCGAACAGGACATCCTGCGGCATGCCGGCCACCTGGACCCGGGCCCCACCGGTGCGGCCGCACAGGTCTGGGCGGAGGCGTCGGCGTCGTACGAGAGCATGGTGCCCCTGCGGGCCCGCACCCGGCTTGAGTCGACCGCGGTGCTCATGCGCGACCTCGCCGTCACCGGGGGCGGCGGGCTGGAGGCGGCACGGCGGCACCGGGCCGCGGCCGTGGCGGCGGCCGAGCAGCTCGGCGACCCGCAGCTGACGGCCCGGGTCATCGGCGTCTACGACGTGCCCGCCGTCTGGACCCGCTCCGACGACCCGGACCAGGCCGCCCGGCTGGTGGGCGCGGCGGAACGCACCCTGCGCCTGCTGCCGCCGGGCGCGCACGAGGCGGCGAGGACACGGCTCCTGGCCACCGTGGCGGTGGAGTCCCGCGGCATCCTCCCCGAGGGGACGCGCGCCCTCCAGGCGGCCCACCAGGCCGTGGCCGGCGCCCGGCGGCTCGAAGACGCCAACCTGCTCGTCTTCGCCCTCAACGGCCTGTTCATGCAGTCCTTCGAGCGGGCAGGACTCTCCGCCCGGCGGGACGGGATCGGCGCGGAGATCGCCGAAGTCGCCGCCCGGCACGGCCTGTTCACCTACGAGGTCCTCGGCCGGCTGATCCGGATGCAGGCCCACAGCGCCACCGCCGACTTCGCGGCCGCCGACGGGCACGCGGCCGCCGCCGACGCGCTCGCCGAACGCCACGAACTGCCCCTGGTCGCCGTCTTCACCACGTGGTACCGCGCCCTGCGCACCGCGGCGACGGAGCCCCCGCATCGCGGGGAGGCCGCGTACCGTGAGGCCGCCCGGTCCCTGACGGGCGCGGGCATGCCCGGCCTGGAACACGGACTGCTGCCCCTGGCCCTGCTGTGCCTGCGGCTGCACCACGGCCTCCCCGTCACCGCCGACCCGCACACCGACTGGGGCCCCTACGAACCGTTCGTGCGCCCCCTGTTGCTGCTCGCCGAAGGGCAGGAGCGGGACGCCGTACGCCTGTTGGCCGGTGTTCCCGAGCCGCCCGGTGACCTGCTGTACGAGGCCCTGTGGAGCCTGCTCGCCCGAGCGGCGATCCAGGTGGGCGACCGTGCGCTGATGCGGCGCGCCCGAAGCGCGCTGGAACCGGCCCGGGGTGAACTCGCGGGCGCCGCGAGCGGACTGCTCACCGCGGGCCCCGTGGCGGACCATCTGGACACACTGGCAGCCGCTTTCACCGTGCACGCATCTTGACCTCGGTCGAACCACCGGCTTAGCGTTCGGGCGTTCACAGCGATTGAAACGATTCAATGGCAATGGTTCAAGAGCACCTTGGGGCACCCCATGCATGAAGCCATCCCGCAGCGCGGCGGAATATCCCGGCGCGCGGTCCTGGCCGCCGGACTGACCGCAGGCGCCGTCGCGGCGCTCGGAGCGCCGGTCCCGGCCGCCGCCTCGGGGACGACCGTGAACTGGTTCGCCGCTCCTGCGAAGTCCGTGCGGCCGCGGTTCCGCTGGTGGTGGCCGGACGGTCTCGTCGACCCGGACGAGGTCGCCCGGGAGATCGACCAGATCGCGGACGCGGGCTTCGGCGGTGTGGAGATCGCGGCCGTCCACCACAGCATCAAGGACAAGTCGGTCCTGGACACCGCGCACCACGGCTGGGGCAGCAGGCCCTGGCGGGACGGCGTCGAGGCCGCGCTGCGCCGCGCGGTGAGACGGGGGCTCACCGTCGACATCACCCTCGGCCCGAGCTGGCCGGTGGCCGTCCCCGGTCTCACGCCCGACGACGAGGCCGCCGCCCAGGAACTCGCCCACGGCCGCGCCGCGGTGACCGGCGGAAGCACCTACCAGGGCCCCGTCCCGCCGCCCGTCCGCGCCTCGGCCTCAGGGGTGACCGGTCAGCGGCTCCTCGCCGTGCAGGCCGCCCGGGTCGAACCCGCCAACTCCACCCGCAAGGAGACCGGCCTCGACCTCGCGAGCGTCCAGGACCTCACCGCGACCGTCACCGGCTCCACGCTGACCTGGACGGCCCCCGAGGGCGGCGACTGGGTGATCGTCTCCTACTGGGCGCGCGGCTCCGGCCAGCAGCCCGAGTCGGGCCCCCACTCCGTCCCGGCCGCCTACGCCGTCGACCACTTCAGCCCCGCGGGCACCGCGGCGGTCACCTCCTACTGGCAGGACCACATCCTCACCCCGTCCCTGCGGAGCCTGCTGCGGGCCGCGGGCGGCTCCTTCTTCGAGGACTCCGTGGAACTGGAGACCGACGGCCTGACCTGGACGCCCCTGCTGCCCGAGGCCTTCGAGAAGCACACCGGACGGCCCCTGCTGCCGTACCTGCCCGCCCTCGTCCTGGACAACGGCAACCAGGTCTTCGCCTTCGAGGCCCAGCTGACCCGGCAGATCCGGCACGACTTCTGGGAGACCGTCTCCGGCCTGTTCAACCGCAACCACCTGACGGCCCTGCGGAACTGGGCGCACGGCCTCGGCATGACCCTGCGCTCGCAGCCCTACGGTCTCCAGACGGACGCCATCGCCTCGGCGGCGATCCTCGACATCCCCGAGGGCGAATCGCTCGGCTTCAAGAACCTGGACGACTACCGCTGCCTGGCCGGCGGCCGGGACATGGCAGGACGAACCGTCCTGTCCTGCGAGGCGGGCGCCTACAACGGCTCCGCGTACAGCACGACCTGGGACCGCTTCCTGCGCACCATGGGCGGCGCCTACGCGGCCGGCGTCAACCAGACCGTCGTGCACGGCTTCTCCTACGCCACCGCCCCCGGGGTCGCCTGGCCGGGCTTCGCGGCCTTCAGCCCGTACAACGGCACCGCCGGCTACGGCGAGTCCTGGGGCCCGCGCCAGCCCACCTGGCGGCACGCCGAGGACATCTCCGGCTACCTGGGCCGGGTCCACCAGGTGCTCCAGAGCGGTACCGCGCGAGCGGACGTCGCCGTGTTCCGGCAGACCGGCTACACCGCCACCGGCATCGGCGCCTCCTGGTTCACGGCGACCGGTGTCCCGCTCGGCTGGAGCCACCAGTTCCTCAGCGGCCCCCTCCTCGACCTGCCCTCCGCCACCGTCTCCGGTGGCCGGCTCGCCTCCGACGGCCCCGCCTACAAGGCACTGTTCGTCGAGGGCGACTTCTTCTACGGCTCCACCCCGACCCTCGCCGTCGACGACGCCCGCAAGATCCTCGCCCTCGCCGAGGCGGGGCTGCCCGTGGTCCTGTTCGGCGCCTTCGACCAGGCCCTCACCCCCGGCGTCCCGGACCAGGGCGAGACGGACCGGCTGCGCGACCTCCTCGCCCGGCTGCTCGCCCTTCCCCACGTCGTCCGGGTCACCGACAAGGCCGCGATCGGCGACGCCCTCGCCGGGCTGGGCGTGCGCGCCGACGTACGGCACGCGACCTCGTCCACGCTCCTCAACGCCCACCGGGTCACCGCCGACGCGGACTTCTACTACCTGTGCAACGGCAAGCACGCCGAGACGGTCAAGCCGCCCGTGGCCGCGATCGACCACGACGTCACCCTGCGCCGCACCCGCGGCGGCCGGACGGTGCCGTATCTGCTCGATCCGTGGACGGGCGAGGCGACCCGGCTGGCGCGCTACACCGAGGACGGGGGCGACTTCACCCTGCGGGTCACCCTCCAGCCCGGCCAGACGATGATCGTCGCCCTGGGACGGCCGGGTCTGTTCGGCGACCGGTACGGCAGCAGCCCGCACGCCGAGACGACCGACGCCGACGCGGTGCTGTTCACCGAGCGCGGGCTGACCGTGCGCGCCCGCACGGCCGGTACCTGGACCACCCGCCTCTCCCAGGGCCGCACCGTCACCACCAGGACGCCCGCCGTGCCCGCGCCGATCACCCCGGCCCGCTGGGAATTGGAGGTCGACGACTGGTACCCGGGCCCGGACGCCACCCGCACCGAGCACGTCCGGCGCAGCCTCGCGCTCGACACGCTCAGGCCCTGGTCGCAGATCCCCGAGCTGGCCGACTCGGCGGGCGTCGGGCGCTACCGCACCACGGTCACCCTGCCGGCCGACTGGACGTCGTCCCACGGGGCCGTGCTGGAGCTCGGGCAGGTCAGCGACACGTTCCGGGTGAGCGTCAACGGGCGGCGGCTGCCCGCGGCCGACCGGCTCCACCCCGTCGTCGACCTCGGCTCCTGCCTGCGGCGCGGTGACAACACCATCGAGGTCGAGGTGGCGACCCCGCTCGTCAACCGGCTCAGGGTCGAGCAGCCCGCCGTGTTCGGCGGGGTCGCCCGCCAGGACCACGGTCTCGTGGGGCCGGTGCGACTGGTGCCGTACGCGCAGGTGGCCGTGGGCTGACCGGCCCGCGGAGGACACCGGCGTCGACTCGTCCCGTGCCGGCCGGGACGAGTCAGGCGTGTCCCCCGGGAAGAGCGCAGTACAGGAACAGGTGCGGTTCGGCGGCGCCCTCGGGGTGGTCCGGGGTGAACTCCACGAGCCGCTCCGCCTCCACCGTCAGACCTGCGCCGCGCACCACGGCCACCACGTCCTCGGCGGCGAAGCTGGTCGCCCGGACGGGCTGGCCCATGAACTCGATCGGCAGGTCCTCCACGTCGGCCGGCACGGTCGCGAGGACCAGGGATCCGCCGGGCCGCAGGGACCGCGCCAGCCGCCCCAGCACCTCCGACTGCTCGGCGCGGGTCATCTGGAGCAGCGAGAAGTACACGCAGACCGCGTCGAACGCACCCTGTTCCAGCGGCAGTTCACGGATGTCGGCCTGGCGGAAGCTGGCCTCGGGCACCTGCCGCGCGGCGAGCTCGACCATGACCGGGGAGACGTCCACCCCCAGCACCTCGTGGCCCGCCGCGGCCAGTGTCGACGCGGTGGGCCGGCCGGTGCCGCTGCCCACGTCCAGGACCCGGCTCCCGGGAGCCAGCCTCCCGAGCAGCCACTCCAACGACTCCAGGTGGGCCTCGGAACGGGCGAACGCCTTCTCGTACTCCAGGCCCAGTGCGTCGAAGACCACTGCTGCCCGCTGTCCTCCGTCGGCCACGACTTCGCTCCCCCCTCGCGGTTTTCGGCATCGTAGCCCGGCGGCACCCGGCCACGGCACGGCTTGCGGACGAAAGCCGGGGCAGGGCAGGGTTCGACCGTGGCCACCTTGCTGATCGTGCATCACACCCCCTCGCCCAACTGCCAGGCGATGTTCGAAGCCGTCGTCTCCGGCGCCACGGCACCGGAGATCGAGGACGTCCGGGTGGTGCGCCGAGCGGCCCTGTCCGCCACCGCCTCGGACGTGCTGGAGGCGGACGGCTACCTGCTCGGCACCCCGGCCAACCTCGGCTACATGTCCGGCGCCCTCAAGCACTTCTTCGACCAGGTCTACTACCCGTGCCTCGACGAGACGCGCGGGCGGCCGTTCGGCGCCTACGTGCACGGCGGCAACGACGTCACCGGCGCCCTGCGCGGCATCGAGTCGATCACCACGGGTCTCGGCTGGCGGCGTGCGACCGATCCGGTGACCGTCACCGGCGAGCCGGGCAAGGCCGACATCGAGGCGTGCTGGGAGCTGGGGGCCACCGTCGCGGCCGGGCTGATGTCCTAGAGGGCGGTCTCCGGGGCGCCGCCCGGAGTGACGAGGCCGCTCTCGTAGGCCAGGACGACCGCCTGGACGCGGTCGCGCAGGTCCAGCTTCGACAGGATCCGGCCGATGTGCGTCTTCACCGTCGTCGGGCTGAGGAACAGCCGCTCCGCGAGCTCGGCGTTGCTGAGCCCCGTCGCCAGCAGCCGCAGCACCTCCAGCTCGCGCGGGGTCAGCCCGGACAGGTCCCGGTGCAGACCGGCCGAGGGGGCCGCCTCCTCCCGTTGCGCGAAGCGCTCGATCAGCCGCCGGGTGATCGTGGGCGCCAGCAGGGCGTCCCCCGACCGCACCAGCCGTACGGCGGCCACCAGGTGCTCGGGCGTGACGTCCTTGAGGAGGAAACCGCTGGCCCCGGCGGTGAGCGCGGCGTAGACGTAGTGATCGAGGTCGTACGTGGTCAGGATGATCACGCGGACCTCGCCCGCGGTGTCCTCGGCGAGGATGCGCCGGGTGGCCTCGATGCCGTCCATGCCCGGCATCCGGATGTCCATGAGGACGACGTCGGGGCGGGTCCGCCGGACCGCGGCGACCGCCTCCGCCCCGTCCGCCGCCTCCGCCGTCACGTCGATGCCGTCCGCGGTCAGGATCATCCCGAACCCGGTCCGTACGAGGGCCTGGTCGTCGGCGATGACGGCCCGCAGCCGGTCGCCGCTCACGTCGTTCACACCGTTCGCCACGGCACCTCCGCTCTGATGCGGAAACCGCCGGCCAGGGTCGGACCCGCCGTCAGCTCGCCGCCGTAGACCGCGAGACGCTCGCGCAGGCCGATCAGCCCGCGGCCGTTCCCGTCCGCCGGTACCCCGTCGCGGACTCCGCCGGTGTCCACGACCTCGATCTCCAGCCTGTCGTCGGACCAGCCGACGGTGACGACGGCCTCGGCGCCGGGCGCGTGCTTGATGGTGTTGGTCAGCGCCTCCTGGACCACCCGGTACGCCGTGAGGTCCACACCGGGCGGCAGCGGCTCCGGGGGCAGCGAGACCGCCACGCCGACCGGTGTCCCGGCGGCCCGCACCCGGTCGACCAGGGCGTCCAACCGCCCCAGCCCCGGCTGCGGTTCGAGGCCGTCGGCGGGGGAGTCCGCCCGGCCGGTGTCCGGTGCGGCCAACAGGCCCATCACGTGCCGGAGTTCGGCCATCGCGGCCCGGCCCCCGGCCTCGACCGCGAGCAGCGCCTCCTTGGACTGCTCGGGAGCCACGTCCATGACCTTGCGGGCGGCGCCCGCCTGGATGACCATCACGCTCACATTGTGGGTCACGACGTCGTGCAACTCCGCGGCGATCCGGGCCCGTTCCTCCTCCACGGCCCTGCGGGTCGCTTCCTCGTGAGCCTGTTCCAACGCCGCGAACCGGTCCCGGCTGGCCGCGAGGCGCCGCCGCCCGAGACGGACCACGCTGGCCAGCACTCCCGCCACCAGCAGCACCACCCCGGGACTCGACCAGCCCGGCAGCACCGGCTGCGTCGACCGGAAGGCCACCCCGGCGAGGACGGCGGCGACGACGAGCCCGGCCATCGCGCCCACCCGGTGCCGGCTGTGCATCACCGCGCTGTACGTGCCGATGACGCAGGTCAGGACGTTGATCCAGGAGGCGTCGTCACCGATGGCCAGCCCCGCGCAGAGCACCACCGCGAACACGGTCAGCGGAAACCGGCGGCGCGCCGCGAGCGGCAGTGCCGACAGCACCACCAGGATCCAGGGCGGTGCGGCGGCCGGTTCCTCGATCCGCGCGCCCGGGATCTCGGGAGGCACGGGCGGCACCGGCACGCCGTTCTCGAACCTCGACATCCGCACCGGCCCGTCGCCGGGATAGCGCGACGCCACCACCAGCGCGACCACCGTCAGCAGCACGGCCAGCAGCACGTCGAACCACACCGACCGCCGTGACAGCGCGACGCCCCTCGCCTCCGGCCGCAGCGCGAAACGCACCTGCCGACGCCATCCCCGCAGGTACTCCGTCTCCATGCGCCCATTCTCGCCGTCCCCGGGGTCCCGGCGCGTCCGCCCGCGCGACCAACGCCCCCTCCGGCGGGCGTACTTCGCAGGGATGACCCCGCCTGCCGGTCCTCCGCACGGAGGGGCCCGTCTCGGTGCCGCGGCCGACGCGCCCGGGGCCCGTTCTTCCCTACCTTCACCAGGCCGGCAAGGACACGACTCGACGACCGACAGGACGGGCACCTCCCATGACCGCAGTGATCGAACTGAAGGGCGTGGCCAAGCGCTACGACCAGGCCGGCGCACCCGCGCTCGGACCGCTCGACCTCTCCGTCGCCCAGGGCGAGGCCCTCGCCGTGACCGGCCCCTCCGGCAGCGGCAAGTCCACGCTGCTGAACCTCGTCGCGGGCCTCGACAAGCCGACCGAGGGCACCGTGACCGTCGCCGGACAGCGGATCGACCGGCTCGGCGAGCACGCCCTGGCCCGGTTCCGCCGTGAACGGATCGGCATGGTCTTCCAGTTCTTCAACCTCCTGGACGACCTCACCGTCCTCGACAACATCCGGCTTCCCGCCCAGCTCACCGGAACCTCCCGGCGCAGGACCGAGGCACGGGCCCAGGAGCTCATGGCGGTCCTGGGCATCGAGAAGCACGCCCGCGCCCACCCCGGCCGACTCTCCGGCGGCGAACGCCAACGCGTCGCCGTGGCAAGGGCGTTGGTGAACCGTCCCGCGCTGCTGCTCGCCGACGAACCGACCGGCGCCCTCGACAGTGCCTCCGGCCAGGACGTCCGGGAGCTCCTCGTCGACCTGCACCGCGGCGGGCAGACCATCGTGCTCGTCACCCACGACCCGACCCTCGCCGAGGCCTGCGCGAGCCGCACCGTCCACCTCGTCGACGGCCATGTCGCCCTCGATTCCCGTACGGAGGCCGTGCGATGACCGGCCCCCTCGTCCGCGTCGTACGCGCCGGGGTGGCCCGGCGCCGGGTGCAGACCGTCGCCGTCGCCGTCGCCACGATGATGGCCGTGGCGGCGGCCGTGGTCGCCGGTTCCCTCATGGTCGTCTCGAACGCGCCCTTCGACCACGCCTTCGCCGCGCAGAACGGCGCCCACCTCACCGCCGAGTTCGACCCGGTCAAGGCCGGCGCCGCGCGGATCGAGGCCACCGGGAAGCTGGCCGGTGTCACGGCGAGCGCGGGACCGTACCCCACCACGATCCTGCGGGCAACCGACTCCGCCGGCCGGCAGCCTCCGGCCATGACCCTGGTCGGCCGCACCGGCCCGCGGGCCGCCGTGGACGACCTCGACCTCACAGCCGGCCGGTGGGCGAGAAAAGCGGGCGAAGTCGTCCTCGGCTCCGCCTACCAGGGGCCCGCCTTCAAGGTGGGCGACACCCTGACCGCCTCCGGTACCACGCTCACCGTCGTCGGCTTCGCCACGTCGGCCAGCAGGACCGCCGACGTGTGGGCGACTCCCGCGCAGGTGAGGGCACTCGCCGCGAAGGACGGTCCGGTCAGCAGCCAGATGCTCTACCGCTTCGACTCAGCGGGCTCGAAGGACGAGATCGCCGCGGACCGCAGGAAGCTCCTCGCAGCCGTGCCGTCCGGAGCGCTCCTCGGCACCCAGTCCTACCTCGACACCAAGCGTGCCGCCGACCAGGGCGCCGCCCCCACCATCCCGTTCCTCGTCGCGTTCGGGGTGCTCGGCATCGTCATGTCGGTGATCATCGTCAGCAGCGTCATCAGCGGCGCGGTCGGCACCGGCCTGCGCAGGATCGGGATCCTCAAGGCCGTCGGCTTCACGCCGCGCGAAGTGGTCCGTGCCTATGTGGCCCAGGCGCTCGTTCCGGCGAGCGTGGGCATCGCGCTCGGAGTCGTCCTCGGCAACCTCCTGGCCGTACCGCTCCTCGACGACACCGAACAGGCGTACGGCACCGCCTCCCTGTCCGTCGCCTGGTGGGTGGACGTCGTGGTCCCCGCCGGGGCGCTCCTGGTCGTCGGGCTCGCCGCCTTCGTCCCCGCGCTGCGGGCCGGGCGGCTGCGCACGGTCGAGGCCATCGCCGTCGGCAGGTCCCCGCGCACCGGCCGCGGCCGGGGGCACCCGCTCTGGGGGAGGGCGTACCGCGCCGCGGGCCGGCTGCCGCTGCCCCGAGCGGTGACCTACGGCCTCGCCGGCCCCTTCGCGCATCCGGTCCGTGCCCTCGCCATGCTCCTCGCCGTGGCCTTCGGCACGATCGCGGCGACCTTCGCCGTCGGACTCACCTCCTCACTGAACGAGGTCAGCGCGGTGCAGGACCCCGAGGACCGTTCCGCGGTCACCGTGTTCACCGGCGGTCCGGGCGTCGCGGGCGGCGAGCACGTCCCGGCGCCCGGCACCCCGGAGCCCGAGCCGGCCGACCCGGCGAAGGTGAGCGCCGCAATCGGGGCACAGGCCGGCACCGCCTCCTACTACGGGCTCGGCCAGCAGGACGCCACCGTGGCCGGGGTGTCCGGAACCGTCCGGGCCCGCCTGTATCAGGGCGACTCCACGCGTGGCGGCTACGCCATGATCTCCGGGCACTGGCTCACCGGCGCCGGCCAGGTCGTGGTGCCCGGCCGGTTCCTCGACAACACCGGCACCGAGATCGGCGACACCGTGCGCGTGACCGTCGGAAAGGAGACGGCCGCCCTGAGGATCGTCGGGGAGGCCTTCGACACCAACGACGACCCCCTGGAGATCCAGGTGGACAACGCCGACTTCCCCGCGGCGAAGCCCCAGGTGTTCCTCGTCGACGTGGAACCGGGCGTCACCGCGGCCGCGTACGCCGAGGGACTCGCCGCGCGGGTCGAGCCCCTCGGCGCCGACGCCCGCGCCAACACCCCTTCCCGGCAGGACAACTTCGTGTTCATCCTGAACACGATGGCCGTCCTGCTGACCCTGATGCTCGTCTGTGTCGCGGGCCTGGGCGTCCTCAACTCCGTCGTCCTGGACACCCGCGAGCGCGTCCACGACCTGGGCGTGTTCAAGGCGCTCGGCATGTCGCCCCGGCAGACCGTGAGCCTCGTCCTCGCCTCGGTGGCCGGCATCGGCGTGCTCGGCGGGCTCGTCGGGGTCCCCGCCGGCTACGCGCTGCACGGCCTCGTGCTCCCGGTGATGGGACACGCGGCGGGCACCGAACTCCCCAGGTCCGTCCTCGACGTGTACGACACCCCGCAACTGCTCCTGCTGGGCCTGGCCGGACTCGCCATCGCCCTGCTCGGCGCCCTGCTCCCGGCGGTCTGGGCGGCGGGGTCCCGGACGGCGACGGCGCTGCGCACGGAATAGCCGTCACCCCTCCCCGCGCAGGCTCAGCACCAGGTCGCGGGGCAGTCCGTGGGTGTCGTGGAGGTAGTCGTAGTCCTCCTCGTTCAGCGGCCCCCGGTACCGCGGCCCGGACAGCAGCCGTCGGCCGCGCTCCAGCAGCCTGTCGAACCGGCGTTCCTCCTCCAGCAGCACGTCCCGCACCAGCCCCGTCCCCGAGTCCGTGCGGAAGTGGTCCAGCGTGTGCTGGAGGAGCTCGACCGGCAGGTCGGCAAGGGTGCGGGACGGGTCGTCGCGCCGCAGGGTGGTGAGCAGCCGGCGCACCAGGCGGCGCAGGACGTATCCGCGGCCGGTGTTGGACGGCCGCACCCCGTCACCGGTCACGACGACGGCGGAGCGCAGGTGGTCGCAGACCAGCCGCAGCGACGGCACGTCGAGCGGCCACAGGGACGGCAGCAGCCGTGTCCAGGGCTCGAACAGATCGGTCTCGTAGACCGAGTCCCGGCCCTGGAGGACGGTGACCAGGCGCTCAAGGCCCATGCCGGTGTCGATGCCGGGGCGCTCCAGGGGCTGGAGCGAGCCGTCCTGGAGGCGCCGGTAGCGCATGCCGACGTGGTTCCAGATCTCCACCCAGCGGGGATCGGTGGTGGGGGTCCCCCGGGGCGGGGTGCGGCCGGTCCACACGAAGATCTCCGAGTCGGGTCCGCACGGGCCGACCGGGCCGTTGGACCACCAGTTGTCCTCCCCGGTGAGCTCCACGGGGACCTCCAGCTCCTCCCAGGTGCGCAGCGAGCCGAGGTCGGGGCCCACCTGCTCGTCACCGCCGAACACCGTGGCGTGGAGCCGGTCGCGGGGGATGCCGAAACCGTCGCGGAGCAGCTCGTACCCCCAGCGCAGGCTCTGCGGGTGGCCGTAGTCGCCGAGCGACCACGAGCCGAGCATCTCGAACACCGTCAGGTGCGTGGAGTCGCCGACCTCGTCGAGATCGGTCGTCCGCAGACAGCGCTGCACATTGACGAGACGGCGGCCCCCGGGATGCGGGCGGCCCTCCAGATACGGGGTGAGCGGATGCATGCCGGAGGTGGTGAACAGCACCGGGTCGCCGGGCGGGGGCAGCAGCGTACTGCCCGTGATCAGGTGGTGGCCGCGTTCGCGGTAGAAGTCGGTGAAGACGCGCAGGGTGCGGTCGGTGTCCATGGCGTGGTCCTTCGGTCTCGTGGGACCGGAAACGACCACGGGAACAGCGCTACGGAATGTCCGGCACCGGCGGTCCGTTTCCGGCCGCCGGGGGAGAGGGGGAGGTCAGGCGTCGGCAGCCGGTGAGCTGGTCGCTCGCGCGGCTGCGACAGAGGTACGGCTGACGGTCTCCATGCGATCAACGGTACGCACGGCCGTCCCGGCCCGTCACTCGGTTTTCCCGGAGAAGGCGCTGTCGTAGCCCCTGCGCCGCTGCGGCGGCCGCACCAGGGGCCGGCCCCCGTGCGCCGCGTGCGCCTCGAGCAGCGCGACCCGCAGCGTCCGGCGGATGTCCGCGGGCAGGCTGCCGGCGTCGGGCCAGCGCACGACGTGCCGGGCCACGTCCCGCAGTTTGGTGTTGGTGCGCTGGGAGACGGTCTTCAGGACCTCCCACCCGTGCTCGGGGCGGAGACCGCTGAGGGCGACGACGACACCGATGGCCTGGTCGACCACGGCGTGCGAGACGAGGGCCTGCCGGAGCTGGGCGACTTCCGTCTGCAGTTCCTCGACCTTCGCGGCCAGCTCTTCGTGGTGCGTCATCCCGGCCCTGTCGCCCTCTCCCCCTGTCGCCCGGCGCCTCCGACGGTCGCCGCCCGGTCCAGCCTGCCCGCTCGCACCGGTTCTGACGAGCCAGTGGACGCACACCGTGTGACCTGGCAGGACAGAAAACGAAACCGGTCCGCAGCTTCGCGACGTTCGCGGGTAGGTGCGAGTGAGGAGCAAGAGAAGGAGAGGCCTCCGCCGCGATGGAGACGCTGACGTTCGACAGCGACGATCTGGACCGCACCGAGGAGTTCCTCAGCCGTGCCTACGCGAAGATGCGCATCGGCAACGGCACCCCGGACAGCAGCCGGGCCCGGATCCACCGCAGCGCCATCGACTCGGTCAGCGTCGACGAGCTCGACCTGGACTTCGACATGAGCTACGCGGTCACCCCGCTGGGCCGGATCTGTCTGTGCGTGGTCCACGAGGGCACCATCGAGGACCACGTGTACCAGGGGGTCTCGGACTCCTTCGGCCCCGGCGACGTGGTGTCCTTCGCCCCGCCGGAACTGTCCTACGCGGGCCGTGTCCACGCGGCCCGCTACAACATCACCATGCTGGACCCGGACCTGCTCAGCCAGGTCGCGGCCACCACCGGCCCCCGGCGCACGGAACCGGTCCGGCTGACCGGGCACCGGCCGATCACCCCCGCAGCGGGCGAGCGGCTGCGGGCGACCATCCGCTATGTGCAGGACCACGTCCTGGCGGACGCCGCGGTCGCCGACCAGCCGCTGGTGGCCTCCACCGCCGCCCAGCACCTGGCCGCGGCCGTCCTGGCCACCTTCCCCAACACCGCGGTCACCGACCCCACCGGCCCGGACCGCCAGGACGCCCATCCCCCCGCCCTGCGCCGCGCCCTCGCCTACATCGACGACCACGCAGACCGGCCCCTCACGGTCGTCCAGATCGCGGAGGCGGCCCACATCAGCGTCCGCGCGCTCCAGTACGCCTTCCGCCGGCACCTGGACACCACCCCGCTCGCCTACCTCCGCCAGGTCCGCCTGTCCCACGCCCACGACGAGCTGGCGGCCGCCGACCCCGAGAACGGGTCCACGGTCACCGGCATCGCCGCCCGCTGGGGCTTCTACCACCCGGGCCGCTTCGCCACCCTGTACCGGCAGACCTACGACCGCTCACCGCGCCGTACGCTGCGCGAGGACTGAGACCTCTCCGCCGCTGGTGACAAAGCGTCCACCGGCTCCTGCGTTCTTGTGAGCAACTCCCGAGGGCGCGGTCCGCGCCGCCCTACGGTCCCCGCATGAACACGAGTCGCAGCAGAGGAAGCAGGTGGCGCACCGCAGCGCTGGCGGTGCTGCTGACCACCGGGGCGTTCACCGTGTCGTCGCCGACCGCCCAGGGAGACAGCGCGAGAACCGAGACGGCCGTGGCCACGAGCGGCGGCGTCACCGAGACCCTGGTGCGGGTGAAGGTCCCGCTGCCCGCGTCCTTCGGCGCCCGGCCCGCGGCGTGCGACTGGCTGTCGTACCTGCGCTACCGGTCCGCCGACGGCCCCGCGGCACCGGCCGCCGCCGACCGGGTCCTGATCGCCCAGCCGGGCATCCTGGAGGGGGCCGGAGCCTTCGACAGCGTCGCCCGCAACACCGTGGCCCGCGCCGCCGAGCAGGGCCGGCACATCGAGTTCTGGGCCCTGGACCGGCGCTCCAACTGCCTGGAGGACCGCACCGGCATCGCCTCCGGCGACCAGCACACCGCCGTCGACTACTACTACCGCGGCAAACAGGTCCAGGGCCGCACCTTCGCCGGGTTCGCCGGCAACGACAAGCTCGGATGGATGGCGAGGCTCGGCATCGAACAGACCGTCCGCGACGAGTACGACCTGCTCACCGCCGAACTGCCCGACCCGGGCGTCCGCAAGGACAAGGTGCTGTGCGGCGGCCACTCCCTCGGCGGAGTCGTCACCGGCTACTTCGCCACCGCCGACTTCGACGGCGACCCCGCAACCACCGCCGACGCCGGACACAACCAGTGCGCCGGCTGGTTCGCCCTCGACACCACCGTCTCCACCTCCCTCGGCGACCTGAGCGGCAGCATCCCGGACGACGCCAACCTGCCCGACGTGGGCCTCGGTTACGGCGTCGTGCAGGCCGGACTCGACAGCGGAGTGCTCCCGCGCTCGCTGTCCGCACCCGTCCTGCTCAACCCCGAGACCATGACCCTGCTCGCCATCGCGGGCGTGGGCGCCCTCCAGGACCCCGGCGGCGAGGCCGACCTGCCGTCCTATCTGCCCGCCAACACCAACATCGAGGCCACCAACCGCTTCCTGTTCTCCAAGGACACCGCCGCCTTCCTCACCGGCTCACCCGGCGTGAAGGACTTCCGGCTCACCAACCAAGCCGTGCTCGGCGCCCTCATGGACGACCAGTCCGTACCGCTCGCCTTCCTCCAGAGCAGCGTCGGCTTCTTCGACGGCGGACCGGTCACCGACAAGAACTTCCCCGCGGCCAACGGGAGTTCTTCGCAGCCGGGCCTCTTCGGCACCGAGTACAAGGCGATCCCGGCCGTGCCCCACGGCCCCCTCTACACCTGGCGGAACTACGACCGGGTCGGCGATCCGGACGACCCCGGGTACAGGTCGTCCGACGGAACGCCCTTCACCTCCGCGGGCAAGGAGGTCACCGACATCCAGGAGCTGGCCCGCAGCATGGCCGCGCAACCGCTGGACTTCACCGAGCAGTACTTTCCGACCAAGCTCGTCACCGACCTCGAACTGTCCACGTCCCCGCAGGTGAAGCGGCTCGTCGTGCACCCGGACGGGCTCACCGCCAATCCGACGCTCACGGTCCTCGCCGGCGACGGACTGCTCGCCGGCCGGGTCCCCGCCGACCTGCACCCCGTGGTCGCGGACGGCTACCAGCACCTCGACGTGCTGACGGCCGCGCCGGTGCAGAACAACGGCCGGCCCGAGCCGGTGTCCGCCGCCCTCACCGAATTCGCCCGCACTCCCCGATGACTCCGTACAGGCGAGGGCCCGGGAGGAGTTGCTCCCGGGCCCTCGCCTGTACGGTCGTTCCGCTCAGACCCTGCCGGCGGCGAAGGTGGCCGCCGCGTCGGCGTTCGCCGTGTAGCCGAGGTGGGCGAGCGTGTCGTTGCCGCCCGCCTCGCAGACGGGGTCGCCCTTGGCGCAGAAGTCGACGGTGCGGCTCTGGTACGTGCCGGTGACGCTCTTGCCGATCGCCCGGATCGGATTGCCGAACAGCAGCACCGCGGCCACCCGGGACTCCAGTGCGGCGGGAATGGTGGCCACGATGGGACTTCCGACCACCGCGCCCGCGCTGCTGATGCCGATGGAGTTGTCGACGACGTTCGCGCCCTGCGAGTAGCCGACCAGAATGAAGCGCTGGTTCGGACAGGCGGCCGCCTGGCTGTTCACGTGGTTCACCAGGTCCGCGTTGCCCTGCGCGGCCGACGTGGGGGAGAGGTCCGCGGGATAGTTCACCCTGTAGCTGCTCAGGCTCCGGCCGCTGATTTTCCGCTGGAGTGCGGAAAGGACCGGGTCGCCGACTATCAGTCCGAGGCTGCCGGGCTCGAACGTGCCGCGAGCGGCCACGACGTCGATGTCCGCGCAGGCCGCGGCGGCCGCCGGCGGTGCCGAGAGGGTGACCACGGAGGCCCCGCCGACCAGCGAGAGCGCGGCCAGGCACAAGCGAATACGCATGGGGGGATCCTTTGCGGGTGGGGCGTCTGAAACGCCTGTGGAAAGGATGTCCCGAACGTATTCGCTGGGCCGTCTTCCGTGTTATGGACGGGAATTCAGGAATTCCTCGCCCTTTTGTGCGGTGGTGAGTGCCAGAATGAGATCAAGACGCGAACCCGGATCGTGCAGCGCGTCCCCGAAGACCTTCTCCAGCTGACGCAGCCGATAACGCACGGTCTGCGGATGCACATGGAGGCGGGCGGCGACGTCGGGCACATTGCTGCCGCTGAGCAGCCACGCCAGCAGCGTCTCGGCCAGCCGCTCCCGCTGCCCCTCCGACACCGCGTCGAGCGGAGCGAGGACCCGTCCCCGGAGCTGGTCGAGCATCGGTTCGTCGCTGTGCAGCAGCAGAGTCGACAGGTGGTCCGCACAGCGCACCACGCCCTGCCGGGGAAGGATCCCGCGACCCATCAGCCCCAGCGCCCGGGTGGCCCAGCGCAGTGACTGGGCGGCCTCGGCGAGCGGCACCGTGGGTCCGATCGCGGCCGGCCTCCCGCGCAGTGCGAGGCTGAAGGCCCGCCCGCCGAAACGCCCGGAGCCGTCCGGGTCGGGGATCAGCATCCGCGGCGGCCGCGACTCCATGTCCACCAGCGCCCCCGCGGCGGCCAGCGGCCGGTCCTCCTCCCGCTGGTCCGGGGTGGCCGCGAGCGCGACGACCGCGACCTGTCTGGGCACCGGCCACCGGGCCCCGTGCGCCAGATCCTGCACCGCCGCCGCGGCGACCGGCCCCTCGTCGAGCAGCAGGCCCAGCAGGCGCCTGCGCCGCCGTTCCAGCTCGTCGGTGTTGTGCGCGCGGGTCTCGGAGTACCCGGCCGCCGCCGCCTCCGCGACCTCGTGCACCGTGCGGAAGGCGAGCTCGCCCAGGGTGGTGACAACCGCGGAGTCGAGGCCGAGCTCCTCCGCCGTGCGGCCCATCAGCCGCCAGGCGTGCAGCCCCCCGACCCGCAGCGCGCACTGCAGGGCGTCCAGACTGCGCCCCTCCAGGGCCTCGCCGCGCCCGAGTTCGTAGTACGTCGCCGCGATCGCGTCCCCGCGGCCGCGCGGGTCGGCGATGTGGTCGACGAACAGGGTCAGCGCCTGCACCACACCGGCTCTGAGGTTCTCCCGGTAGGTCCCGTCGGCCGGGCGCGCGTACTCGGGCACCTGCCGGCGGACCTCCTCCTCGACCTCGTCGGCGACGTCCTCCAGCCGGGAGCGCAGCAGGTCGGCGAGATCGGGCGGTACCGGGGCGGCACCGAGGTGCTCCGGAACACCGTGCGGGACGGGGGTGGCCAAGGCGGACCCTCCTTTCACCCGGAAGCGGCTCACCCGCGGACTGTTGCCCGTGGGGCGAGGGGTGAGTCCCGTGTTGGACGGACGGCCCCCGCGTTGCGTTCCGTGCCCCGACGGCAGCGACTTCACTCCGGCACCCCCAGCCCACGGGCGAGCATCGGCCACGAGGCGGTGAACTCCCGCTTCCAGTAGGCCCAGTCGTGCCCCCCGCCCGCGTAGAAGTGCGTGGTGACCGGGATGCGCAGCAGCGCGAGCGCGTCGGTGAAGCTGTGCGCGGACGGCCACAGGGCGCTCTCCAGGGCCTCGGGCAGCCAGTCGCCCGTGCCGCCCGCGAGCCCGCTGCCGCTGGAGACGTACAGGGCGGTGCCGCGCAGCCCCGTCGCTCTGTCCCGCGGGTTGAAGTCGCGCCAGGTGAGCAGGTTCAGGAAGGGGTTGCCCCACAGGGACGCGGGCGCCAGGTTCTCGCGGGCCACGATGGCGTCCACGAGGGTGGGCACACCGGGCGCCATGGTGTCGAGGATGCCGCTGTAGGAGGCCGCGGCGGTGAAGGTGCCCGGGTGGCGGGCCGCGTGCGCCATCGCTCCGTAGCCGCCGGTGGACACCCCCGCGACGACCCGTGTTCCGGAGGCCCGGTAGTCGCGGGCGAGCAGCGCCGGGACCTCCTTGAGCTGGAAGGTCTCGTAGTCGGGCCCGCCGCGCCAGGCGGTGGGGATGCCCGTGGGGCCCGCGTCGGGCATGGCCACGATCAGGTTCCGGCCCTCGGTGAAGGCCTCGATGTCCGTCTCCCGGGTCCAGGACGTGTAGTCGTCGTGGGCGCCGTGCAGCAGGTACAGCACCGGGTAGGTGCGGGTGGGCTGCGCGTCGAACCCGGACGGCAGGATCAGGCGCACCGGGGCGCTGCGGCCCAGGGCGGCGGAGGGCACGGACACGTCCCTGGTGCGTGACCCGAGCGCGGAGGCGGTCCCGGCGCCGAACAGGGCGGCCAGGCCGGCGCCGGCCGCGGCCTTGGTGACGGTACGTCGGGACACTCCGGTGGTGCGTCGGTGCATGGCGGCTCTCCTCGGGTCACGTTCGGCGGGTCCCTGCGGCGAGCTCGCGCCCCAGGTGGGCGGCGATCTCGTCGACGTGCGGCGGGTCGAGCAGCGACAGATGGTGTCCCGTGACCGGTACGACGGTCAGGCGCGGGCACACCTCGTCCCAGCCCAGGGCCGGGTCGTCGCGCTCGTAGGCGGGGTCGCGCACGGTGTGCGGAGCGGGCTCGGTGGCCCGGTACAGGATCACCGGCCCGTCGTGGCGGCCCGGCGCGTGGGCCTCGCCGATCCTCAGGTCCAGGTAGGAGGAGCGCTGGTGCTCCAGGGCGGCGGGCGGTACGTCGGCGGCCGCGCGCAGGACGTCCAGCACGGTGTCGATGCGCTCGCCGTCGTCGTCCATGGCGACGAGGTCGTCGTACGGCAGGTCCAGCGGAACCCCGTAGGTGTCCTGGACGTGACGGGCGAAGCCCTCGAAGTGGGTGCGGAGCCGGTCGGCAGGCGTGCGGCCGGGCCGGGGCAGGGGCCGTACGGAGTCGATGAGGACCACGAGCTCCACGTCCCGGCCCGCGGCGGTGAGGTGCCGTGCGGTCTCCTGGGCGACGAACCCGCCGAAGGACCAACCGCCCAGCAGGCAGGGCCCTTCGGGGTGCAGGGCCATGACGGCTTCGGCGTAGCGGCGGGCCTTCCCGGTCACCGTGGCAGCGTCCTCCAGGCGTTCGAGTCCGTACACGGGCCGGTCGTCGCCCAGGCGTTCGACGAGCCCCCGGTAGACGTCGGTCGTTCCGCCGGCCGCGTGGACGAGGAAGAGCGGCGGCCGGGTGCCGGTGCGGCGCAGCGGGCGCACCGGGCCGGTCCGGATCCGGTCGGCCGCCTCCTGGACCGTGGCGGCGCCCAGCAGGTCGCGCAGCGGCAGTTCGACGCCGAACTCCCGCTCCAGGGCGGTGCGGACGCGGACCGCCATCAGCGAGTCCAGCCCGAGACCGGCCAGCGCGGTGGCGGGGGTGATCCGGCCGGCGGGGTGCCCGGTGACGGCCGCGATGTGATGGCACAGGCGGGCGGCGACGGAGGTGTCCTGCCCGGCCGGCACATCCTCGGCCGGCGTCTCCTCGGCCGGCGTCTGCGGGGAGGCGGGCGTCCGGGCCGGTGAGGCGCCCCGTCCGTCCGTCCACCAGTGCCGCACATGCCTCCAGCGCGGTGCGGGCAGGTCGACGACCCGCCCCGCGGGCAGCGGCAGCGGCATGCCCGCGCAGTACAGGGCGCCCACCTGCGTGAGGAAGTCGCCGCATCCGTCGGCGTCCCGCCGCAGGGTGCCGATCGCGAGGGCGCCGGGCGCGTTCTCGGTGACGGCCCGGCCCAGGACCGGGTGCGGGGAGATCTCCACGAAGGCGGTGTGGCCGTCGGCGGCGGCCGCGGCGACGGCCCGGTCCAGCCGTACGGGCCGACGCAGGTTCGCGGCCCAGTGGGCGGCGTCGAAGACGCAGTCGCCGCGCGGGTCGTCCAGGACGGTGGAGTACACGGGCACCCGGGGCGCCCGGCCGCCGACGTCGGCCAGTGCCTCGGTCAACTCGCCGAGCAGTGGCTCCACTTGGGGCGAATGGCCCGCGCCGACGACCCGCATGGACCGTGCGGTGCGCCCCTGCTCCTCCAGCCACCGCACCAGACGCGCCACCGCCGGTTCCTCGCCGGTCACGACCTTCTGCCCGGGCGAGGAGTGGACGGCGACCTGCACACCGGGGAAGTCCCGCGCCAGCGCGTCGAGTTCACCGTCGGAGAGGTCGACGACCGCCATCGCCCCGCCCTTCAGCCGGCCGAGCAGCGCTGCCCTGACGGAGACGATCCGGGCGCCCTCCGCGGCGTCCAGGGCGCCCGCGCAGACCGCCGCGGCCACCTCGCCCAGCGAGTGGCCGATGACGGCGGCGGGTTCGACGCCGTAGGAGCGCCACAGCTCGGCGAGCGCCACCTGGAGTCCGAACAGCACCGGCTGGGCCACCTCCAACCGGTCCAGCCCGCTCCCGGACGCGAGACGGTCGGACAGGGACAGTCCGCACTCCGCGTCGAGCTTCTCCACGGCGGCGGCGAAGGCGGGCTCCTCGGCCAGCAACCGGCGTCCCATCCCGGCCCATTGGCTGCCGTACCCGGAGAAGACCCACACCGGGCCGGGCCCCACGAGATCGCGCTCACCGGTCACCACCCGGCCGTGCGGGCGGCCCTGCGCCAACGCGTCCAGCCCGTCCGCGAGTTCGTCCCGGTCCCGGGCGACGACCGCCGCGCGCACTCCGCCGCGACCCGCCCGGCCCGCCAGGGTGCGGGCCACGTCGGCCGGGTGCGCGGCCGACGTCCGCAGCCGGCCGGCGAGCCGGGCCGCGGTGTCCCGCAGCCGTTCCTCGCCCACGTCGGACAGGACGTGGAGGCGGGCGCCGGGTTCCTCGGCCGGGCGCGGCGGCAGGACGCCGGGCCGCCATTCCTCCAGCACGGCGTGCGCGTTGGTGCCGCCGAACCCGAACCCGGAGACCCCGGCGACGGCCGTACCGCCGTAGCGCGGCCAGGGCTCGCCCTCGGTGACCACACGCAGCCGTTCGTCGCCCAGTGCGCTGCCCTCGGCACAGTGCAGGGACGGCGGGACGACGTCGTGGTGCAGGGCCAGCACGGTCTTGACCAGCCCGGCGATGCCCGCGGCGGCCTCCAGGTGTCCCAGGTTCGACTTCACGGAGCCGAGGAGCAGCGGCTGGTCGGGGTCGCGGCCCGCGCCGAGCACGGCGCCGAGTGCGCCCGCCTCGATGGGGTCGCCGAGGGGGGTGCCGGTGCCGTGCGCCTCCACGTAGTCGACCTGGGCGGGGGCGAGGCCTGCCCGGGCGTACGCGGTGGCCAACAGGGCCTGCTGGGCGGCCGGGTTGGGGGCTAGGAGGCCGTTGGAGCGGCCGTCGGAGTTGACGGCCGTGGCGCGGATGACGGCGAGCACGCGGTCGCCGTCCCGTTCGGCGTCGGACAGCCGCTTCAGGAGCACGGCCGCGCAGCCCTCACCGCGTCCGATGCCGTCGGCGTCCGGCGCGAACGGTTTGCACCGTCCGTCCGGGGCGAGGGCGCCCGCCCGCCGGAACGCCACGGAGACGGCGGGGGACAGCAGCAGGTTGACGCCCGCGGCGATCGCCGTGTCGCTCTCGCCGGTGCGCAGGCTCACACAGGCATGGTGCACGGCGACCAGAGAGGAGGAGCATGCGGTGTCCACGGCCATGCTCGGCCCGCGGGTGTCCAGCACGTACGCCAGCCGTCCCGCGGTCACGCTCAGCGCACCGCCCGCCGGGGCCCAGGGGTCGACGGCCGCCGGGTCGGCGCCGGTGAGGCAGCCGTACTCGGGGGCGGAGACCCCGACGAAGACGCCGGTCGCGGTGCCCGCCAGGGAGGCGGCCGGGACGGCGGCGTGGGCGAGGGCCTCGTGGACGACCTCCAGCAGGATGCGCTGCTGCGGGTCCATGACGGCGGCCTCGCGCGGGGTGATCCGGAAGAAGTCCGCGTCGAACCCGGCGATGTCGTCGAGGTAGCCGCCGTACGGGGGCGCGTCCTCGGGCGGGAAGGCGGTGAAGTCGCGCCAGCGGTCCTCCGGGACCCGTCTGATCGCGTCCACCCCGTCGGTCAGCAGCCGCCAGAAGTCCGCGGGGCCGTGCACCCCGCCGGGCAGACGGCAGCCGAGGCCGACGACGGCGACGGGCTCCGCGGCGGGAGCCGCCGTGGCGGGGACGGGCGGTCGGATCTCCGACGGTGTACGGCACAGATGCTCCACCAGCGCCTCCCCGGTGGGCGCCTCCCACAGCAGCGTGGGCGGCAGCTCCCGCCCCGTCAGCCGGGAGAGGTCCCCGGCCAGCACGACCGCCTCCCGCGAGGACATGCCGAGGTCCGCCAGCGGCCGGTCCATCGGGACGTCCGCGACGGCCGTGCCGGTCCACCCGGCGACACGCTCCGCGACCAGCCGGCGCACCACGTTCGCGTCCACGGCCCTCACGCGGCGCCGCCCGCCGCGTAGGCACCCGCCAGGTACCGCTCACGTGTCAGCGCCCGCGACACCTTGCCGCTCGACGTCCGCGGCACCGTCCCCGGCGGGACGAGCAGCACCTCGGCGAGCCGCACGCCGTGCCGCCCGGACACGGCCGCCCGCACGTCCCGTACCAGAGCAGGTACGTCGATCTCCGCGAGGCTCGTGGTCCGCGCGTGCTCGGCCACCACGACCACCCGTTCACCGGAGGCTCCGGCCACCCCGAACGCGGCGAGCCGGTCGCGCCGTACCGCCGGGTGCGTCTCCTGGACGGTGGCCTCCAGGTCCTGCGGATAGTGGTTGCGCCCGTCGACGACGATGAGGTCCTTCAGCCGGCCGGTGACGATCAACTGCCCCTGCACGACCGTCCCCAGGTCACCGGTGCGCAGCGTGCCGTCCGTGCCGAAGACGCGCCGGGTCTGCTCGTCCCGGTTCCAGTAACCGCGGCCCACGTTGGGGCCCCGCACCTGGATCTCGCCGACCTCGCCCTCGGACAGCCGGTCGCCGGAGACCGGGTCGACGACGGAGACCTCCTGGCCCACCGGGGTCCCGCAGCCCGCCAGCAGCACGGCGCGGGGATCGTCGGGCCGCGTGGGCAGCGCCTTGCCCTCGGCGAGCGCGTCCCGGTCGAGGGCGAACCGGCGCACCGGTTCCCCGGGCCGGGCGGCGCTGACGAAGACGGTCGCCTCGGCGAGCCCGTACGACGGGCAGTGCGTCGTGGCCGCGAGCCCCTGGGCGGCGAACGCGGCCCGGAACCGCTCGGCCGTGGTGGGCCGGACCGGTTCGCTGCCGTTGATCAGCGCGAGAACCCCGTCCAGCCGCAGGTCCGCCTTCTGCTCCTCGGTCACCGTCGAGGCGCAGTAGTCGTAGGCGAAGTTGGGCGCCGCGCTCAACGCCCGCGGGTGGGCGGACAGCAGCCGCAGCCAGCGCGCGGGTTCGTGCAGGAAGGCGACCGGGTCCATGAGCACCGACAGCAGCCCGCGCACGACCGGGGCGGCCACACTGAGGACGAGCCCCATGTCGTGGTAGAGCGGCAGCCAGCCCACGAAGGTCACCTGCTGGACGTCGGCCCCGTAAGCGCCCAGTGCCTGCCAGGCGTTGGCGACGACGTTGGCGTGGCCGATCTCCACCCCGGCCGGGGTGCGCGTCGATCCGGAGGTGTACTGGAGGTAGGCGATCTCCCCTTCGGGGAGCGGGAGTTCCCGCGCGGCGGCATCCGGCACCCCGTCCACGGCGATGACCCGCGCGGTCGTGCCCTCGCACAAGTCACGCGCCTCCTGCTGTACCTGACTTGTCGTCAGCACCACCGCGGGGCTCGCGTCGGACAGGACGGCCGCCAGCCGGTCACCGTGGCCGGGCAGGCCCGGCGGATACATCGGTACGGCGACCATTCCGGCCGCGAGCGCTCCGAGGAACCCGGTGACGTACTCCAGCCCCTGGGGGCACAGCACCGCGACCCGTGCCCCCGGCTCGGCCTCCTCGGCGAGCCGGGCGGCCACCGCCCGTACGCGCACGTCGAGCCGGCGCCAGGTCAGGGTGCGGTGGACCCCGCGGGAGTGCGGGGCGGGGTGGTCGACGAAGGTGAACGCCCGGCGGTCCGGGGCGGTGCGGGCCCAGTGGTGCACGTACTCCGGCAGACTCCGGAACGCGGGGGCGAGCGGGGGACGGCGGATGTCCATCGGGCAGGTCTCCTCGCGGGGCAGGTCAGAGCGGGATGTTGCCGTGCCGGCGTTCCGGCATCGGGGCGCGCTTGCCGCGCAGCGCCCGCAGGGCACGGCAGATGTGGGCACGGGTGTCGCGGGGCGATGACGGCGTCGACGTAGCCGCGCTCGGCGGCCGGATAGGGCGTTCCGTGGGTGTTCTCGTAGGCGTCCACGAGACGGGCCCGCAACGCCTCGGGCTCGTCGGAGGCGGCCAGTTCACGCCGGTGCAGGACGCCCACCGCGCCCTCGGCGCCCATCACCGCGATCCGGGCGGTGGGCCAGGCGAGGTTGACGTCGGCGCCCAGGTGCTTGGAACCCATCACCGCGTATCCGCCGCCGTACGCCTTGCGCACCACCACCGTCACCTTCGGCACGGTCGCCTCGGCGTACGCGTACAGCAGTTTGGCGCCGCGCCGGATGATCCCGGCCTGCTCCTGCCGCACCCCGGAGAGATAGCCCGGCACATCGGCGAAGGTCAGCAGCGGAATGCCGAACGCGTCGCAGAACCGCACGAACCGCGCGGCCTTCTCGGAGGCGTCGATGTCCAGCACCCCGGCCGCGTGCAGCGGCTGATTGGCGACGACACCGACGGACGTGCCCTCGACGAGGGCCAGCGCACAGATGATGTTCGGCGCGAACAGCTCCTGTACCTCCAGGAGTTCACCGTCGTCGACGACCGCCCGCAGGATGTCCCGCATGTCGTAGGCCTGTCCTAGCCGGTCCGGCACGATCTCGTCGAGCGGTACGTCGGCGGGGGGCGGCAGTGGGGCGTACTGCGGCGGCATCTCCAGGTTGTTGACGGGCAGGTACGACAGCAGCTCCCGTACGGTGTCCAGGGCCTCGATCTCGTCGGCCGCGAGGAAGTGGGCGTTGCCGCTCAGGGAGTTGCTGGTGCGGGCGCCGCCCAGTTCCTCGGCGCTGGTGCGCTCCCCGGTGACCGCCTCGATGACGTCGGGCCCGGTGACGAACATGTGCGAGGCGCCGTCCACCATCACGGTGAAGTCGGTGATGGCGGGGGAGTAGGCGGCCCCGCCGGCGCACGGGCCGAGGACGACGGAGATCTGCGGGACAACCCCGGACGCCTGGACGTTGCGGCGCACCAGCTCGGCGTAGAGGGCGAGCGAGACGACGCCCTCCTGGATGCGGGCGCCGCCGCCGTCGTTGAGGCCGATGACCGGGCAGCCGGTCCTGAGGGCGAGGTCCATCAGCGCCACGGTCTTCTCGCCGAAGGCCTCGCCCATGCTGCCGCCGAAGACCGTGGAGTCCTGCGAGAAGACGCAGACGGGCCGCCCGTCGACCGTGCCGTAGCCGGTGATCACACCGTCCCCGTACGGGCGGTCGGCGCCGTCCCCGGTGGGCCGGGCCCGCACGAACAGACCGGTCTCGGTGAACGAGCCGGAATCCAGCAGCAGGTCGATCCGCTCCCGGGCGCCGAACTTGCCGCGTCGTCTGGGCCTGTTCCCGGCCACGGCCTGCGCCCGGCGGGCTTCGAGCGCGAGGACGCGGTCGGCGGTGCGGTCGGGCAGGCGTGTCGTCGTCACCTCTAGTGTCACAGCCACCTCCGAAGTGGCCTTCGAATATGGCAGCGCCCCCGGCGCGGGCCGAGCCCCGGGCCGTTCTGTTTGCGCGAGGTGAGTCCCGGGAGGCCGGCCTTGCTCCGCCGGTGACAAGGGTCCGTGCACGACGAGGGCACGCACGGTGCGCTGCATTTGAGACAACCTGGCCGGCGGGAAGGTGCAGACCTATTCCTCAGGTCCGCCTTTTCGCAGGCCGTGAGAAGCCGTGTGCGTGAATCGAACCACGTGAATGAGTCAGTTTCCCGATTCGGTTCGACCTCCCGGTTGATAGTTCAACGGGGCCGCTGCAACAATCCCGGTCCTGGCCTCGTCGCCACCCCCGACTCCCCGGCCCGACCGCCTGACAAGGCTTGTCGTCAAGCGCGCAATTCGAAGCGCGTGAATTCCAGATTCACCATTCCCCCACAGTCCGCACAATGCATGACTCCGGCGTGCCTTCGAAGCGACGACCGGCGCGGCAGTAAAGAAGGTGCATGTGTCACGGCACTCCACCCCGGGGCTCGGCGGGCCGCCGAGCCCCTTCGAAGCGGGCCCAGGACCGGCCCACCGGCCCTCGGTGTCCCGCCAGCCCGCCTACCAGTCGCTGCGCCGCAGCCACCGGCGCTTCGGCGTGCGGGCCACGGCTGTCGCCGTCGGCGGTTTCCTGCTGTACGTCCTGCTGTCCAGCTTCGCGCCCGGCCTGATGAACACCCCCGCCAGCGGCCACCTCACGGTCGGACTGGCGCTGGGCCTCGGCCAGTTCGCGCTGATGGGCGTGATCGTGTGGCGCTACCTCGTGCACATGCGCACCCGCGTCACCCCCGTGGTCCGCGGGCTGCGCGGCCTGGTCCGCCACCAGGCGAGCGCGGAACGCGAACGCGCGGCCTTCGAGGCGCGCACGGCCCCCCGTGAGGAGGAGTTCCGCCCATGGTGACGACCGGAGCCTCCGTCGTGGACCGCCTCAGCCTCCAGCTGACGCTCGTGCTCTTCCTGTCCGTGGTCGTCGTGACCCTGTTCACCGCGTTGCTGACCGCACCCCAGCGCGACGAGATCGGGGAGTTCTACCTCGGCAACCGGGCCATGTCCCCGCTGCGCAACGGGCTGGCCATGTGCGGCGACTACCTGTCGGCCGCCACCCTCCTCGGCAGCACCGGACTGGTCGCCCTGACCGGCTACGACGGACTGCTCTACCTGTGCGGCACCGCGGTCGCCTGGATGATGGTCCTGCTGCTGATCGCCGAACCCCTGCGCAACACCGGCAGGTTCACCCTCGGCGACACCCTGGCGCTCCGCCTGTCCCGCATGCAGCGACCGGTCCGACTCGCCCTGGCCCTGTGCACGCTGGCCATCGCCACCCTCTATCTGGTGGCCCAACTCGTCGGCAGTGTTGCCCTGTTGACCCAGTTCACCGGCGAGCCCAGCACCGCCACCCGCACCCTGTGCGTCGTCGTCATCGGCACCGTCGTCATCGTCTACGCCGCCATCGGAGGCATGCCCGGCGCCACCTTCATCCAGGTCGTCAAGGCGGTCATGCTCATCTGCGGTGTCAGCGTGGCCGTCGTGATGGTGCTCCACCGCTTCGACTGGGACTTCGAGAACCTGCTCGCCGCGGCCGCGGACAACAGCGGACAGGGCACGCGGTTCCTGGAACCCGGACTGCGCTACGGAGCCAGCACCACCAGCAAACTCGACTTCTTCAGCCTCCAGTTGGCCATCGTCCTCGGCCTCGCCGCCCTCCCGCACGTGATGATGCGCCTGCTCGCCCCGAAGTCGGCCGACGTGCTGCGCACCTCGGTGGTGTGGGCCATGGGCCTGGTCAGCTTCGTCTGCCTGGCGGCCGGCGTCCTCGGCCTCGGCGCCACCGCGGTGCTGACCGGCGACACCATCGCGGAGAACGACCGCACCGGGAACGCGGCCGTCCTGCTGCTGGCCCACGAACTCGGCGGCGCCGTCCTGACCGCCCTGCTGTCCTGCCTCGCCTTCGTCACCCTCCTCGCGGTCGCCGCGGGCCTCACCCTGGCCGCCGCCTCCTCGCTCGCCCACGACCTCTACGGAGAGGTGATCCGCAAGGGCAGGGCCACACAGACGGAGGAACTGGCCGTCGCCCGGCTCGCGGCGGCCGTCATCGGCGTGCTCGGCATGCTGCTCGCGCTGATCTCCTGGGGCGCCAACTCCGCGACCCTCGCCTTCCTCGCCTTCGCCATCGCCGCGTCCGCCCTCCTGCCGACCCTCGTCTTCACCCTCTTCTGGCACCGCTTCACCGCGCAGGGCGCACTGCTGAGCCTGTGCGGAGGGCTGCTCACCTCGGTGCTCCTGGTCGTCTTCTCCCCGGTCGTCTCCTCCGTCCCCGCCTCGCTCTACCCGGACGCCGATTTCGCCTGGTTTCCCTTGCAGAATCCCGGAATCGTCTCCATTCCGGCCGGCTTCCTCCTCGGCTGGCTGGGGTCGGTACTCAGCCGTCCCGAAGCAAAGGAGACATACGAGGACTTCGAAGTGCACACCCTCGTCGGAGCCGACTAGCCGATTTCCGCCGACTTTTCCGGGAACCGTGTGGCGAACACGTGGATATTTCGTCGACAGCGGAGCACGGCTTGCGGCGACAACTCCCGTGCAGTAATTAGGTGATGTATGAACTTGTTCAACCGTGGCACCATGTTCCGTCGCACGGACCGCACGGAAGCCGCCGACGATTCCCAGCCCCCCACCGGGTCGTCGGCCACTGCCACAGCCGTCCTCTCCGACCCGCGACTGGCGGCCCTGACCGGGGAATGGGCCATCGACCCCGCACACAGCAGGATCGGCTTCTCCGTACGCCACGCCATGGTGACTACCGTGCGCGGGGCGTTCACGGAGTACCAGAGCCGCCTGTACTTCGACGGCCGCGACCCGTCCCGTTCGAAGGCGGAGATCATCATCTCCACCGGCAGCGTCGACACCGGGGTGGAGCAGCGCGACGGCCACCTGGTGGGACGGGACTTCCTGGACGCCTCGACCTACCCGCGCATGCGGTTCGTCAGCACGGCCGTGGAGCCCGTCGGTCCGGACGTGTACCGGATGACCGGCGACCTCACCATCAAGGCGACCACCCGCCCAGTGGTCCTGGAACTCACCTACATCGGCCATGTCACCGACCCGTTCGGCTACCAGCGGGCCGGCTTCGACGGCACCACCACCATCAACCGCTCCGAGTGGGGCCTGACCTACAGCACGAAGCTCGCCGAGGGCGGCGCCATGGTCAGCGAGAAGGTACGCCTCCAGTTCGACATCGCCGCGATCCGCACCCCTCCGGTCGGCTGACCGGCACCCGCCGCGCACGAGGAGCGGGCCCCGGACTCGTCCGAGTCCGGGGCCCGCTCCACTGTTCCGCCGGGTGTCAGCGTCCGCGCACCAGCCCGGCCAGATAACGCCACAAGGAGGAACGCGGCCGTACGGCGTCGGCCTCCTCGGCCGGACCGGTCCCGGCTGCGGCGGGCAGCGGCGGGAGCGGGGGCACGGGCTGTGTCTGTCGTGCCCGAGAGCGTGTACCGCACCGGGAGCGACCGCAGACCGCGCATGAACGGCGAGGAGCGCCAGGGCAGTTGGTCGACCGGCAGCGACAACTC
>NZ_LJBR01000135.1 GCF_001282115.1 Streptomyces sp. NRRL B-24085 | reverse complement strand
CGCGAGGGCCGTGGCGGCCACCGGGAGTACGACCGTGACGGCGGCGGCGGCGGGCAGGAGGCGCCGCGTGCGGCGGGGCGGGCGGGAGGGGTCCATGGGGGCGGTGTCACGGGACATGGCGTAGCTCTGCTGCGGCAAAGGCGCCACGGGGGCCGGGGAGGTCCCCGGACCGGGTGCCGGAGTGCCGCCCTGAGGGGCGGCACCGATGCCCTGCGCCGGGGATCCGGCCTGGCCGGCGGTCTCGTGCCCGGAAGCGGCCCCGACCCACCAGGGCGCCGGCGTCTCGGCCTGCCCCGTGGGGTCCGCGGCGGGCACGGTGCCCTCCGTGGTCTGCGGCGCGGGGGCGGCCGGTTCGGCCGGTGCCGCAGGCACGTCGGGGACGGTCTCGGCCTGCCCGGCCGGTTCCGCCGCACCCCGCAGGGTCGTGGTGGGACGGTCCGCCCCGGGCTCGGCCCCGTCCGCCACCGCCTCCAGCAGCGCACGCGCCTCCCCGGCCGCCGGACGGGCCTCGGGCCGCTTGTCCAGCAGACGCTGAAGGACGGGGCCGAGGGGACCGGCGCGGTGGGATTCGGGAAGCGGTTCGCCGACGATCGCGGTGAGCGTGGAGAACGTCGACGTGCGGCGGAACGGCGAGGCCCCCTCGACGGCCGCGTACAGCGTGGCGCCGAGGGCCCACACGTCGGAGGCCGGTCCCGGGTCGGCGCCCTGGGCACGCTCGGGGGCCATGTAGTCCAGGGACCCGACGAGATGGCCGGTGCGGGTCAGGTTCGTGGCCGAGCCGTCGCCCGGGTCGTCCATGGTGGCGATGCCGAAGTCGGTGAGCAGGACGCGGCCGGAGCGGTCCAGGAGGATGTTGCCGGGCTTGACGTCCCGGTGCAGCACGCCGGCCTCGTGGGCTGCGGCCAGGGCGTCCATGACCTTGGCGCCGATGCCTGCCGCCTCGCGCGGGTCGAGGGTGCCCTGTCTGCGCAGCACCTGGTCCAGGGAGGGGCCCTCGACCAGTTCCATGACGATGAGCGGGCGCCCGTCGACCTCGGCCACGTCGTGCACGGCGACGACTCCGGGGTGGCGGACGCGGGCCGCGGCGCGGGCCTCGCGCTGCATCCGCAGCCGCAAATCGGCGAGTTCGGGGCCGTCCGCGTCGGTGTAGGTCCGCAGTTCCTTGACCGCGACCTCGCGGCCCAGGACCTCGTCGACGGCCCGCCAGACCACGCCCATACCGCCGCGACCGAGCTGGGACACGACCCGATAGCGCCCGGCCAGCAGGCGACCGGCCTCGCCCTGGCCCTTTTCGTTGGTCTCCCCCGAAGACACCGCTGCCCCGTTCCTGTGACACGTCAATGCGTGCGGTACAGACTACGGGGCAGGAGTGACAACTCCAGCCGGCGGTTGCGACTGTGACAGGGCCGCTACGTCTTCCGCCGGTTCGTGGCGACGTCGGCGCGGCGGTCAGTGCGGGGAGACGGTCAGATCGCCGCGTCGGGGTGCCGCGTAACCCTCCAGGTCGGCCCGGGTCAGGCCGGTCAGCCGGGCGACCTCGCCGATGTCGAGGGCGCCGCAGTCGAGACCGCGCAGCAGATAGCCGCTGAGCGCCTTGGCGGTGGCGGGCTCGTCCATGACGTCGCCGCCGGCCCGGTTGGCGTAGCGGGCGAGCCGTCCCGCGGCCTGTTCGAAGCCTTCGCGGTAGAAGGCGAACACGGCTGCGTACCGCGTGGGGATGTGCCCGGGGTGCATGTCCCAGCCCTGGTAGTAGGCGCGGGCCAGGGCCCGGCGGGTCAGGCCGTAGTGCAGGCGCCAGGCGTCGTGGACCTTCGCCGTCGGCCCGACCGGCAGGACGTTGGTGGAGCCGTCGGAGACCCGTACGCCGGTGCCCGCGGCGGCGACCTGCATGATCGCCTTGGCGTGGTCGGCGGCGGGGTGGTCACTGGCCTGGTGGGCGGCTGAGACTCCGAGGCAGGCGCTGTAGTCGAAGGTGCCGTAGTGCAGCCCGGTGGCGCGGCCCTCGGCGGCCTGGATCATGCGGGCGACCGCGGCGGTGCCGTCGGTGGCCAGGATGGACTGGCTGGTCTCGATCTGGATCTCGAAGCCGAGCCGCCCGGAGTCCAGTCCGTGCGCCTTCTCGAAGGCCTCCAGGAGCCGGACGAACGCGGTGACCTGCTCGGGGTACGTCACCTTCGGCAGGGTCAGCACCAGCCCCTCGGGCAGGCCGCCGGCCGCCATCAGGCCGGTCAGGAAGACGTCGAGGGTCCGGATGCCCCGGTCCCGCACGGCGGCCTCCATGCACTTCATGCGGATGCCCATGTACGGGGCCGCCGTCCCGTCCCGGTACGCCTCGGCGATCAGCCGGGCCGCGCGGGCCGCCGTCTCGTCCTCCTCGGCGTCCGGGCGCGGGCCGTAGCCGTCCTCGAAGTCGACCCGCAGGTCCTCGATCGGCTCGTGCTCCAGCTTGGCCCGCACGCGCGCGTACACGGGCTCCGCGAGGTCGTCGGACAGTCCGACGACGGCGGCGAAGGACGCGGCGTCCGGGGCGTGCTCGTCGAGGGCGGCGAGAGCCTGCTCTCCCCAGGTGCGGACGGTGTCGGCGGCGAAGACGTCACCGGGGACGTAGACGGTGTGCACGGGCTGGCGGGTGCCGGGGTCTCCGGGGTAGCGGCGCTCCAGTTCGGCGTCGACGGGCGCGAGGGAGGCACTGATCTCCTCGCTGACGGCTCCCGCGAGGCTCGTCGCCACCTGCTCCTGCTGGCCCTGACCCATCCCACGCCCTCCAGTTTTCCGCTCTGCGGAATCAACAATCCGTAGAGCGAAGTTATCCGCGAAGCTTCCCGACGGTCAACACCCCGTCCACAGCGTGAGCCGCCGCGTTCATGCAAGCAGCCGAGATCCCCTACGCCGTCTACCGCACTCCGGCTCGAACATTCATCCTGTCCCGTCGGGAGGGAATCAACATGTCGGACACCCACAGAATGACGCGTCGCATGGGCCTCAGAACCGCCGTGGCCGCCGCCGTCACCGTGCCGCTGATGGGCACGCTGCCGGCCTCCGCCGCCAAGCCGTACCGCCGCCGACTCGATGTCATGACGTTCAACCTGCGCTACGCGAGCACCTCCGAACCCAACAGCTGGGCCGCCCGCCGCCCGGTGATGCGCCGCCTGCTGCGCCGGGAGGCCCCCACCCTGCTGGGCACCCAGGAAGGCCTCTACCAGCAACTGCTCGACATCCACTCCGACCTGGGACCGCACTACGACTGGATCGGCACCGGCCGCGAGGGCGGCAGCCACGACGAGTCCACGGCGGTCTTCTACGACAACCGGCGCCTGGCCCCCGTCGAGCACGACACGCACTGGCTCTCCGACACGCCCGAGGTCATCGGCTCGAACACCTGGGGTGCCGCGCTCCCCCGGATCGTCACCTGGGTCCGCTTCCGCGACCGGGCCGTCGGCGGACGGGAGTTCTACGTCCTCAACACCCACTTCGACCACGTGGGCCAGTACGCGCGCGAGCGTTCCGCACAGTTCCTCGGCCGGCGGATCGCCGAGTTCGAGCAGGGGTTACCTGTCCTCGTGACCGGCGACTTCAACGCCACGGCCCACGACAACCGGGCGTACGACATCCTGCTCGCCACGGGACTGGTCGACACCTGGGACGCGGCCGCCGAACGCAGCAAGCTGTACGCCACCTTCCACGGCTACCAGCCCCTCACCCCCGACGGCGACCGCATCGACTGGATCCTCGCCACACCCGGCACGCGCGTGCACCGGGCCGGCATCAACACCTTCGCGGTGAACGGCCAGTTCCCGAGCGACCACCTGGCGGTGCAGGCCACGCTCACCCTGGGATGAGGCGAGGCCCCCGCGACCGCGTCGGCGGTCACGGAGGCCTCGTACGCCCGGGGCGGGATCAGCCCTTGCGGGTCTTGATCTCCTCGGTGAGGGCGGGGACGACGTCGAAGAGGTCGCCGACGACGCCGTAGTCGACGAGGTCGAAGATCGGGGCCTCGGCGTCCTTGTTGACCGCCACGATCGTCTTCGAGGTCTGCATGCCCGCGCGGTGCTGGATCGCGCCGGAGATGCCGTTGGCGATGTAGAGCTGCGGCGAGACGGACTTGCCGGTCTGGCCGACCTGGTTGGTGTGCGGGTACCAGCCCGCGTCCACCGCGGCACGCGAGGCGCCGACGGCCGCGCCGAGCGAGTCGGCGAGGGCCTCGATGATCGCGAAGTTCTCGGCGCCGTTGACACCGCGGCCGCCGGAGACCACGATCGCGGCCTCGGTCAGCTCCGGACGACCGGTCGACTCGCGCGGGGTGCGGCCGGTGACCTTGGTGCCGGTGGCCTGCGCGGAGAAGGTCACGCTCAGCTCCGACACGTCACCGGCGGCCGGGGCGGCCTCCACGGCGGCGGAGTTGGGCTTGACGGTGATGACCGGGGTGCCCTTGGAGACGCGGGACTTGGTGGTGAAGGAGGCGGCGAACACCGACTGGGTGGCCACCGGGCCCTCGTCGCCGGCCTCGAGGTCGACGGCGTCGGTGATGATGCCGGAGCCGATGCGCAGCGCCAGACGGGCGGCGATCTCCTTGCCCTCGGCGGAGGACGGGACCAGGACGGCGACCAGGGAGCCCGCGGCGGACACAGACTCCACGGCGGCCTGGAGGGCGTCGACCTTCGGTACGACCAGGTAGTCGGCGTACTCGGAGGCGTCGTGGGTGAGGACCTTGACGGCGCCGTGCTCGGCGAGCGCGGCGGCGGTGTCGGCGGCGCCGTTGCCGAGCGCGACGGCGACGGGCTCGCCGACGCGGCGGGCCAGGGTCAGCAGCTCCAGGGTGGGCTTGCGGACGGCACCGTCCACGTGGTCGACGTAGACGAGAACTTCAGCCATGGGAATGCTCTCCTGCGGATTGCGAAGGCTTAAGGGGCGGTAAGGGGGTTGAGCCTCAGCGGGCCAGAACCCTTAGATGAACTTCTGGCTCGCGAGGAACTCGGCGAGCTGCTTGCCGCCCTCGCCCTCGTCCTTGACGATCGTGCCGGCCGTGCGCGCCGGGCGCTCCGCGGCGGAGTCGACCGTGGTGTAGGAGCCCTCCAGACCGACCTGCCCGGCCTCCAGGTCCAGGTCCGACAGGTCCCAGGACTCCACCGGCTTCTTCTTGGCGGCCATGATGCCCTTGAAGGAGGGGTAACGCGCCTCGCCCGACTGGTCGGTGACCGAGACGACCGCCGGCAGGGAGGCCTCCAGCTGCTCCGAGGCGGCGTCGCCGTCGCGGCGGCCCTTGACGGTGCCGTCCTCGACCGAGACCTCGGAGAGCAGGGTGACCTGCGGGACGCCCAGGCGCTCGGCCAGCAGGGCCGGCACGACGCCCATGGTGCCGTCGGTGGAGGCCATGCCGGAGACGACCAGGTCGTAACCGGCCTTCTCGATCGCCTTGGCCAGGACCAGCGAGGTGCCGATCGCGTCGGTGCCGTGCAGGTCGTCGTCCTCGACATGGATGGCCTTGTCGGCGCCCATGGACAGCGCCTTGCGCAGCGCGTCCTTGGCGTCCTCGGGGCCGACGGTCAGGACCGTGACCTCGACGTCGTCGTCGGAGTTCTCGGAGATCTGCAGCGCCTGCTCGACCGCGTACTCGTCCAGCTCGGAGAGCAGACCGTCCACGTCGTCCCGGTCGACGGTCAGGTCATCGGCGAAGTGCCGGTCGCCGGTGGCGTCGGGCACGTACTTCACAGTGACAACGATCCTCAAGCTCACGCCGGCTCTCCTACTGCATCGTCATTTCTCGGCTGCCTCTTGCAGGCAGCATAGGCGCCCCAAGCGGCCGATCCCGGTCGGGGCGGGCTGTGCTCCGACCGCAATATTACTCACCAGTACATCCAGTTCCTGCCCGCTAAGCAAGCGCTTTGAACTGTGACCTTCGCAACGCAGCGTAATCGGAACTCGACGGCCCCGCACACCGGCGGAGGCGCCCTATGAGCCGGATCAGTCGCGCAGGCCGTTGAACCGGCCCTGGTGGTACAGCAGGGGCCGCCCGTCGCCCGCGGGGTCGCCGATCCGCACCTCGGCCAGCACGATGCGGTGATCACCGGCCGGCACGCGTGCGTGCACCCGGCACACCAGCCAGGCGAGCACGTCGTCGAGGACCGGGACGCCCTCGGGCCCCTCGCGCCAGGCGGTGGGCGCGCCGAAGCGGTCGGCGCCGCTGCGGGCGAAGGTGGCGGCCAGCTCCTCCTGGTGCTCGCCGAGTATGTGCACGCCCACGTGCTCGGCCCGGGATATCGCGGGCCAGCTGGAGGCGCCCGTGCCGATCCCGAAGGACAGCATGGGCGGCTCGGCGGAGACCGAGGCGAGGGAGGTGGCGGTGAAGCCGACCGGGCCGGCGTCACCGCTCGCGGTGATCACGGCGACCCCCGCGGCGTGCCGCCGGAAGACGGAGCGCAGGAGGTCGGGAGAGGCGAGCTGAGGGCTGCCGAGGGATGTGGCCGTCATGCGGTGTTCCTTCTGCGAGGCGTGTCGAGCCGGACCGTGGCTGCTCAACAGGCCGGACAGCGCGCGCTCGCGGTACGGGCGAGGTCGACGTGGACCCGCCCGAACAGAAGGAGTTCCGTGGGCATACGGTCAGGCTGACGATAGCTGCCGTGCACAGTCAAGTCGGTTCCGGCATGTGGGAGCCGGCTCACCGTGCGCCCTCCCGGTGTCAAACCGCCTCCCCGACCGCCGCGATGACATCCGCCTTGCGCGGCTGGCCGGCGGCGCGCCGGACGACCCTGCCCTCGGCGTCGAGGACCAGCACGGTCGGCGTCTTGAGGATGTCGAGCGCGCGGACCAGGTCGAGGTTCTTCTCGGCGTCGATCTCGACGTGGGTCACGCCGGGAACCATGGCGGCGACCTCACCGAGCACCCGCCGGGTCGCCCGGCAGGGCGCGCAGAACGCGCTGGAGAACTGCACGAGCGTGGCGCGCTCACCGAGGTCCTCCCCCAGCTCGGCCGCACCGAGCCTCTTGCCGTCGTCGCGCCCGCGCACCCGTACCCTCCCGCTCCGCCGCCGTTGAAGCAGCCCATAGGCGCTCGCCGTCACGAGCACCGCCACGCACACCACAAGTCCGGTCATCACCCGCATCAGCATTCATGAGACTGCAAAGATTCCCGCCTCCTCCAGGACTTCCCGTTGCGGAATGCTTGATTCATGGACATCGATGCAAGAGGGCCGCGTTTCGGCGCGGCTGTGACGACCGTCGTGCTGGCGGCCGTTCTGGTCACGGGCAGCGTCTGGCTGCTGGCCTGGCAGACGCTGGCGTTCGCGCTGGGCGCGGCGGGCGGGGTGGGCCGCTCCCCGTACGGAGTGCTGTTCCGCCGGGCGGTCCGGCCCCGGATCGGCCCGCCGACCGCGTTCGAGTCACCGCAACCGCCGCGCTTCGCGCAGGCGGTGGGCCTCGCCTTCGCGGCCCTCGGGCTCGTGGGATTCGGGATCGGGCCACAGTGGCTCGGGCTCGCCGCTACAGGCGCGGCGCTCGCGGCGGCGTTCCTCAACGCCACATTCGGGTACTGCCTGGGGTGCGAGATGTACCTGCTCGTACGGCGAGCAGCGGTACGCACGGAGTAAAGGCGGCGTAAAACCCCGAGGTGGATCACGGGACGGACGTGACGAGAATCTCTCCCCCAGTGGGCACCAGGGCTGGCTCCCCGGCCGTTCTTCGGGCACGATCTGCGAGATGCCGTAAACCTACGGCTGCGTAACTTAACGCCGGGAGTCGGCTCCCTGGCAGAGCAGGAAGGGCTCACCCCGCCCATGGCAGAGCTTGTCTACCGTCCCGTCGTCGGATTCGCCCAGGCGCTGTTCAAGGCCTGGGACCTCAAGATCGACTGCAAGGGGTCGGAGAACATCCCTCGCTCGGGCGGCGCCGTGCTGGTGAGCAACCACATCAGCTATCTGGACTTCGTCTTCAACGGCCTGGCCGCGCTCCCACAGAAGCGCCTGGTGCGTTTCATGGCGAAGGAGTCCGTCTTCCGCCACCGGATCTCGGGTCCGCTGATGCGCGGGATGAAGCACATCCCGGTCGACCGCAAGCAGGGCGAGACCGCGTACGCCCACGCCCTGGAGTCGCTGCGGTCCGGCGAGATCGTCGGGGTCTTCCCGGAGGCGACGATCTCGCAGTCCTTCACGCTCAAGAGCTTCAAGTCGGGTGCAGCGCGGATGGCCCAGGAGGCGGGCGTCCCCCTGATCCCGATGGCCGTCTGGGGCACGCAGCGCCTGTGGACCAAGGGGCACCCCCGCAACTTCAAGCGCAGCCACATCCCGATCACGATCCGGGTCGGGGAGGCGATCGAGGCGTCCCGGGACAAGTACGCGGGGGCGATCACCCGCCAGGTGCGCGAGCGGGTCAACGAACTCCTGGAAGCCGCCCAGCGCGCCTACCCCGTGCGCCCCAAGGGGCCCGACGACACGTGGTGGATGCCGGCGCATCTCGGGGGCTCGGCGCCTACTCCGGAGCAGGTGCGCGAGTCGGAGGCGCGGTAGTCACCTCGATCCGGGCTCCCGGACTGAACTTCTCCAACAGCTCGGCCAGTTCGGCGCCCGCCTTCTCCACGTCGGCGTACGGCATCGGGGCCATGCTCTCCAGCAGGAAGATCCCCGAGACCGTCTCCTCCGTGAGCCTCGTGCGCGGGCCCTGGCGCCAGTTCCAGCGACGGCAGGTCACCCCGGCGTCGTCGCACCAGACGACCTCGCCGGGGTCCGGGTGCTCGACGACCTCCTGGCCGCCGGCCGCGGTCACGAACTCCTCGTCGCCGGTGGCCCGCACGAGGCGCATCCCGCCCCGGACCCGGTCGAGGTCCTCGCCGCCGACGGGGACGAGGTGCGCGACGCTGATCGCGTTGTAGAGGTCGACCAGGAGGTTGATGCGGGGCAGGCCCGCGTCCGACAGGGCCCTCTTCGCCAGCGCCTCCGCCGAGTTGCGGGTGCGCGACGGCTTCGAGCCGAACGCCGTGTAGACCTCCCGCCAGGCCGCCATGTGCGGGTCCTCGTGCGGGGCACGCCCGTCCAGGCGTACGGCGAGACGGCGGGCCGCGTCGTCGAGCAGCGCCGAACCGGCGTCGGTGCTGGGTCCGTTGACGAGTCCGTGGGCCTCGACGGCGAGGTGCGCGAAGCCGGGCGCGAGGGCGCGCACCTCCTCGGACACGGTCAGGGAGAAGGTCATCGGTGCCTCAGAGTGCGGTGGGGAGCGTCTTCCAGAGGTGGGGCCGGTCGGGGGCGGCCTTGAGGACGCTCAGGACGGCCGGGTGCGGTTCAGCGTACAGGACCGGATGGTCCATCTCGTTGGACTCCGGTTCGGGCGTGAAGGCCAGCCGTTCACCGTCCAGGGAGAACTGGGCGTCCACACCGGGCTTGTTGCCCCGGGGGTCCTGGCGGTGCCAGGCGCCGTGGAAGCGGACGGCGACCAGGCCGTGGACCACACCCAGGTTCTGGTAGCAGAGGGCCGTCGGGATGTCCTCGGCGCGCAGCAGCGCGGCCAGCGCGTGCGCCTTGGCGTAGCAGATGCCGGTCCCCTGCTCCAGGACGTCGGAGGCCCGCCAGGTGACGCGGAGGTCGCCGGAGTCCTGGGAGTGCGGAATCGCGTCGCGGACGAACTCGAAGGCCAGCCGCGCATAGGCATACGAGTCGACCGCCTCTTCGGCGAGCCGTGCGGCCGTCTCCCGCACGACCGGATGGTCATGGTCGATGACCTCGTCGGCGGCCAAGTACGCGGAAAGGTCGGGGGTGTTCTGGATCAGCTCCATGCCCGCAGAGCTTAGGAATCCGATCACCCGGAGTCAATCAATTTACGGCCCTAGGTATATTTATGCGGCGCAATACCTGGAATGCGCTCCACCGGTGCTGAACGTGGTCACCTCCGCCACCGCCCGGCCCATCAGCTGGGCCCGTGCCCCTCGCCTACGGGGCGACGAACAACCGGCCGACCACCCGCCCCACAGAACAGGGGCCAGGTCGCCCTCGGCGGAGCGGGTGAGGCCGATGTTGCCCGCCACCCGCCCGCCCAGATCGGCGACCCAGTTGCCCAAAGCCGAAGGCCGCGTCAACCAATCATCGGGCCGGGCCGGCCAGTTCGCCGGGTAGCCGTCGTGGCGGTGCACCTTCGCCGGCACCCGCGCACACGCCCGCACGTCGTCATCCGTCCTCGGCCGCACCCGGCTCTGTGTCCTGTCCACCCAGGCGTGCGAGCACAGGTGGGCGGTCCGCGGCCCGGCGCGCGGCTAGCGGGCCATCTCCTCCTTCAGCGCCGCCACGAACATGTCCACGTCGTCCTCGGTGGTGTCGAAGGCGCACATCCAGCGGACCACACCCGCGGCCTCGTCCCAGAAGTAGAAGCGGAAGCGCTTCTGGAGGCGCTCGCTCACGTCGTGCGGGAGCTTGGCGAAGACGCCGTTGGCCTGGACCGGGTAGAGGATCTCGACGCCGTGGACGGCCCGCACGCCCTCGGCCAGGCGCTGGGCCATCTCGTTGGCGTGGCGGGCGTTGCGCAGCCACAGGTCCTTGGCCAGCAGCGCCTCCAACTGCACCGACACGAAACGCATCTTGGAGGCGAGCTGCATGGACAGCTTGCGCAGGTGCTTCATGTGGGAGACCGCGTCCTGGTTGATCACCACGACCGCCTCGCCGAACAGCGCGCCGTTCTTCGTCCCGCCGAGCGAGAGGATGTCGACGCCGACCGCGTTGGTGAACGTCCGCATGGGGACGTCGAGGGAGGCGGCCGCGTTGGCTATGCGGGAGCCGTCCAGGTGGACCTTCATCCCGTGCGCGTGGGCGTGGTCGCAGATCGCGCGGATCTCCTCGGGCGTGTAGAGCGTGCCGAGTTCCGTGGACTGGGTGATCGAGACGACCTGGGGCATCGCGCGGTGCTCGTCGTCCCAGCCGTACGCCTGCCGGTCGATCAGCTCGGGGGTGAGCTTGCCGTCGGGGGTGGGCACGGTGAGCAGCTTGAGGCCGCCCATCCGCTCGGGGGCGCCGCCCTCGTCCACGTTGATGTGCGCGCTCTCGGCGCAGATCACCGCGCCCCAGCGGTCGGTGACCGCCTGGAGCGCGACGACGTTGGCGCCGGTGCCGTTGAAGACCGGGAACGCCTCGGCCGTGGCACCGAAGTGGCTGCGGACGATCCTCTGGAGGTTCTCGGTGTAGTCGTCCTCGCCGTACGCGACCTGGTGCCCGCCGTTGGCCAGGGCCAGGGCGGCGAGCACCTCCGGGTGGGCCCCGGCGTAGTTGTCGCTGGCGAAACCGCGGACCTCCGGGTCGTGGTGGCGACGCGCGTCGGTCTTCGGGGGGTTCACGGCTTCTCGGTGAGCCACAGACGGTTTCCGTTCACTTCGGCGGCGGGCTTGTCCCAGACACCGGCGATCGCCTCGGCCAGGTCCTTGACGTCCGTGAAGCCCGCGAACTTCGCGTTGGGCCGCTCGGCGCGCATGGCCTCGTGCACCAGTGCCTTGACCACCAGGATGGCAGCCGCGGACCGCGGCCCGTCGGCGCCCCCGGCCTTGCGGAAGGCGTCGGCGAGAGCGAGCGTCCAGGCCTCGGCGGCGGCCTTGGCGGCGGCGTACGAGGCGTTGCCCGCGGTGGGCTTCGTCGCACCGGCGGCGCTGATCAGGACGTAGCGGCCGCGGTCGCTGCGCTGGAGCCCCTCGTAGAACGCGAGGGAGGTGTGCTGCACGGTGCGGACGAGCAGGAGTTCCAGGAAGTCCCAGTCGTCCAGGCTCGACTTGATGAAGGTCTCGCTGCCGCGCCAGCCGCCGACGAGGTGGACCAGGCCGTCGACCCGGCCGAAGTCCTTCTCGATGTGCGTGGCCCAGTCGCGGGTGGAGTCCAGGTCCAGCAGGTCGACCGGTTCGCCGGTCACGGTGGCGCCGCCGGAGGCGTAGCGTGCCGCGTCCACGGCTTCCGCGAGCCGCTCCGGGTCGTTGTCCGCGCCGACGACGGTCGCGCCCGCCTCGGCCAGCCGCAGCAGTGCCGCGCGGCCCGCGGGACCGCCCGCGCCGGCCACCGCGATCACCGCACCGCTGAGAGCTCCGTTCCCCACCATGTTCTTCGCCTCCTGTGCAGCCGCCGCGACGGCCTGTGCAGTGTTCCCGGTGCCGCGCTCGCTCACGCGGCGACCCGCTCGGCGTTCTCCGCCGTGATGCCCCGGGTCGAGGCGATCACATGGCGAAGCTTCTTGGAGAGGGCCTCATAGAACATGCTCAGCGGAAACTCGTCCGGAAGCACGTCATCGACGAGTTTCCGGGGCGGCTGGGACAGGTCGAGGGCGTCGGGACCCTTGGCCCACTTGGAGCCGGGGTGCGGGGCGAGGTAGGTGGAGACGAGCTCGTAGCCGGCGAACCAGTGGACGAGCTTCGGACGGTCGATGCCGTCGCGGTAGAGCTGCTCGATGTCGGCGCAGAGCTGGTTGGTGACCTGCGGGGCGCGCTGCCAGTCGATGAACAGCTTGTTGTCGGTCCAGCGGACGACGTCGTGCTTGTGCAGGTAGGCGAAGAGGAGCTGACCGCCGAGGCCGTCGTAGTTGCGCACCCGCTCGCCGGTGACGGGGAAGCGGAACATGCGGTCGAAGAGGACCGCGTACTGCACGTCACGGGCCTGCGGGACGCCGTCCTCCTGGAGCTTCACGGCCTCCTTGAAGGCGGTGAGGTCGCAGCGCAGCTCTTCGAGGCCGTACATCCAGAACGGCTGGCGCTGCTTGATCATGAACGGGTCGAAGGGCAGGTCGCCGTGGCTGTGGGTGCGGTCGTGGACCATGTCCCACAGGACGAAGGCCTCCTCGCAGCGCTTCTGGTCGTGGACCATCGCGGCGATGTCCTCGGGCAGCTCCAGGCCCAGGATGTCGACGGCGGCGTCGGTGACCCGGCGGAAGCGGGCGGCCTCGCGGTCGCAGAAGATGCCACCCCAGGAGAATCGTTCCGGCGCCTCGCGCACGGCGATGGTCTCGGGGAAGAGGACGGCCGAGTTGGTGTCGTAGCCGGCCGTGAAGTCCTCGAACTTGATGCCGCAGAACAGCGGGTTGTCGTAGCGGGTGCGCTCCAGTTCGGCCAGCCACTCGGGCCAGACCATGCGCAGCACGACCGCCTCCAGGTTGCGGTCGGGGTTGCCGTTCTGCGTGTACATGGGGAAGACGACCAGGTGCTGGAGGCCGTCCGCGCGGTTCGCGGCGGGCTGGAAGGCCAGCAGGGAATCGAGGAAGTCGGGCACCTCGAAGCCGCCCTCGGACCAGCGCCTGAGGTCCTTGGCCAGGGCGGCGTGGTAGTCGGCGTCGTGCGGCAGCAGCGGCGACAGCTCCTGGACGGCCTCGACGACACGCCGTACGGCGGCCTCGGCGTCGGCACGCTCGGGGGCGCCCTCGGCCTCGAAGTCGATCGACCCGTCCTTGGACTGCCACGGCCGGATCTGCTCCACGGCATCCTTGAGCACCGGCCATGCCGGGTGCTCCACCACCCTGGTCACGGGAGGAACCTGGTCCCCCGAAGCCGCCTGCACAAGAATTTCCGTCATGTCCCATCCTCCACGGGAGAACCTCGCGTATGGAGACCGTATACATACGGGCTTCCGTCCAGCAAGAGCGGTCACGGGAAGTTATCCTGCACACCCCAATGGTCACCGAACTTTTTCCTGTCGCGTGCCTTGAACACCGCGATTCCGGGTATCAGTTCTCGCTCCCCCATACGTCACCGCGATCCCTCGCGTACGCACGGGTCCATCACACGGCGTAGCCGTTAGGCTGCGGCTCTGCACCGAGCCGCCGTCGACGGAAGCGAGTTGAACCTTGAACTTCCTTACCATCGGTCATCGCGGAGTCATGGGTACCGAACCCGAGAACACCCTCCGTTCCTTCGTCGCCGCCCAGCAGGCCGGCCTCGACGTCATCGAACTCGATCTGCATCTGAGCAAGGACGGCGCCCTCGTCGTCATGCACGACACCGACGTGGACCGCACGACCGACGGAACCGGCCCGATCGCCGAGAAGACCCTCACCGAACTGCGCGCCCTGGACGCGGGCCGCGGGGAACGCGTTCCGACCTTCGAGGAGGTCCTCGACGCGGTGCGCTCCCCGCTCCAGGCCGAGATCAAGGACATCGCGGCGGCCCGGGCGCTGGCCGAGGTCATGCTCCGGCGGGATCTGGTCTCCCGGGTCGAGGTGTCCTCGTTCCACGACGAGGCGATCGCCGAGATCGGCCGCCTGGTGCCCGGCGTACGGACCGCGCTGATCGGCAGCCGGTTCGGCCCCGACATCGTGGAGCGCGCCGTCGAGGCCGGTGCGGGGACGGTGTGTCTGAACATCCGCCGGCTGACCCTGGAGGTCGTCGAGGCGGCCCGCAAGGCGGACCTGAAGATCATCGGCTGGGTGGTGAACACCCAGGACCATCTGCGGCTGGTGCGCGCCCTGGAACTGGACGGCGCGACGACCGACTACCCGGAGATCAAGCGCACCGGCCGCTTCACCGCGTGAGCCGCGCCCCTCGCGAAAGGCACGGCAGGAACGTCACACCAGCGGCTTGACCAGCAGCTCGAACTGAAGGTCGTCCCGCTGCGGCACACCGAAGCGCTCGTCGCCGTACGGGAAGGGCGTCATCCGTCCCGTACGGCGGTAGCCGCGCCGTTCGTACCAGGCGATGAGGTCGTCGCGCACCGAGATCACGGTCATGTGCATCTCCGTGACGCCCCAGGTCTCCCGGGCGATCCGCTCCGCCTCCGCGATGATCACCTTGCCGAGGCCGCCGCCCTGGAGGGTGGGGCTGACCGCGAACATCCCGAAGTAGGCGTGGGTGCCCCGGTGTTCGAGCTGGCAGCACGCGACGACGCGCCCCTCGCGCTCCACCGTCAGCAGCTTGCTGTCGGGCGCCTTGATGACCGCGAGCACACCCTCCGGGTCCGTCCGCTGCCCCTCCAGGATGTCCGCCTCGGTCGTCCACCCGGCCCGGCTGTCGTCCCCGCGGTACGCCGACTCGACCAGCGCGACCAGCGTGTCCACGTCGGCGTCGGTGGCGTCACGGAAGGTGAGGCCGGCGGTGGTCTCCATGGGGCGCATCTCCACTTCAGGGGCACGACTCGGGCAGGGTCGAGAGTAACGCCCCCGATAGGCTCGCCCGCATGGTGCACGTACTGAGCAGCCGCGTCCTGCTGCGGCCCACGGACCCGGAGCGTTCCCGGGTCTTCTACGGCGACCGGCTCGGCCTGGCGGTGTACCGCGAGTTCGGCACGGGGCCGGAGCGGGGCACCGTCTACTTCCTCGGCGGCGGGTTCCTGGAGCTGTCGGGGCGCTCCGAGGCTCCCCCGGCCGCGGACGTCCGGCTGTGGCTCCAGGTCCCCGACGTGAGCGCGGCACACGAGGAACTGCTCGCCAAGGGGGTCGAGATCGTGCGGCCGCCGGTGCAGGAGCCGTGGGGGCTGGTCGAGATGTGGGTGGCGGACCCGGACGGCACACCGATCGTGCTGGTGGAGGTGCCGGCCGACCATCCGATCCGGTACCGGCCCGGCATCTGACGGCACCCCGCGCGACGCCGCACGGTACCGGCCCGGCATCCGACCCCACCCCGCCCGACGCCGCACGGTACCGGCCCGGCATCTGACGGCACCC
>NZ_LJBR01000134.1 GCF_001282115.1 Streptomyces sp. NRRL B-24085 | reverse complement strand
CAGGGCCCGCGGGCCCTGCTCGACGGTCAGCGGATGGTCCGGGTGGCTCGCGCGGAACGCGTCGGCCGCGTGCTCCACCAGCTCCACCAGATCCACCTCGACCGGCCTGAGCGGGGTCTCCACCTCCGCCGCGTCCAGCCGGGCGAGCAGCAGCAGGTCGTCCAGCAGGAAGCCCATCCGGGCGGCCTCGGCCCGCAGCCGGGCCAGGTGCTTGTCGCGCTCCTCGGGGGCGTTGGCGGCCGCGTACTGGAAGAGGTCCGCGTAGCCCCGTACGGACATCAGGGGCGTGCGCAGCTCGTGCGAGGCGTCCGCGACGAACCGGCGCAGCCGCCGCTCGGCCTCCGCGCGCACCGCGAGGGAGTCGTCGATGTGCTCCAGCATGGTGTTGAACGCCGTCCGCAGCTCCTCGACCTCCGGGCCGCCGCCCCGCTTGTCGGCGCGCAGCGGCAGCCGGGCCGCCGTCTCGGTGAGGTCGTGCGAGGCGATGCCGTGCGCGGTGGACGCCATGGCGCTCAGCGGCTGCAGACCGCGCCGCAGCAGCCTGCGGCCGACCACCACGAGCGCCAGCAGGGCCAGCCCGAACGCGATCACCTGGACGGTGATCAGCCGCCGTACCGTGTCGTCGATGTCGTCCAGCGGCGCGGCGCTGACCAGGACCACCCCGGGCTTCACCTCGCAGGCCCGCAGCCGGTACTCGCCGGCGCCCGCGATGTGCTCGGTGCTCAGCAGCTCGGTGTGCGCGGCGGTCTGCGCCCCGGCCAGGGCGGTGAAGTCGCCGACGTCCTCCGGCAGGTCGCCGGCGTCCTCGGGCTTGCGGAGCGTGGGGGTGCCGTCCGTCACGTCGTACACGGCGTAGAACCAGCTCCAGTACTTCTTGCCGGAGAGGGTGCCGTAGTCCGCGATGCTCTTGGACTGGGCGATCTGGGCCTGCGCGAGCTGGGTGTCGAGCTGGGCCGACAGGTAGTCCCGCATGTACGTGGTCAGCGCGGTGCCCACGACCGCGAACACCACCAGGGCCAGCGCCCCCAGCCCCAGCGCCAGCCGGGTCCCGAGCCGCATCCTCCGGTACGCCGACCGCAGCCGCCGGATCACTCGGCCGCCTGCCGGATGACGTACCCGAAGCCCCGCACCGTGTGGATCAGCGGCTCACCCGTGTCGTCCAGCTTGCGGCGCAGCCGGCTGACGACCAGCTCGACGACGTTGGAGCGGCCCCCGAAGCCGTACTCCCACACGTGGTCGAGGATCTGCGCCTTGGTGAGCACGGTCGGCGACTTGCGCATCAGGTACCGGAGCACCTCGTACTCGGTCGGAGTGAGCGTGAGCAGCTTGTCGCCGCGCCGCACCTCACGGGTGTCCTCGTCCATCGTGAGGTCCGCGACCCGGAGCACCGAGCGCTGGAAGCCGGGCCCGGCGCTGCGCCGCAGCACGGTCCGCAACCGGGCCATCAGCTCCTCCACCGCGAACGGCTTGACCAGGTAGTCGTCCCCGCCCCGGGTCAGCCCCGCCACCCGGTCGGCGACCGCGTCCCGCGCGGTCAGGAAGACCACCGGCACCATCGTCCCCGAGCGGCGCAGCCGGTCCAGGACGCCGAAGCCGTCGATGTCCGGCAGCATCAGGTCGAGCACCACGATGTCCGGACGGAACTCCGCGGCACGGCTGAGCGCCTCCTCGCCGGAGTTCGCGGTGACCGCCTCCCAGCCCTCGTAACGGGCGACCGTCGCCACGAGATCGGCGATCGGCGGGTCGTCGTCCACGACGAGGAGTCGTACTTTTTCCACCCGCTCATAGTGCTGCACAACGGCCGGAAAGCGGGCGCCGGGGGAGGCCCGGGACCACATCGATAACCTCTTGAAAGTTGTACGACAGCTGATCGACAGCTACCGCCGGGGAAGCTCGGTTACCCAGGCCCCGATCAAGGAGCTACCTCCCGTGACGACCGTCCAATCGCCCCCCGCGCCCCCCACGGCGATCAAACGCCCCAGGGTGGTGGCCCGCACCGGGCTCTTCGCCGTGCTGGCCGCCAACGCGGCCGTTGTCGCCTGGTTCTTCGCCCAGGCCGGCTTCGCCTCCAACGCGCTCATCGTGCTCGGCCGTCTCACCGGCCTGTACGCCGCGCTCGTCATGGCGTTCCAGCTGGTCCTGGTGGCCCGCCTGCCCTGGCTCGACCGCCGCATCGGCATGGACCGGCTGACCTCCTGGCACCGCTGGACCGGCTTCGCCCTCCTGTGGACGCTCCTCGCGCACGTCGTCTTCATCAGCTTCGGCTACGCCGAGGGCACCGGCACGGGCCCGGTCGGTGAGATCGTCGACCTCGCCGAGACCACCGAGGGCGTGCTCCGCGCGGTCGTCGCGTTCTTCCTGATCCTGGCGGTCGGCGCGGTCTCCGCCCGCTACGCACGGCGCCGCCTCGCCTACGAGACCTGGCACTTCATCCACCTGTACACCTACGTCGCCGTGGTGCTGGCCTTCACCCACCAGGTCGCCGTCGGCACCACCTTCACCTCCTCGTCCGCCGCCACCGCCTACTGGTACGGCGTGTGGGGCGTCGCGCTCGGCTCGGTCGTCCTCGGCCGCGCGGTGCTCCCGCTGTGGCGCAACTGGCGCCACCGGTTCCGGGTCACCGCGGTCGTCCCCGAGAGCGACAACGTCGTCTCGGTCTACATCAGCGGCAAGGACCTCGACCGGCTCCCCGCCCGCGCCGGCCAGTTCTTCCTGTGGCGCTTCCTGACCGCCGACCGCTGGTGGCAGGCCAACCCCTTCTCCCTGTCCGCCGCCCCCGACGGCAGGACGCTGCGCCTGACCGCCAAGGCCGCCGGCGAGGGCAGCGCCGCCCTGCGGCACGTCAAGGTCGGCACCCGCGTCTTCGCCGAGGGCCCCTACGGCGCCTTCACCGCCCTGCACCGCACCCGCCCCGAGTCCGTCCTCATCGCCGGCGGCGTCGGCGTCACCCCGATCCGGGCCCTCCTGGAGGAGGTGCAGGGCCACGCCGTCGTCATCTACCGGGTCGGCTCCGACCGGGACGCCGTCCTCTACGACGAACTGCGCGACCTCGCGCTCGCCAGGGGCGCCGAACTCCACCTGGTCACCGGCCCGCCGGTGCCCGACAAGCTGGCGGCGGGCGAGCTGGCCCGGCTCGTGCCCGACATCGCCGACCGGGACGTCTTCCTGTGCGGGCCGCCCCCGATGATGAAGGCGGTCCTGGGCAGCCTGCGCGAGCTGGACGTGCCCGGGCCGCAGATCCACTTCGAGCGCTTCAGCCTGGCGGGATGAGGAACAGACCGTGAAACGAGCCATACCTGTCGTCGTCCTGAGCATCGCGGGCCTGGTCCCCGTGTGGCTGTACCAGCCCTCGTCCGGCACCTCCACCGTCCAGGCCACCCCGCCCGCGCCCACGACGTCCTCCTCCGGATCGTCCGGCACGAACGTGGTCACCACCACGACGGTCGAGACGGAGAAGGGGCCCCTCCAGCTCCAGGTGACCTTCGCCGGTACGAAGATCACCGCCGTGAAGATGCTCCAGCAGCCCGACCACCCGCAGACCGAGGCCGCCGTGCCGAAGCTCGTCGCGGAGACCCTCCAGGCGCAGAGCGCGGACATCGACACCGTCTCCGGCGCCACGATCACCAGCGAGGCCTACAAGGACTCCCTCCAGGCCGCGATCGACGACAACGCCAGGACGGCGTCGGCGGCCTCGTCGTCCCCGTCGGCGTCCGCGTCCGCGCAGTCCTCCCGGACCGTCGACGGCACGGCGGTCGACACCGAGAAGGGCACCGTCCAGGTCCAGGTGACCTTCGCGGGCGACGAGATCAGCGCCGTCCGGATGCTCCAGCAGCCCGACCACCCGCAGACCACCGCGGCCGTGCCGCAACTGGTCGCGGAGACGCTCCGGGCGCAGAGCGCGGACATCGACACCGTCTCCGGTGCGACCATCACCAGTGACGGCTACAAGGAGTCCCTCCAGGCCGCGATCGACGCGAAGGGCTGATCTCTGCGATGCACCGCGTCGAACACGTCATGGGCTTCCCGGTCTCGCTCCGGGTCGACGACGAGCACGTCCCCGAGTCCGCCGCGGACGCGGTCTTCGCGTGGCTGCGTGAGGCCGACGCCCGGTTCAGCCCGTTCAAGGAGGACAGCGAGGTGTCGCGGTACGACCGCGGCGAGCTGTCCGCCGCGGGACTGAGCGGCGACCTGCGCGAGATCCTCGCCCTGTGCGAGCACTACCGGGTCGCCACCGGCGGCGCCTTCGACGTACGGCCGCCCGGTCGCCCTCTCGACCCGTGCGCGGTGGTCAAGGGCTGGTCGGTGCAGCGGGCGGCGGAGCTGCTCGGGGCGGCCGGGGCGACCCGGTTCGTCCTCAACGCCGGTGGCGACGTGGTCACCGCGGGCGGCCCCTGGCGGGTGGGCGTACGGCACCCCGAGAACGCCGACAAGCTGTGCACGGTGCTGTCGCTCACCGACGGCGCGGTGGCCACCTCGGCCCGCTACGAGCGCGGCGACCACATCCTCGACGCCCGCACCGGCCGCCCGGCGACCGGCCTGCTCAGCCTGACGGTCGTGGCGGCGACGCTCACGGAGGCCGACTCGGTCGCCACGGCGGCCTTCGCCCTGGGCCCCGAGGGCGTCGACTGGGCGGCCTCCCTCGACGGCTGCGAGGTGTTCGCGGTGGACGCGGAGCGACGGGTCCTGCGTACCCCCGGTTTCCCGGCCGTCCGGGACGGCTCGGCGGCCGCGTGACCGGACCGGCGAGGGTGGGCGCTGGTGTGTTCCCCGCCGCCCCCGCCGGGTTCAGGAGCCTCCGGTCCTCGCCGACGGCACCCGGACGGACGCATGCCTCACCCGTCTGCGGGAGACCGTCCGCGGGGGCGACTGCGCCTAATGCGGCGACCTCGTGTGCCGCACGGCCGGGCGGCCCCTCCCCGACCACGGGCCACCGTTCGAATGTCTGCAACACAAGCGGTCTAGACTCTGCCGAACGGCCTGCTGGACCGGCCGAATGCGGACAACTTCAGCCAGACCCGAAGGGTATTCGGCGCTTTGATACGGATAGATTCAGTCACCAAGCGGTACCCGGACGGCACGGTGGCGGTCGACCGGCTCTCGTTGGAGATACCCGACCGCTCGATCACGGTCCTCGTCGGCCCCTCGGGCTGCGGCAAGACGACGACCCTGCGCATGATCAACCGGATGGTCGAGCCCAGCGAGGGGACCATCCTGATCGACGGCAAGGACAGCCGGCAGCAGCCGGTCAACACGCTCCGCCGCGGCATGGGCTACGTCATCCAGAACGCCGGGCTCTTCCAGCACCGCACGATCGTCGACAACATCGCCACCGTGCCCCGCATGCTGGGCTGGGGCAAGGAGAAGGCGCGGGCCCGGGCCCGGGACCTCATGGAGCGGGTCGGGCTCGACGGCTCGCTCGCCAAGCGGTACCCCTACCAGCTGTCCGGCGGACAGCAGCAGCGCGTCGGTGTGGCGCGGGCGCTGGCCGCCGATCCGCCGGTGCTGCTGATGGACGAGCCGTTCTCGGCCGTCGACCCCGTCGTCCGCAAGGGGCTCCAGGACGAACTCCTCCGCATCCAGGACGAGTTGGGCAAGACGATCGTCTTCGTCACCCATGACATCGACGAGGCCGTCAAGATCGGCACGATGGTCGCCGTGATGCGCACCGGCGGCAAGCTCGCCCAGTACGCGCCGCCCGCCGAGCTGCTCTCCCACCCCGCGGACGCGTTCGTCGAGGACTTCCTCGGCGCCGACCGGGGCATCCGGCGGCTCTCGTTCTTCCCCTCCTCCGGGCTCCGGCTGCTGACCGCACCAGTCGTCGCGGTCGACGCCACCGCCGAGCAGATCGCCTCCCGCGGCACGGACGGGGCCCCCTACCTCCTCGTCACGGACGTGGACGGCAAGCCCCTCGGCTGGAGCGAGCCGCGGGACCTGACGGCGGGGAGCGTCGACGTCGAGCGCCTGCTGCCGTACGGGCGGCCGTTCGTCGCCGGCACCGACTCGCTGCGGGCCGCGCTGGACTGTGCCGTTCTCTCGCCCACCGGGTGGGCGGTCGGGGTCGACGCCGAGGGGCGGGTGGCCGGGGTGGTCTCCCAGCAGGCCATCGGCGAGGCGATCCGCGGGGCGCACGCGGAGGGCCGTACGGACGCGAAGGCCGCCCGGTGAACGGCTTCTTCGACATCCCCAGCGACCTCCAGCACAGCTGGCTCGGACTGGTCGGGCTGCACCTCAGGGAGGCCCTGCTGCCGGTCCTCGCCGGACTCGTGATCGCCCTGCCGCTGTCCCAGCTCTGCGTGCGCTTCCGGTGGCTGTACCCGCCCGTGCTGTGGGTGACCACCGTGCTGTACGCGATCCCGTCGCTGGCCTTCTTCGTGGTCCTCATCGACTACACCGGCCAGACCGAGCTCACGGTGATGATCCCGCTCACCGTGTACACGCTCGTCATCCTGGTCCCGGCGATCGTCGACGGCGTCCGTTCGGTGCCGCAGGAGACCCTCGCGGCCGCGACGGCGATGGGCTTCGGACCCGTACGCCGTTACGTCCAGGTCCAGTTGCCGATCGCCGTGCCCGCCATCATCGCGGGGCTGCGGGTGGCGACCGTGTCGAGCATCTCCCTCGTCAGCGTCGGCGCCCTCATCGGCAACCAGGGGGCGCTCGGCAACCTCATCAACGACGCCAACATCTACAACCGGCCCGAACTCGCCGTGAACGCCGTGCTGACCATGGCGGTCCTCGCGATCCTCGTCGACGGACTGCTGGTCGCCGTACGACTGCTCCTGACGCCGTGGATGCCGAGCGGCGCGCGTGCGCGGCGCGCGCAGCGGCCCGAACCGGAGGTCGCCGCCCGGTGAACGTCCTCAACTTCATCAACGCCTTCTTCAGCGACAGCGCGCACTGGCAGGGCTACGACGGGATCCCCACGCGGCTCGCGGAGCACGTCCAGTACACCCTGGAAGCCCTCGCCATCGCCGCGGCCATCGGACTGCCGGTGGGGCTCGTCACCGGGCACTTCGGGAGGGGCGGCAACGCGCTGGCCTTCATCGCCGTCGCCGGACGGGCCCTGCCCACCTTCGGTCTGCTGGTGCTGATGACCCTGTCGCTCGGCTTCGGGCTGATCAACGTGATGACCCCGCTGGTCGTGCTCGCCGTGCCGCCGATCCTCGTCACCACCTACGAGGCGATGCGGTCGGTGGACCCCGCCCCGGTGGACGCGGCCCGGGGGATGGGCATGCACGAGGTGGAGGTCCTCTTCCGGGTCGAGCTCCCGGTCGCCCTTCCGCTGATCCTCGGCGGGCTGCGGTCGGCGGCCATCCAGATCGTGTCGACGGCCACGATCGCCGCGTATGTGTCTTTGGGCGGGCTCGGGCGGTACATCGTGGACGGGCTCTATCAGCGGAACTACGAGAAGGTCGTGGGCGGGGCGACGCTGGTCGCCGGGCTGGCGTTGATCACGCTGGCGGTGTTCTGGGGGGTCACCAGGCTGACGGTGTCCCGAGGAGTACTCAGGAGCAACTGAGCGGGGGGCGGGGGCTGTCGAGTGTCCGCGGCATCGTCGTGGTCGCTCGCGCCCACGCGGCGGAGCCGCACATCGATACAGCCCCGCGCCCCTGCTCACGTCAGCCTTCTGAACGGGCCAACGCCTGTTCCAGTACGACCAGCAGCGCGTCCCGCACCGAGCCCCGCTCCCTCGCGTCGAACACGAGCACCGGGACGCGCTCGTTGACGTCGAGGGCCCAGCGGACCTCGTCCAGGGTGTGCTCGACCCTGCCGTCGAAGGCGTTGACGGCGACCGCGAACGGGATCTGCTTGTGCTCGAAGTAGTCGACCGCCGCGTAGCAGTCGTCGAGGCGGCGGGTGTCGACGATGACCAGGCCGCCGACCGCGCCCTCGACGATGTCGTCCCACATGAAGCCGAAGCGCTCCTGGCCCGGCGTGCCGAACAGGTACAGCTTCAGGGTCGGGTCGACGGTGATGCAGCCGAAGTCCATCGCGACCGTGGTCGTGGTCTTGCGCGGGGTGTGGCTCAGGTCGTCCACACCGGCGGCGACCTCGGTGATGGCCGCCTCGGTGGTGAGCGGCTCGATCTCGGAGATCGAGCCGACCGCGGTGGTCTTGCCCACCCCGAAGCCGCCCGCGATCACCATCTTGACCGGCAGCGGCGGTCGTACGGCGGCGGAGGGCGCGGCCGAGGGCCGGGTGGCCGGTTCAGTCGGTGTCACGGAGTACCCCTCGGGAGTCGGGGATGGCACGCAGGCCGTCGATGAGCCTGCGCAGGACGGAGGCGTCGTGGGTGACGCCGGAGTCGGGCACGTGCACCGTCAGCTGCCCCGCCGAGCGCAGGTCCTCGGCGAGGATCCGCACCACGTTCAGGTGCAGCCGCAGCCGGGCCGCGATCTCCGCGATGGACTGCGGGATCCGGCACGCGGCGACGATGTCGTGCTGTTCGAAGGCGAGCCGGTCGAGCACGGCGAGCCCCTCGGCGGTGGCCACCACCTGGGTCTCGACGGGCATCGTCCGGCCGGACGGATCGGGTGCCACCCGCCCGGCGGTGACCAGGAACGGCCGTACGGCGGGTACGGGACCGCCCGGCTCCGGGTCCGGAGGCGTGCTGCCGTCCGCCATGACTGCGCTTCCTCCTCGGTCAGCGCTTCGACGCGGCGCCGACGCTGTTCTTGAGTTCGAGTACGAGCTGGGGGCTGAGGGCGGCACCGGCGCGGTTCGCGAACAGCGTCATCTCGTACGCGATGTTGCCCAGCTTGGCCTCCTTGTCGGTGACCACGCCGAGCACGGCGCCGCTGCCGATCGCGGAGACCAGGACATGGCCGCCCTCAAGGTCGATGATGACCTTGTTGAGGCCGCCCAGGCCGTAGTTGCCGGAGGCTCCGGCGGCCAGGCTCGTGATGCCGGAGACGATCGCGGCGAGCCGCTCGGAGTCCGCGTGCTCACGCAGCTCCGAGACGGCGATGAGCAGCCCGTCCGAGGACACGGCGATGGCGTCGACGACGCCCGCGGTCTCCGTCGCGAAACGGTTCAGCAGCCAGGTGAAGTCGGCTGCGGCGGCCTGCAGGTCGGCGGGCGTGTCACCTGTGGACGTGCTCACTGCTCCGCTCCTTCCGGGGAGTGGTTCTGATCGTGCGGGGGGTTGGATGCGCTCTGCTGGGTCTCCGCGTCGTCCCCGGGTACGGGCCGGGCGTGGCTGCCGGTGTCGCTGTCCCGGTGGGCGCGCTCCACGGCGGCCTCGAACTCGTCGAGCGCGTCGCGGACGGCCTCCGCGTCGGCGGGCCGGAGCGGAGCGGTCTTCTGTACGGCGTCGGCACCGACGGTGGTGCGCAGCGTGGCGCCGCGGACCCGGCGGCGCAGGGGGCGGGGGCCGTCGCCCGCGTCGGCGCTCGCGGACGCCTCCCCGGTGCGGGCCTTCGGGATGAACGGGGCCGCGGGCGAGGCGGGTTCGGGGG
>NZ_LJBR01000133.1 GCF_001282115.1 Streptomyces sp. NRRL B-24085 | reverse complement strand
GCTCCGGACGTCGAGGAAACGGTGCAAGCGCTGCTGCGCTGGCAGCCGGCCGCGGCGATCGGTCCGTGTTTCCTGGTGGCCAACTCGGTCGGCTGCCAGGTGACCGCGGCGCTCGCGGCCGAGCATCCTCGACTGGTGGAGCGGATGGTACTCATCGGCCCCGCACTCGATGCGACGGCGCTGTCGCCGGTGCGGCAACTGCTGCGGCTGCTGGCCGACGCGCCGAAGGAGCCGCTGTCCCTCCTCGCTGTGGCTGCCGCGGACTATCTCGTCACCGGAGCAGCCCGGTTCCTGGAGGGATTCCAACACGCACGGCTGGACGCGGACGGCCCGTTCGAGGCGCGTCTACGGCGGATCGCGGCGCCGACCCTGGTGCTGCGGGGCTCCGACGACCGGGTGGCCCCACAGCCCTGGGGCGAGCGGGTGGCCGCCGACCTGCCTCGTGGCCGGCTTGCCGTGGTGCCCGGCGCGGCCCACGCCGTGCACTTCAGCCGGCCCGACGCCACCGCCCGGCTGATTCTGGAGTTCTGCCACGAGGACTCCGCGAAGATCGACGGAACCTCCGCAGCCCAGAGCCCATCGTCTTCGGCGCCTTGAGCAAGGCCTTCATCGGCGTCTGGCGCCTCGGTGACGCCGTGCCGTGGTCAGGAGCCTGCGGCGGGGATGTGTCCCGTGGCCTCGCGATCACCCGCTCACGCCGTTCTGGCGCGTTCATTGGTTGCCCAGGACGGTGCGGAGCCGCTGGTGGCGGTCGAGGTCTTCCCAGGTGTCGTGATCGGGCGGGCTGGGGTTGCGGCGTGCGGTGCCCCAGGCCCAGGCACTGGCGGCGAGACCGGCGAAGAGGGGGATGAGCAGCCACAGCAGGGCGCCCATGGTGGTGAGCCTCCTTCGGTGTGCTGAGACGGACGGGCCAGGAGGGTTCAGGCGGTCAGTTGCTTGGTCGCCCCGCCGGAGACGGCGATCTTGCGGGGTTTGGCGTGTGCGGCCAGCGGGATGCGCAGAGTGAGGACACCGTTGTCGTAGGCGGCTTCGGCGGCTGCGGTGTCCAGGGCGTCCGACAGGGCCAGACGACGGGTGAACCGGCCGGTGGGCCGCTCGGTCAGTACGGGGCGGGCGTCGGCCGGGACGGGGGAGGGCCGCTCGGCGGTCAGGGTCAGCGTGTGCCGTTCCGTGGTGAGCTCGATGCTGGAGCGGTCCATGCCGGGCAGGTCGAACTGCAGGTAGAGCGCTACGTCGTCGCGCCAGGCATCCGCGGGGATGACGGTGCCTTCAGGGGCGGTGGCGTTCGCGAGCTGTTGCGTGAGCCGGTCGAGATCGCCCAGAACGCCCGTGCGCGCAAGCATGTCCAACTTCTTCCTTTCCGAAGGCGGCCGCAGACTGCGACCCGACGTTCGAGTACGTCTATTCGTATAGCCCGGACGGAGCTTCTCTGACAAGTCTCCGCTGTATGAAGTTGACAGCACGAGACTCAACTTGGGCGCCCCTATCGCCTTCGCCAGACGTCGGCTCCCGTTGCCCCTGTGTGCCGAGGGTTGGCGTGACGCGCAGAATATTGAGTCTCTGCTTGTCAACTTTCTGGTGCGGTGGTATATCAGAAGCAGAGCGGACTGGAACACGGGAACGATGTGAAGGAGGGATGACAGATGCTGATGCGTACGGATCCCTTCCGCGAGCTTGACCGGCTCGTCGAGCGGGTCTGGGGCACGGCCGCGCACCCGGCGGGCATGGCGCTGGACGCATGGCGTGAAGGTGACACGTTCTTCGTGGAGCTGGACCTGCCGGGCGTGGACGCGGAGTCGATCGATCTCGATGTCGAGCGCAACGTCCTGACGGTGAGGGCCGAACGCAAGCCGGCGTACGGCGAGAACACCGAGACGGTGGTCACCGAGCGGCCCGCCGGGACGTTCAGCCGACAACTGTTCCTCGGCGAGACCCTCGACACCGACAAGATCGAAGCCTCCTACGAGGCCGGTGTGCTGAGGCTGCGGATCCCGGTCGCCGAGCAGGCCAAGCCTCGAAGGATCGCCATCAGCGGCGGCAGCGACCGCAGTGCACTGGGCGGCTGACGCCACAGCGACTCCGTCTCTCAAGGGCCCCGGGCGTCAGTCCGGGGCCCTGACGCCCTCCAGACGCATGCGCCCCTGCCACCGGGAAGGTTCATCCGGGCGGCCTCGGCTTGGATCGAAACTCAGCGTCGTGGCCGACATCGCAGGCGAGGACCCAATGGCCCGTCTCCTTCCAGCTCCCAACGGGCTACGACCTGCTCTTCGGACACCCGCAACCGGACTGATCCAGCCGCGCGTCTCGCCGTCACTCGATCCAACGGGCGGCAGCCTCATAGGTGGAGTCCGGGGCGCTGTTGAACGCGATGGCCGCATCGGGTGCGCACCGCCGCACCAGGTTGATGACCTGCTCAAGGAGTTCAACCTGGTCCTCTGAGTGCCGCAGGCCACCGCCGACGACAACGCACTGCCAGGGGCGGGCCCGCAGAGCGTTCCCGACGACGGCTTCCACGTCGTCGCTTCCATCGAGGCCGATGAGGCAGGTCTCCACGCCCACGCCGTGTTCGGCGAACTTGGCCAGTCCCGCCTCGATCGCCTGGGCTGTCGGCTCGGGGTCCCACGGTCCCGGAACCCGGTACGGATCAAGCCCGATGACGAGAACGCGGGGTGGAGGGGCGACGTCCATGTGTGGACGATACGCCTCGAACGAACCGTGCATCAGGGGGTGATACTCAGGCCGCGTGACACATCGAGCCACTGGCCTCGCCGGTCATCTCCCTGCTGACGATGACGATGACGATGACGATGACGTACGAGTGCGCGTGGGCGATGCCGACGACACCGCTGACCAGGTGGCGTCTTGGCCGAGCCGGGCGCCACGCCCCATCCTGAATGGAACGACACCACGTCGGCCCGGTAGGCCCCCGACGGCTCCGTTTCGTGGCCGAAGCCGCGGGCACCCGGCATGCCCACGGGAGGATCCGCACGTCACCGCACACGTGCGGTCGGGCACCGGTCCGCGCACTCGTGCCTGGCGGATCAGCCCGCCGAGACACCGGATGATCCCGTGGAGGGGCCGATGAGCGAGTACACACCGTCCCAGGCCGAAGGCGAACGGGACGACGACATGCCGAACGAGTCCGCGGGGGCGCGCTCCGACCAGAGTCCGCCCCGGACGACTCCCTCCCAGGCGGAGGGGGAGCGTGACGACGAGGGTGCAGAGGGGCGAGCGCTGCCCGACGGCCCTGACCGGTACGCGCGGGCGCGCAGCGAGGAGGAGCCCGGGGCCCACTCCGGTGCCGAGAGTCAGGCGCACAGCCGCGTCGTGCCGGGGACGGCGAGCGCCGCCGAGGGTTACGGGCCACCGGGTGGAACGGCGGACGACGAGCCCCTCGCCGGAGTCGAGAAGACCGAGCGCCCCGACCGACCCGAGCCGTCCGGGCCGGTCACCCGTGACCACGTGAGGGAACTCCTCGCCGCGCGCGGGGATTCCGCCACGCTGGTGCTCCTAGAGGGGCGGGCCCAGGTGATCGCCGCCGCGGAACGCGACACAGACTTGTACGCGGGGGCGTTGGACATCATCTCCGGCGAGGAACTGGCTCGCCGGATCGGGACGGACTCGCCGACAGAGGGGGAACTGGATGTGCTGGCCGGCACGCTGAACACGATGGTGGCCAACCTCGGGGCCTGAGTCGGACACAGGCCCCGGTATGCAGCCGGCGGAGAGCAGCCCCGTGGTGGCGGCGCCGATGACCAGGAAAGGGTGGCCGGCACCGCCACCGCTGCCGAAGACGCACCGGTCGCCCCCAGCCGAGCCACCGCCACTGGTGGGAGCGGCCCTCCCTCTTTTCTGACGGCGTGAGCCGACACCCAGACGTGATGTGAATCGGCGGTGCATCTCATCGCCCCGGGTACTCGGCGGCCAGTGTGACCCATTCGTCCCCTAGCGGAGGTGCGGAGATGACCACCTCTCCTCATTCGTCGATGGAAACCCATCCGGACCTGATCGACATGCGTCGGCGCCACGAGATGGCGGAGCACGCCACGACCACCCCACAGGCGCAGGCCGTCGAGACCCTGGCCTTCCTCACGGGCGTGTATCTGGCGGCCTCGCCATGGATCGCCGGCTTCAACGGCCTGTCGACGCTCGCCGTCAACAACCTGATCGTCGGTATCGCGTACGCCCTGCTGCTGAGCGGTGGCTTCGGTCGCGCCTACGAGCGCACGCACAGCATGGCGTGGGCCGCCTGCGCGCTGGGCCTGTGGACCATCGTCGCCCCGTGGGCCGTGGCCGGTGACGTCAGCACCACCAGGTCGGTGGTCAACAACATCATCGTGGGTGCCATCGGACTGCTCCTGGGCCTGGCGGCCAGCGCGCTCGCCGGCCGCGGAAGGCGGCGCGGCGAGGAGGGCGGTCCTTCGATGTCGTACGGAGCCGGCCGGAGCTGACGTCCCGCGGAGCCCACCGAACGGAGTGAACGACCTGAGAGACCCGGTGCCCGGGCGTACGCGCCCGGGCACCGGGCTGCCTGCGTACGCGCCGGGATGTGCTCGGCGAGGCGGTAACCCCGCCGCCGCGACCGGACCGCTCCAGCAGCGGCCGAAGGACAGCAGGCGGGTGGCATAGACCTCCCGGTACGGGGCACTTGAAGGCTGCCTGACGCGAGGGAGAGGAATTACCGTGCTCATTCCGGCGGAGAAGGAACTGCGCGCCGCACTGGCCCGTTTCGCTCATGCGCGTATCGAACACGACGTGCGTCCCACCGGCCGTACCAGCCGGGACCTTGAGGACTCCACGTACACGCTGTGCGTGATGACCGGAGCCCGCACCGCCGAGCAGGCTCTGCGCGCGGCCGACGCACTGCTGGAGCAGTACAGCGCGAACCGCCCAGGCATCTCCCAAGCGGACGAGACGCTGGCCGCGTAGGACTGATCGCACCCCTCCTGCCGCTGGACCAGCGTGTGGTCTCCGGTGTCCCACCCACCGGGGCCTCAGAGCACTCTCCGGACGACTTCGAGGACGAGACGGAGAACGCCGGGGCGGCTACGGGTCCGGCACCGACAGAGTCAGACCTCCGGGCAGCGCGGTGAGATGCGCCCGCTTCCTGTTCGGTGTGGCGTCGGCGTGCGGTACGGGACCACGACGGGCGGGCGGGACGAGGACGGATCCGGGCGTGACCGTGGGGCTGTCTGCGCCCGTCGCGTGGCAGACGTCCGGCGGATCGGACCGTCGGCCGGGAGCCTGCGGAGTTTCGGGTGCAGCCGCCCGGTGAAGGGACGGGGCGACTCCGAGCAGGTGACGCACCTCTTCGAAGAACGAAGTGTCCTCGATCACTGGTGCGTCGCCGGTGACAGGCCGGTCAGCGACCGCGGCAAGAAGCCGCTGGGCGTCACCATGGCCGTGCCGAGCGGCTTCGGCGATGAGGAACCACGCGTTGTCCTTCCAGTCCGCACCGGAGCGGAGCGCGACCAGGGCGAGCCGGAACAGCGCGCCCGGATGGCCGGCGGCAGCCGCTGATCCCAACGAGTCGGCGGCCGTGGCCAGCTCGTCACGGCTCAAGGCCTTGGAGCCGAGCCGGTACAGGGAGTTCGCCTGCCGACGTGCTTCGGCGTCCAGCTCGTACAGGTCGGTCAAGGGGCCGAAGTCTCCGTTGGGGCGGTCCCAGGTGTCAGGGGGTCCGGCGAGCTGATCCATGAGTGCCAGAAGCTCGGCCGGTACGGCTGGTGTCGGGCGGCCGCCGCTGCCCTCAGTGAAGCGGCGCACAACCGTCACCTGTCCTTCTCCGTGCGTGGTGTCTTCCTGTGCCCGTCCCGGATGAACGTGCCCAACTCGTTGCGCAGTTCGCTGACGGCCGCGTACCGATCCCGGTGGATCCGGTCGCGGGCTATGCCGAGAACCGCGGAGATCTGTGCGTCGTCGAGCCCCAGGCTCTGCAGACGCACGACCGTGCGGCGCCGGCTGAGCGGCATGGCCTCGATCGCAGGCCGGACGAGCTCCCGCAGCGGATCCATGTCCTCGCTCCGCCGGTCGGCCGCCGCCACGGAGGCGGTGTCCTCCACGAGATCAGTCCGCCTCTGGGCGCGCAGCGTGTCCAGTGCCAGATTCCATGAGGCCGTGCGCAGGTAGGCCCCGATCTTCACGCCAGGGCCCAGTTCTTCGGCTGCGACCTTTCCCGCCACCCTCATGAACGCCTCCTGGGCGATGTCCTCGCAGGCCTGCTCCGAGAGTCGGCCCTTCCACGTGTGGCGCAGGAACTGCGGTTCCTGCGCCATGAACGTGTCGTAGTAGTCGAACAGCCTCTGGCCCAGATCCACCCTCACCGCCGCGGAGAGCTCCCCCTCCGCGGGGGCGGACGATTCCGCGGCGGCTTCACCCGCTACCACGGCGGAATCCCTTCGCGGGCATCGAAGTCGGGCCGCTACCGCCTGCCCCGTCGGCCCTGGGATCGACCAGCGTGACCGAGATACGGTCGTGGGCTTCGACGCTTACCTTCACGCGGACCGCACGAGTGTCGTCCAGGCAGACCATGCCGTGGCGCGGAGTGCGGCCGGAGTCGTCGTCCTCCGTCGTCCCTGCCCCGCGTTGCCGCTGGCCCCAGTACACCTGCACCAAGACGGCCGCTGCCTGCGCGGCGGCCGCTGCGGCCGAAACGAATCCGGCCCAGTCCAAGGACGACGTCATGTGAGTTGGTCTCCGTCGGGTTTCGGTGGCGCGTAGGTGGCGCCTTCACCTACTCGACGATCGATCCCCCCCGCGTTCTCCCCCGGAGACCGGAAATCTCCGGAACTGCCCGCAGTGGCATCGGATGTGAGCAGCTCTGCGCTGACGGATCTGCGAACTTGAGTGCTGGGCTTGGCCGTTGCGGGATCAGGCTGCCAGTCCGTACGCGGTCGCCACCGGGGGAACTTTGTCTCGCCCTGTGCAGGGAGAGGTCGGGGCCGCCGATGAGTTTCGATGTACCGGACGGTCCAAGTCGGCACACGCAACCAAGGGAGCACCTGATGGGCAAGACGCACCTGCATCCGAGGACCCACATCGCCCGTCGCATGTTCGAGCTCCTGGAGCCGATCTGCCTGGTCACCTTCTTCGCCGACGAGTGCAACGAGGAGCTGGCCGCGCTCGGCCACCGCACCTACTGGGACGGCTACTTCGCCAGCCGCGCCGCACCCTTGGGGCGGGTGCCGGCGGAGGTCGTGCACGCGGCCTTCTACAACTTCGCCGAGGGGGAGGCCGCCCGGCACATCCCCAGCGCCTGGGAGACGATCCCGCCCGAGGAGTCCGTGGCCGCACGGGAGCGCGGCAGCGCGGCCTCCCTGCGGCGGATCCTCGGCGCCGACCTGGCCGGCTCCCCGGGGCTGGTACGCGCCGCCGACCTGACCACCAAGGCCGCGACGAGCGCACCGACCGAAGGCCGGGTGATGTACGCCGGCATGCGCACCCTTCCGGTGCCGAGCGACCCGGTGGCCCGGCTGTGGCACTCAGCGACCATGCTCCGCGAGCACCGGGGTGACGGGCACATCGCCGCTCTCGTCGGTGCCCGTATCGGCGGCACGGAGGCCCATGTGCTCTCCGCGCTGGAGATGGGCATCCATCCGCCGGAGTCGTTCGGGCGCATCCACCACCTGCCGAAGAAGCGGCTGGCCGCGGTCATGGACGGCCTGCGCGAGCGCGGGCTCGTCGACGCCGAGGGCCGGTTCACCGACACCGGCCGCCGGACCAAGCAACACATCGAGACCGTCACCGACGAGCTCGGCACCCCGCCGTACGACGCCCTGTCTCCCGCCGAACTCGACGAACTGGTCACCGAACTCGAACCCATCACCGCACGGCTCGTGGCCACGGGATCCCAGTGACCCGCAGAGCCTGCTGACGACGGCGCCGGCACCGTGCGCCTGGTTGTGCCTTGTAGCGCCAGTCGCCGATGTCGAGAACTGGGGCACATGGAACGCCGGGATCGAGATGGATGGCCCGTTCACAGCGGGCACGCGGATCACGATGATGCCGGCCGGGGACGACCCCGGTGGTGCTGTGCATCGCTGAGGCGGTCGAAGACGAACTGTTCGTCGACGAAGCGCGCTTCGACGGGCTGCTGCGTACGACCCACCGGATCGACCGGATCGACAAGAGCTGGATCCGCGTGGTCTACCGGATGGAGATCACCGGCACCGACGCCGACGAGGCCGGCCCGCGGATCGGCCCGCACATCACCGCCGACTGGCCGCAGACATGGCCTCGCCCGCCAAGCCGGCACCGACGTCGGTCCCCGCCGCGAGCTCTCTACCCGTTCCCGGGCCGGACCGGTGCCGGCCGCCTGGACGCTGCGGCCTGGTCCTGGGTCTGCATCCACAGGAGCAGATGCCAGTCCTGGTCGTTGGCGAGGGGGTCGGCGGTGTGGGCGGCTCTGCCGTCGACGGTGGAGGGCATGACGAAGGCGCAGGTGGCGGAGCCGTCCTCGGAGTAGTTCGCCATGTTGGCGTGCAGGATTGCTTCGGCGAGGCGATCGGTGGCGTCGGTGCGCAGTGTGGCCGGGAGACGCAGCAGGGTCACGGCCGTCAGCGTGCTCCAGTAGTGGGGGGAGACGTCGCCCCACAGCCGGTTGGCGCCGAACCAGTAGCCGTCCCAGTGCCGGATGGCGATGCCGTGCAGTCGGGCGTGGGGCTGGGGGCCGCCGAACGCGAGGAGCCAGGGCAGCCGTTCGGCGACGGCGTCGAGGAAGACCGGGTCGCCGGTCAGAGTGTGGGCATCGGTCAGGAGGTCGAGCAGCGGAGCCACCATGGATTGTTCGTAGGCGACCTCGTGGGCGGGCAGTTGTCTGCCCTTTGCCACGAACGTCCGCGCGCTGCCGATGAGTTGGTCCCGCAGTTTGTCGGCGCGGCCGGGCTGCCCGTCCGCGTCCAGAGCGGCGCACACCGCGAGCGTCGTGGGGGACAGGCCGATGGACAGGTGGGTGGCGCCGCCGAGTTCGAAGCTGCGCTCCAGGATCCGGGCGGCGAGGCCGAGGTCGTCCGGTCGGCCGTGGGCGTGGTGCCGGTCGTGGAAGAAGCGGGCCAGCCACGGGGTGTCGTAGAGCCGGGGCCCGGTGTGCCAGGTCTGGGAGCCACGGCGTGGGGCGGCGGTGTCGTCGAGGAGATGGCGGCGGGCGAAGACCGCCCAGCCCTCCAGCAGGGGGTCGGTCTCCGCCGCGTCCGCGAGGCCGTGGGCGACGGCGGCTTGGAGCAGCAACGGCATCGCGATCCGCTCGGAGCCGTCCGACCAGTCCGCCCAGCCGTTGGTCGCCTGGGTCAGGCCGGTGCGGGTGTCCACCGGCACGAAGGCGTGACGGAGCAGCCCGGGCCGCTCACGGGCCCGCTGGTACCGCGTGATGTAGGCGACCCGGCGCCGTACGACCTCTTCCAGCGGCAGATGGAACAGCACTTCGGTGCGGGCCCCGTCCCCGACGTCCAGCCGGTAGCTGCCGTGGCGGGAGGCCCGCACGCGGTGGAGACCCGCCGCCTCGCGCTCCACTGTCATGTCCGGATCCGGACTGCTCACCGAGGACGCCTCGACCAGGATCGGCTCCCCGATCTCGGCGGCATACGCGGAGAGGACGGCCGGCGGGCGGGTCGCGGCGGTGAAGTCCTCGACGGTGTCGTACCAGCCCAGCTCCCACGCCACGGTCGTCGACTCGCCCGGACCGAGTCGGAGCACGGGTTGTCCGCCGAACGCCTTCGGATTGCGGGCGTGGTCGGTGACGAGCAGGACCAGATGACCGCGGGCATTGGACTGGGAGTTGTGGTTGCGGGACTCCACCGAGTAGGCGCGCACCGCCCCATCCCGCACGATCAGACCCAGGCACCGGCCTTCCCCGGACATCGGCTGCGCCAGTGCCCACGCCCACGTTCCGCCCGTGAACAGGTGCGCGTGCACGGCGTGTTCAAGGGAAGCCTCGGCTCCGTCGTACAGGTCGGCGAAGGGCGTCTGAACGCCCAGGCCGGTGATGGTGAGCGGTTCCCCGGTCGTGTTCACGACGGTGTACCGCTCGAACAGCAGGCCCTCGCGCGCGTGCCGGCGTATCTCCACGCGAAGCCCGGTCAGCGGCGTGTGCACCGCCTCGACCGCCCCGTCGTCGGCCACGCGCAGTTCGGCGGGGGTATGCCAGCGGGCGCTTCCCCGGTCGGTCATCACATGTCCCGACCCCCACTGATGCTCCACCGAGTGCCACGGCGTGGCGACGTCGTCGAGGAGGAACTGGCGGGCCGGGGCCGCTTCGTCGACGAACTGGACGGGGGCGCCGGTGAGGGGGTCGAGCACCGCGTGCCCGCACGCGAAGGTGAGGATGCCGGGGACGGTATCGCCGAGGTGCTGCACTGGAGTGGACCCTTTCGCCGACCCGATCACAAACGGCGCCATTGAACAGGGCATCTACGGCGACGCCAAGCCCTCCTGTCCCTTTTCTGGTGAGTCTGCCGCCGTCGAAACTTTTCGGGGCGTGACGTGTTCCGGGACCGGTTCGTGCGGCAGGTCCCGGCCGCCCGGTGAGCAGCGGCTCCAGCCACATGGCGGGGCAGGACCCACCACTCGGCAGGGACATCACGGCCGCCTGCCGAACAGTCCATGATCGGTCCGCCACTCGGACACAGCAGCGGGCGGCTCAGTCCGCCGACCGCCAGGATTCCGCCGAGGCCGAGGCCGACGGGATCGCAGGCGAGGAACAGCGCCGTGACTCGGCCAGAGCTTCAGGCGATGGCCGACTCTCCGGCCGTGCGCAGGGACAGGGCCTGGTGATAGCGGCGCAGCAGGAGCAGGGCGGTGGCGGCCAGGCCGGTGAGCAGGCCGAGCCAGACGCCCTCGGTCTCCAGGCCGGCGAGGTTCCCGAACAGCCAGGCGGCGGGCAGGCCGATCAGCCAGTAGCCGACCAGGGTGATGCGGAAGCCGCTCCTGGTGTCGTCCAGCCCGCGCAGCAGGCCGACGCCGATGTTCTGGGCGCAGTCGAAGAACTGCAGGACGGCGGCGATGAGCAGCAGGTTGGTGGCGATGCCGGTCGCGCTGTGCCCGTCGGCGGACGACGGGTCGAGGAACGGGCGCAGCACCAGACCGGGGACGGTGAGGTAGATGACGCCGACGACGGCCATCACGGCTGCCGCGCACGCCAGCGCCGTGTTCTTGATGCGTTCGGCCGCGTCCGTCCGGTGCAGGGCGAGTTCGCGGCTGACGTTGAGGGACGCGGCGTGCGACAGGCCGACCGCGATCTGGAAGACGATGTAGATCAGCTGGTTGACGGCGGTGTGCGCGGCGAGTGCGGCGCTGCCGAACGTGCCGATCAGCAGCGCGACGACCGAGAAGAAGCCCGCCTCGGAGCCGTAGGTGGCGGCGATGGGCACGCCCAGGCCGGTCAGCCGGCGCAGGGTGGCCGGGCGGGCCTTCCAGATGCGGACGTCCAGCAGCGGGGCGAGCCGGGGGTCGCGGCGCGCGGAGGCGTACAGGGCGAAGCAGGTCAGCAGGTAGACCAGCGAGGTGGAGATGCCGATGCCGGGCAGGCCCAGCTCCGGGAAGACCCAAGTGCCTTGGGCCAGCGTCCAGTTGAGGCCCGCGTTGACCGCGACCGAGGCGATGGTGATGCGCAGCAGGGCCTGTGGCCGGCGCATGCCGACGGTGAACTGGCGGACCGCCTGGAACCACAGGCAGGGGATCAGTCCGGGGGCGAGGGCCAGCAGCACCGGCCAGGCCCTGTCCACGACCTCGGGGTCCTGGCCGAGATGGTCCACGGCCCGCCCGGTCAGCAGGATGACCAGGGCGCCGAGGGCGCCGGCCAGGGTGGCCAGCGCCAGCGCGGCCCGGACCACGTCCCGGACCTCCTCCGTGGCCGCTTCGGAGAGTTCCTCGTCCTCGTCGGCGCGGGCGGAGGCGGCGGACACCTGGTTGCCGACCGCGGTGACGAGGCCGACGCCCATGGTGCGCAGCTGGTTGAAGATGACCAGCGCCAGTCCGCCACCGGCCAGCGCCTCGGCGCCCATCAGGCCCATCATCACCGTGTCGGTGGTGGTGAGGGCGACTTGGGCGAGCTGGGTGAGGGCGAGCGGTACGGCCAGGGTCGCCAGGGCGCGGCTGTCACGGAGCAGTGTGGTGAGCGGTGTCGGCATCGGTGTCAGTTCTCGCGGAGTTCGGTCAGCAGCTCGTCGATGGCGCGCTCGACGGCCGGGTCTGTGAGATTGCGGGCGGTCATCCAGTCGTCGTTGAAGACGGTGTCCATGTACTTCTCGCCTCCGTCGTTGACCAGCGCGACCATAGTCGTGCCCGGGGCCAGGGCGGGCATGCGGGTCAGTGCCTCGTACACGACACCGCCCGCGGAGCCGCCGATGAGGAGGCCGAGCCGGCGGGCCAGCACCCGGGCGGTGGCGAACGCCTCGACGTCGCCGACCTTGACGCCCTCGTCCAGCAGGTCGTAGTCGACCATGGCGCCGATGGCGGCTCCCTCGGGGGTACCTGTGCCGGACTGGTAGTAGTCGTGGGCGGGCGGCCCGAAGGCGATCGACCCCTTGGGCTCGACCCCGACGATCCGCACCCCGGGCACGGTCCGCCGCAGTTCACCGCCGGTCCCGAAGAGTCCGCCACCGGTCCCCACGGCCCCTATGAGGATGTCGACACTGCCGTCCAGCGCGGCGTTGAGCTCGTGCGCCACCGGACGGTAACCGTCCCCGTTGGCGCGGTTGTTGTGCTGCTCGGTGAAGTAGGCGTTGTCGCTCTCGGCCGCGAGCTTCTCCGCGAACTCCTCGCGGGCGGCCGTGGCCAGTTCCTCGTCGCCCTCGTCGGCGACGTAGACGAGTTCGGCGCCGAGCGCCTTCATGCCGCGCAGCTTGTCGGCCGCGGCGTGATGGTCGACGACCGCGGTGAAGGTGTAGCCGCGCTCGGCCGCCATCACGGCGAGGCCGAGTCCGGTGTTGCCCGACGTGGACTCGACGATCCGGCCGCCGGGGCGGAGCAGTCCGCGGTCCTCGGCGTCGAGGACCATCTGCCGGGCCATCCGGATCTTCGCGGTGCCGGTCGGGTTGAACTGTTCGAGCTTGAGCAGGAGTCGGCTGCCGTTGTCGGTGCGGCACACCTCGAAGAGCGGGGTGTGACCGATCAGTTCGGAGACACGGCTGACCACGGCGGGACGCGAGAGCGCCTTGTCCATCGGATGGCTCCAGGTGTCGGGAGAGAGTCAGGCGACTGGAGGGCGGTCGAACCGCCAGCGGGTCGTACCCCCGGCGGTGTCGAGGACGACTTTCCGGGGGAGCGGAAGCTCGTGGAAGGGGGACTCGTTGGAGTCCATCTGGTATCCGGCGGTGTTGGGGTAGACCAGCAGGTCGCCGACGGCCGGGCGGGCGCTGAACCGCACTTTGCGCCAGGTGACCATGTCGGACTCCAGGCAGGTGGCGCCGCCGACGCAGGCCGCGTACGGCTCGCCCGGGGTCGGCTGGGCGGGCAGCAGCACCGGGTCCGGCAGGTACTCGCTGTTGAACCACTGTTCGGACAGGCTCAGGCTGCTGCCGTCCACGGTGACGATGCCGTACCCGGGCCGGTCCTTGACGCCCTGCACACGGAACACCGTGCAGCCGGCCCGGTCGAGCAGCGCCCGGCCGGGTTCGAGGAGCAGCATCACGCCCGCCTCGCGCAGTCGGCCGGCGAGACCGCTGGTGGTGAGGATCGCGCGCAAGGCGTCGGGACCCGCCGCCGGTGAGTGGTACGGGTAGAAGTCGGACGCGGTGAAGGACTTGCCCGCGTGGTAGTGGTGGGGCCTCTGCTCCCTCAGGAAGCGTTCCCAGTGCTCTGCGGCGGTGTAGTCGACGGCGAACCCGCCGCCGATGCTGATCCGGTCCGCGCGCAGCCCGAGGACCCGTGCCTTGAGGCAGAGATCGACCAGCTCGGCCGCCAGCTCGCCGCGCGCCTGTGTGCCGTAGCCGGACAGATGGAAGGAGAAGCCCTCCATCACGACGGCCTCGTCGGCCTCGGCGCACCGGGTGAGGGCGGAGGTCAGCTCCCGGTCGTCCAGCCCGAAGCGGCTGTGCGGCTGGGCCGGTGGCAGTCGCCGCAACAGCACACGCGCCGGACGTGCGACGGCTTGCGCCTGGGCGACGACGCGCTCCAGTTCGTCGAGCGCGTCGACGGCGATGAGGCAGCCGTGCAGGACGGCGACCCGCAGGAGGCCCTCGGCTTTGGCGGGGCCGGTGACCACGACGTTCTCGCCGCGCACGCCGTGTCCGAGCGCGTCCCGCAGCTCACCGGCGCTGGCGATGTCCACGCCCGTGCCGGACACCGCGCAGCGGTCCATCCAGACGGCGGCCTTGTTGGCCTTCTTCGCGTAGTACACCCGCCCTTCGACACCGGCCTCGGTCAACACCTGCTCGAAAGCACCCGAGTTGGCGTCGAACCGGTCGGGCAGCAGCAGGTGGAACGGGCCGCCGAGCGCGTACGACAGCTCGTGCGGCAGTCCGCTGCCGAGGATCGCGTCGAGCTGCGGATCCGGGTGGGCGGGCAGCGGCGGAGCGCCCGAGGTGTGGGTCGTCACTGCCACAGATGCACCCGTGTTCCCAGGTCCTGCTCGAGGGCGAGCTGCGCGAAGCGGTGGCCGAGCGCGATGTCGGTGACAACCAGGCCGCTGTTGTAGGCGAAGATCCGTTCGTCGGCCGAGCGTCGGCCCTCGGCCCGGCCCGCGATGACGTCGGGGAACTCCGCGTCCACGGCTGGGAAGTTGCCGTCGGCGTCGGTCATGTCGGTGCCGGTGACCTTCATCTGCGCCTCGCTGGTGGCGACGACGCGGTCCGCCCGCTGGAGCGTCGAGGGCGCGATGCCGTGGCCCACCAGGATCGACAGGGCGCCCGGCTTCAGGTCGTCGCACTCCACGGCCGCCGGGGTGTGCCGGCCCGCGGTGGCGAGCACGATGTCGGCGTCGGCCGCCGCGGCCCGTACGTCGTCCACGGTCTCCAACTCCCGCCCGGGGCAGTAGTGGTGGAGCCGTTCGCGGACGGCGGTCAGGCCGTCGGGGTGGGTGCCGTAGACCATGAGCCGGTCCAGGTCGGGCAGGGTGGTGAGCAGGAACGGCAGGGCGAGGCGGCCCTGGGTCCCGGTGCCGATGACGAGGGCGCTGCGGCTGTCGGGCGGCGCGCACTCGCGGGCCAGCAGCGCCGAGACGGCCGGGGTGCGCAGCGAGCCGATGCGGCCGCAGTCCATCATCGCGACCGGCAGTCCGGTGACGTCGTCGTAGATCGTGAGGGTCGTGTAGTAGTGCTGCTCGTCGCGCGAGCGGTCCAGGCCGTGCTTGTAGGAGGTCTTGATCGCGACGACCTCGCGGACACCGTCGCGGCCGAGCATGGCGTACGAGACGGAGTGGCCGTCCGGGGGCTTGACGGTGAGCTTGCGCGGGTTGGCGGACTTGCCGTCGGCGAGGGTGCGGTATGCCTGCTCGACCACGTCGACCACGTCGGCCAGGGAGATGTCGAGGCCGGCGAGGTCGCTGGTGCTCAGGACGCGCAGAGCGGTGTCGTCCGCGGACATGTCGGCCGGGGTGGCGTCCGTGGGTGCGGAGGTGCCGGTCACGGGTGTTCCCTTCATGACAGGGGATGGGGACCGAGGGGTCGGAGCAGGGGACGTAGCCGGGAGTCTCAGACGAGGGCCACGATCGCGGCCTGTCCGTAGCCGTGCTCGTCCGCCTCGGTGAGGGGGCGGCTGCGGCGGCCGGGGACGCGCACCGAGGCCCGCTTGAGCCAGCGGTCGGTGCCGTCGTAGCGGGGCCGGAACGGCACCCGGCCGTGCACGACCTGGTCGTTGTCGACGACCAGGACGTCTCCGGGCTCCAGGGCGACGGCGACCGAGACGCGTTCCAGTTCGGCCGTCAGCCGGTCGTAGGCGGCACGGTAGTCTGCGGGTGCCTCGCCGAGGGGGGTGTAGGCGGGGTCGTAGCGCAGGGTCGGCCCGGCCGCGGTCTGCCACAGGACCGGAACCTTGGGCGGCTCGCCCTCGAAGTCCTGTGCCTCGGCGTAGGCGTCGTCGGGGAGGATCGGCAGCACCGGGCGCGACAGCAGCGCGATGTCGTCGGGGGCGAGGTGGACCTTGCGGATGCTGGCGGCGGTGGTGGCGACGGCGTCGTGGTTGCGCATACAGGCGAGCAGCAGCAGATGGGCACGGCCGGGGTGGAAGGCGTCCTCGGTGTGCGGGCTGAGCAGCACCGTGCTGCTCGCGCCGGTCTGCTCCTGCTCGTGGCCGGGTGCGGGCACGATGTTGTGCACGAAGCGGCCCTCCTGCTGGCCGTCCCAGGCGATGGGGTGGCCCATGGCCGTGGCGAGCAGCAGCAGGATCAGGTCCCAGGCGGCGGCGCGGTCACCGGCGGTGGCCCAACTGCCGGGTGTGGGACCGATTCCGCCGTCGTCGACGGACAGACCGCGCAGGACGTACAGGCCATCGTCGGTGTCGACCGGTCGGCACGCCTGATGAATCGTTTCGCCAAGGCGGGTGGCGGACGTCGCGACCCGGCGGAGCAGTGCCGGCCGGGCGGCCGAACTGCCGAAGTCGGCAAGGATCTTGTGGGCGGTCTCGGTCAGCTCGTCGATGTCCTGCGGGGCGAGCTGTCGGACGGGTGCGGCTCCCGTGGGCATGGCGCAGACATCCCTTTCGGGCGTGGGTGCGGGGTGCGAGTGCGATGGAGCTCGGAGCGCCGGCCTGTGAGTTCGCTGTGGCTCGGCTCGGCGATCGCTGCGAAACGTATCAGCCCAACTTAGGTAAGGCAAGCCTTACTTGTTCGCTGTGCTCCCGTGGTGAACTGCCCGCCCGGCGCGCGCCGTTGCATGCTCCCGTGCGCCGATCTGACGCCCCGGCAGAGATCGCGAGCGCTCTCGGCAAGCCTTGCGCACAGGATCTTCTTAGGGTAGGCACACCTAAGCAACGTGCCCCGATGTGAGCGGAACGAGGTCGTACGACGTGAACCTGAACAGACGCCAGGTGCTGGTGGCCGGTGGTGGCATAGGCGCGGCCGCTCTCCTGGCCGCCTGCGGGGGCGGTGACGAGACCTCGGCCAAGTCGCCGGCGAAGGCGAGCGAGAAGCCCCGCAGCGGCGGCACCCTGCGGGTGGGCGCACTGGGCCGCGCGTCGGCCATCACCCGCGATCCGCACGGCACCCAGGCCAACGAGAGCGACTACCTGATCATCTCGCTGGTCCACGACACCCTCACCGTCCCCGGCACCAAGCCGAACACCGTTCCCCGCCTCGCCGCGAACTGGCAGCCGTCGGACGACCTGAAGACCTGGCGCTTCACTCTCGCCAAGGGCGCGAAGTTCCACGACGGCACGCCGGTCACCGCCGAAGACGTCGTGTGGTCGCTGAAGCGGCTGCGCAACACCCCCTCCGGCGCGTCCCGCCTCCCGGGCATCGAGCCGGAGAACATCAGGGCCGAGGGCGAGAACACCGTCGTCCTGGTGTCCGACTACGCCAACGCCGAACTGCCGCTGCTGACCCGCCTGACGACGTTCGTGCTGAAGAAGGGCACCGCGGACAAGGACCTCGGCAAGGCGCCCGGCACCGGCCCCTTCAAGCTCGACTGGTTCCGCTCCGGCAACGCCCGCCTGGTCCGCAACGACGACTGGTACGGCGGCGACGTCCACCTCGACGCCATCGAGGTGAAGATCTTCGAGAGCCCGCAGGCGATGGCCAACGCCCTGCTCGCCGGGCAGATCGACGTCGCCTCCAACGTCGGCGCGGTCGCGGCCCGTACCGCCGAGAAGCGCGACGACATCCAGATCGTGCGCCGCCCCAACGACATGGCGATGCCGATCGTCATGCGCACCGCAGACGGTCCGTTCGCGGACGCGAAGGTGCGGGAGGCGCTGCGGCTGGCCGTCGACCGGGACGCCATGGTCAAGCAGGTGCTGTCCGGATACGGCACGGTCGCCAACGACATTCTCGGCACCGGCGACCCCGCCTTCGCCAAGGGCATCCCGCAGCGGGGGCGCGACCTGGACAAGGCCAGGCAGATGCTGAAGGAAGCCGGCTTCGACACGTCGAAGACCTACAAGCTGCTCACCACCGAGGACATCGCGGGCCTCGCCGAGTCCGCCACGCTGTTCGCCTCCCAGGTCCGCGAGGCCGGGGTCAAGATCGAGGTGGTCAAGCAGGAGTCGGCCACCTTCTGGGAGAAGACCTGGCTCAAGGGCGACCTGTACACCACCTACTGGGGCACCAACGACTCGGTGGTGTTCTTCGCCAGCAAGACCATGGTGTCCGACTCCGGCCAGAACGAATCCGCCTGGAAGAACAAGGAGTTCGACGCCGCCTACAAGAAGGCGATGGCGACCAAGGACGCGGCGGAGCGCGCGAAGGTGCTGCACGAGCTCCAGCAGATCGAGTACGACGGGTCCGGCTACCTGCTGTGGGGCATGGCCGACGGCATCGACCTCGCGGGCTCGGCCGTGCGCAACCTGCCCACCCTGCCCGGCTACGGGCGCGTCCAGCTCGAGCAGGCATGGCTGACTCGCTGACCCGGCGGGAACCGGCCGCGGCTTCGGCGCCGCGGCCGGTTCCCGCCGTCGTCCGCACGGCCGTGTACACGGCCGGTGTGCTCGCGCGCCGGCTCCTGCTGCTGGCCGTGCTGCTCGCCGCCGTCTTCGCCGCCGTCGAACTGCTTCCGGGCGACGCCGCCGGCGCCACCTCCGAACGCGGCGAAAGCGCGTCCGACCTCGCCGCGCGGCGCCATCTGCTGGGCCTGGACCGGCCGGTGACGGAACGCTTCGGGGACTGGATGACCGGCCTGCCCACCGGCGACCTGGGAACCTCCGCACGCGGGGAACCGGTGGCGGACCTGCTGGCCCACCCGTTCCCCAACACCCTGCTGCTCGGCGGGCTCGCGCTGCTGGTGACCCTCCTCGCGTCGGTCGCGCTCGGCTGCTGGGCGGCCGGCCGGCCCGGCGGGACGGTCGACCGGGTGGTCTCCGCCGGCGCCACCGGCATCCTCGCGCTGCCCGAGTTCGTCGTCGCGGTCGCCCTCGTCCTCGTCTTCGCGCTGTGGACCGACTGGCTGCCCGCCGTCACCCTCACCGACGCCGACGGCTCACCCGCCTCCTGGCGGATGCTCGTCCTGCCCGTACTCGCCCTGGCCGTCCCGCAGATCGGCTGGAACACCCGCATCGTGCGGGCCGCGCTCGCCGACGAGGCCAAGGCGCCGCACATCGACACCGCCGTGCTGGACGGACTGCCCCGCAACCGGATCCTCACCCACCACCTGCTGCCCGGCGCCCTGCCCACCATCGCGGCCGGCATCGCCACCTCCACCGGCATGCTGCTGGGCGGCGCGGTCGTGGTGGAGACCATCTTCAACTACCCCGGCATCGGCTCCGTCCTCGCCGGAGCGGTCGCCGACCGCGACAGCCCCCTCATCGCCGGGGTCGTCGCCGTCACCGGAGCCGTCATCACCGGGGTGCTGCTGCTCGCCGACCTCGTACGCGCCTGGGCCTCGGGAGGCCGCACATGACCGCGACCACCGCCCCCGCCGCGAAGACGGCCCGGCC
>NZ_LJBR01000132.1 GCF_001282115.1 Streptomyces sp. NRRL B-24085 | reverse complement strand
GCCCATGGACGTCCGCGAGGGTCCGGTCGCGGTCTTCGAGCAGGTCCTGGCGATGGCGGCGAAGTTGCGGGCCTCGGGGCTCGCGGAGGGTTTCGACGGCGCCGGCATCGGCGTCCCGGGACCGGTCCGCTTCCCCGAGGGCGTACCGGTGGCTCCGCCGATCATGCCGGGCTGGGACGGCTTTCCCGTGCGGGAGGCGCTCAGTCAGGAGCTGGGCTGTCCGGTCATGGTCGACAACGACGTGAACCTGATGGCGATGGGGGAGATGCACGCGGGCGTGGCACGTTCCGTGGGCGACTTCCTCTGCGTCAAGATCGGCACCGGCATCGGCTGCGGCATCGTCGTCGGTGGCGAGGTCCACCGAGGGGCCACCGGCAGTGCCGGGGACATCGGTCACATCCAGGTGGAACCGGACGGCCGCGTGTGCGTGTGCGGCAACCGCGGCTGTCTGGAAGCCCACTTCAGCGGTGCCGCGCTGGCCGCTGACGCGGAGCAGGCCGCGCGTGAGGGCCGCTCGGCACACCTCGCCGCCCGGTTGGAGACAGCCGGACGCCTGACGGCCGAGGACGTGTCGACTGCCGCGGCGGCCGGGGATCCGGTGGCTCTGGAGCTGATCCGTGAGGGCGGGAAACGCCTGGGTCAGGTCATCGCGGGACTCGTCAGTTTCTTCAACCCGGGACTGGTGGTGATCGGCGGCGGAGTGACCGGACTGGGGCACACGTTGCTGGCCAGTGTCCGGACCCAGGTGTACCGGCAGTCGTTGCCGCTGGCCACGGGCAACCTGCCGATCGTGCTGGGGGAGTTGGGGCCGGCCGCCGGAGCCATCGGCGCGGCCCGGCTCATCAGCGACCACGTCTTCTCACCGGCCTGACCCGCTGCCCGACACCACCCCGTCAGCAGCGGATCGTCACGGGCGCCGACGCAACTCGGCGGCGCCCCGCCCCTCACCGAAGCCGTCGCCCGACCCGCAACCAGGCGTCGGAGCAACCTCATCGGCGATCCCGCACACTCGGTGCGCTGCGGCAACCCCGTGACGCCCCGGCAACAGCGGGCGAGCCGCCGCAACACCAGTAGCGCCACCGCAACAGCCACAACACCACCGTAGGAACAGCCACAGCACCGCCGTAACGCCCGTGCGGCGTCGGCGGCCGTCACCCCCTGCACGGCTGCGGGTGATCCAGCCTGCCCTGCCCGTCGCGTTCCGCGCCACCACGACGCCAGGGCTCCCACAGCCGTCCACGCGACCGACACACGCAGCCCAGCCCTGCCCGCTCACGGCCCGTATCCGCCGAGGGGATTCCTCATGGCACCACAACCACCCCTGCTCACCATGTCCGGCATATCGAAGTCGTTCCCGGGCGTTCGCGCCCTGGACGGTGTGGATCTGGAGGTCCAAGCCGGTGAAGTCCACTGCCTGCTCGGCCAGAACGGGGCAGGGAAGTCCACTCTGATCAAAGTGCTCGCCGGGGCACACCAGCCGGACAGTGGTGAGATCACCTGGCGGAACGAGCCCGTGACCCTGGGGTCGCCGGTCGCCGCCATGCGCCTGGGCATCGCCACCATCTACCAGGAACTCGACCTGATCGAGGGGCTGTCCGTCGCGGAGAACGTCTTCCTCGGGCACGAACCGACCGCCGCGGGATTCGTCGTGCGCGGCTCGGCCGCCCGTACGGCGACCGCGGAACTGCTGAAACGCCTGGGGCACCCGGAGATCGACCCGGCGCGGCTCGTCGGTGACCTGTCGGCGGCACAGCAGCAGATCGTCTCGATGGCCCGCGCGCTGTCCCACGAGGTCCGGTTGATCGTGATGGACGAGCCGTCCGCGGCACTCGACCCCGAAGAGGTGGACAACCTGTTCAGGATCGTGACCGACCTGACGGCCGACGGCGTCGCCGTCGTCTACATCTCCCACCGTCTGGAGGAGATCCGGCGGATCGGCGACCGGGTCACGGTCCTGAAGGAAGGCCGGTCGGTCGCGGGCGGCCTGCCCGCCAAGTCCACACCGACCCACGAGGTCGTGGCCCTGATGACCGGGCGGAACGTCGAGTACGTCTTTCCCGACCGGCCCGAGGCCGGGTTCGCCGCGGGGCGGGAGCCCGTGCTGAAGGTCGAAGGGCTGAGCAGGCGAGGGGAGTTCGCCCCCGTCGACCTGGAGCTGCGGCCCGGTGAGATCGTCGGCCTGGCCGGGCTCGTAGGGTCCGGGCGCAGCGAGATCCTGGAGACGATCTACGGTGCTCGCAAGCCTGACGCGGGCCGCGTCCTCGTCGAGGGCACGCCCCTGCGCCCGGGCAGTGTCCGCGCCGCCGTCGGCGCCGGCATCGGTCTCGCGCCCGAGGAACGCAAGGCACAGGGCCTGCTGATGCTGGAGTCCGTCAGCAGCAACGTCTCGATCTCCACGCTGTCCCGGTTCGCCCGCGCGGGCTGGCTCGACCGCCGCACCGAGCGGGCCGCGACACACCGGGCGGTACGCGAACTGTCCCTGCGGCCGGACAACCCCGACGCCGCGATCCGGACCCTGTCCGGCGGCAACCAGCAGAAGGCCGTGCTCGCGCGCTGGCTGCTGCGGGGCTGCAAGGTGCTGCTGCTGGACGAGCCGACCAGGGGTGTCGACATCGGCGCCCGGGCGGAGCTCTACGCGGTGATCCGCCGGCTGGCCGACGAGGGCCTGGCCGTACTTCTCGTGTCCAGTGAGGTGCCCGAGGTCCTCGGGCTCGCCGACCGGGTGCTGGTGCTCCGTGAGGGCAGCGTCGTGCACACGGCGGACGCCCGGGAGCTCGACGAGCACCGCGTACTCGATCTTGTGATGGAAGGGAGCCCGACGCCATGACGCAGCCGACCACAGCGGCGCACGAGGATGCACCGACGTCCGCCGCCAAGTCCACGGGGGAGCAGGGGAGTTCACGTCGACCGGGTGCACGCTGGGACGTGCGCACCCTGTCCCTGCTCGGAGTCCTCGCCGTCCTCGTGGCGGTCGGCGGGATCACCGCACCGGACGAGTTCCTCGCGACGAGCAATCTCCAACTCGTCCTCACCCAGGCGTCCGTGATCGGTGTCGTCACCGTCGGCATGACGTTCGTCATCACCAGCGGCGGCATCGACCTGTCGGTCGGCGCGATCGTGGCGCTCGCCTCGGTGTGGGCGACGACCGTCGCCACCCAGGAGTTCGGCTTCGCGGGCATCCTCTTCACCGCGGTGGTCGTCGGTGTGGGCTGCGGTCTCGTGAACGGCCTGCTGGTCGCCTACGGCCGGATGGTGCCGTTCATCGCGACGCTGGCCATGCTCGCCTCGGCCCGGGGCCTCGCGCTCCAGATCACGGACGGCAGCACGCAGATCGTGAGCGTCGCGTCGGTGCTCGACCTGGGTTCCAGGGACTCCTACATCCTCGGCATCCCGCCCCTCGTCCTGATCTTCGCCGCGGTCACCGTCATCGGCTGGCTGGCGCTCAACCGCACCACCTTCGGCCGCCGTACCGTCGCCGTCGGCGGCAACGCCGAGGCCGCCCGGCTGGCCGGCATCGACGTCCGCCGCCAGCGCCTCTACCTGTACCTGCTGTCCGGGCTGTGCTGCGGCATCGCCGCGTTCATGCTGATCGTGCTCGCCGGCTCGGGACAGAACACCAACGGCAACCTCTACGAGCTGGACGCCATCGCCGCCGCCATCATCGGCGGCACCCTGCTCAGCGGCGGCCGCGGCACCATCATCGGCTCCGTCCTCGGCGTACTGGTCTTCACCACGATCACCAACATCTTCGCCCTGAACAACCTGGAGACGGCTGTCCAGCAGATCGCGAAGGGCGCCATCATCGTCGCCGCCGTCCTGGTACAGCGCCGCTCGCTGCACGGCGACACCTGACACCGTGCGGCACACGCCGGACGGCGGACCCTGACACCGCCGTCCGGCCCCCACCTCCTCCCACGGACGCACACCTCCAGTCGGACTCCGTCCGACGCACACCGCCCAGTCGAAGGGTTGATCCGTCATGGCAAGAACCCCCGCCACAAGCCGCAGAGCACTGCTGTTCGGGACCGCTGCCGTCTCCGCCGGCGCGCTGCTCACGGCCTGCACCAGCAACGAGCCCAAGGACCAGGAACAGGCCGCGGACAAGGCCGCCCCGGTGGCGGACGACAAGCCGGGCAAGGCCGTCACCATCGGCTTCGCCGGACCGCAGGCCGACCACGGCTGGCTCAACGCCATCAACTCCAACGCCAAGTCACGGGCGAAGAAGTACTCGGACGTCACCCTGGAGATCACCGAGGGCTCCAACGACACCGCCCAGCAGATCGGCCAGGTGCAGACGCTGATCAACAAGAAGGTCGACGTCCTGGTGATCCTGCCGGCCGACGGCAAGGCCCTCACCCAGGTCGGCCTGCAGGCCATGAGGGCGGGTATCCCCGTCGTCAACCTGGACCGCGTGTTCGCCTCGCCGCAGGCGTACCGCTGCTGGATCGGCGGCGACAACTACGGCATGGGCCTCAACGCCGGGCACTACATCGGCGAGCAGCTCAAGGGCAAGAAGAACGCCAAGGTCGTCGAACTCGCCGGACTCGACAACCTCGAACTGACCCAGCAGCGCACCAAGGGCTTCGACGACGCCCTGAAGAACTACCCCAACATCCGCAAGGTGGCCCGCCAGGCCGCCGACTTCACGGTCGAGTCCGGGCAGGCCAAGATGGCCCAGCTCCTCCAGGCGCAGTCGGACTTCGACGCGCTGTGGAACCACGACGACGACCAGGGCGTGGGCGCGCTGCGCGCCATCGACCAGGCCGGCCGCGACGACTTCCTCATGGTCGGCGGCGCGGGCGCCAAGTCGGCGATGGACGCCATCAAGGCCGGCAACAGCGTGCTGAAGGCGACTGTCCTGTACCCGCCGACCATGGCCGCCTCGGCCATCGACCTCGCCCGGGCGCTCGGCCAGTCCAAGGGCATCGGCGGGCTCGCCGAGTTCGAGATCCCGTCCTCGCTGACCCTGTACTCGGCCGTGGTCACCAAGGACAACGTCGACCAGTACCTGCCGACCGGCTTCATCTGACCGGACCGGGCCGCGGGCCGCGCACACCACGATGAGTCAGTGACTCCGACGAGGAGAGATCCGTATGGAACAGAGGGACGGCCGGACCGTACCGCCGACGCTCGGCGTGGGCATGGTCGGCTACGCGTTCATGGGTGCCGCGCACTCACAAGGGTGGCGCACCGCAGGGCACGTCTTCGATCTGCCGCTGCGACCGGTGATGGCGGCGATCGCCGGACGCGACGCGCGCGGCGTGCGGGCAGCGGCCGACAAGCACGGCTGGGCCGCGGCGGAGACCGACTGGCGTGCCCTCATAGCCCGCGACGACGTGCAACTCGTCGACATCTGCACACCGGGCGACAGCCATGCGGAGATCGCGATCGCGGCGCTGGAAGCGGGCAAGCACGTCCTGTGCGAGAAGCCGCTGGCCAACTCGGTCGCCGAGGCGGAGGCCATGGTCGCGGCCGCCGAAGTGGCTGGCTCCCGTGGGCAGTTGGCCATGGTGGGGTTCAACTACCGGCGCGTGCCGGCCCTCGCCCACGCCCGTGGCCTCATCGCGGACGGCAGGCTCGGCACACTGCGGCACGTGCGGGTGACCTACCTCCAGGACTGGCTGGTCGACCCCGACTTCCCGCTGACCTGGCGGTTGCAGCGGGAGCACGCCGGGTCGGGCGCGCTCGGCGACCTCGGCGCCCACATCGTCGACCTCGCCCAGTACCTGGCGGGCGAGGTCCTCGTCGGTGTCTCCGCCCAGACGGAGACCTTCGTCAGGGAACGCCCCCGCCTCGACGGTCCGTCCACCGGCCTGACGGCGTCCGGCAGTTCCGAGCGGGGGCCGGTCACGGTCGACGACGCGGCTGTCTTCACGGGCCGGCTCGCCTCAGGAGCGCTCGCCACGTTCGAGGCGACCCGGATGGCGTCGGGACGCAAGAACGCCCTGCGTCTGGAGATCAACGGAGAGTCCGGATCGCTCGCGTTCGACCTGGAGCGGCTCAACGAGCTCTACTTCCACGACCATCGGGAGCCCGCCGCCACGGCTGGGTTCCGCAGGATCGTCGTCACCGAGCCCGATCACCCCTACCTGGACGCCTGGTGGCCGCCGGGTCACGGTCTGGGCTATGAGCACACCTTCGTGCACCAGGCCCGTGATCTGGTCGAGGCGATCGCGTCGGGCACCGCGCCAAGGCCCTCGTTCGCCGACGGGCTCCAAGTGCAGCGGGTGCTGGCGGCGGTGGAGGAGAGCGCCGAGAAGAACTCCGTGTACACCCCGATAGCCGTCTGAGGAGGTTTGGGAATCATGCCGCGCCCGTTCACCCTGTTCACCGGCCAGTGGGCCGACCTGCCCCTGGAAGAGGTCTGCCGACTGGCCCGCGACTTCGGCTACGACGGACTCGAACTCGCCTGCTGGGGCGATCACTTCGAGGTCGACAAGGCCCTGTCCGACCCCTCCTACCTGGACTCCCGGCACGCCCTGCTCGACAAGTACGGCCTCAAGTGCTGGGCCGTCTCCAACCACCTGGTCGGCCAGGCCGTGTGCGATGCCATCATCGACGAACGCCACCAGGCCATTCTGCCCTCGGCGATCTGGGGCGACGGCGAGGCGGAAGGCGTGCGCCAACGGGCCGCGCAGCGCATGAAGGACACCGCGCGCGCCGCCCGCGCCTTCGGCGTCGACACCGTCATCGGCTTCACCGGCTCGGCCATCTGGCACCTGGTCGCCATGTTCCCGCCCGCCTCCGAGGCGATGATCGAACGCGGCTACGAGGACTTCGCCACCCGCTGGAACCCGATCCTGGACGTCTTCGACGAGCAGGGCGTCAAGTTCGCACACGAGGTCCACCCCAGCGAGATCGCCTACGACTACTGGACCACCCGGCGCGCCCTTAACGCGGTGGACAACCGCCCGGCGTTCGGCCTGAACTTCGACCCCTCCCACTTCGTGTGGCAGGACCTGGACCCGGTCGGCTTCCTCTACGACTTCCGCGAGCGGATCTACCACGTCGACTGCAAAGAGGCCCGCACCCGCCTGGACGGCCGCAACGGCCGCCTGGGCTCCCACCTGCCCTGGGGCGATCCCCGCCGCGGCTGGGACTTCGTCTCCGCCGGCCACGGCGACGTCCCCTGGGAAGATGTCTTCCGCATGCTGCGCTCCATCGACTACCAGGGCCCGATCTCCATCGAGTGGGAGGACGCCGGCATGGACCGCCTCCAAGGCGCACCCGAGGCACTGAACCGGCTCAGGAAGTTCGACTTCGAACCCCCGTCGGCCTCCTTCGACGCCGCCTTCGGAGGCAGCGACAACTAGGCCCCGACAACAAGAGGCCCAAACCGGCCCGGCGTTGACAGACCGTAACGGTAAGTCGCCGGGCTGGTCCACGCTGCCCTCCTCCAGCTTTGTCCTGATCCTGGAAGAAGTTCGTCGTTTCGCTGCGCAAGGGGTTCCGGCCACGGACGAACGGGGTTACGGTCCCTTCGTGCACAGGAACCACACAGTGGCCGGAAACTGACGAGCCGTCCGGCTCGTTCAGCGCAACCTCGTTCGCCCGACCAACAGAGGACGACCCCGCACAGCGCAGGACCACGACCCCTCAGGCACCGCGCACTTCCCGGCGGCGGCCAACTGCCGCCCCTCGCACGCCGCGACCGCACGCATCACGGAGCAGGCCTTCGGGCCGCGGTCAAAGCCGTCCCCATGCCGACGGCGGGCGGGAGCCCCTCGCGCCCCCGCCCACCGTCCGCCCACCGCATCGGAACACCGACATGGCAGGGAGGCAGCCCGTGAACACCGACCGGAACGCATCGGAGCCCCGGACCGGCGGGCCGACCGCACGCACCGGCGTCTGGTTCGTCGGAGCCCGCGGATCGGTGGCCACGACCGCCGTCACCGGATGCGCTGCGGTCACCGCCGGACTGCGGCCGCCGACCGGCATGGTGACCGAGACCGCCCCCTTCGACGGCACCGGCCTGCCGCCCCTGTCCTCGTTGGTCTTCGGCGGCCATGACACCGCGCACTGCCCACTGCCCAAGCGGGCCGAGCACCTCACCGACGCGGGTGTCCTGCCGCATGGCCTCGTCCCCGCGGTGCGCGCCGAACTCCGGGCCGCGGACGAGGAGATACGGTTCGGCGGCCCGCTCCCGGGCGACACGCGCAGTGACGAGGAACTCGTCGCGGACTTCGCGGCCGACCTCACCTCGTTCCGCGTGCGCAACGCCCTGGAACGGGTGGTCGTCGTCAACGTCGCCTCCACCGAGCCGCTGCCCGCGCCCGACGCGGTACGGCTGCCCCCCAGCTCCCTCTACGCGGCCGCCGCCGTGCGAGCCGGCTGTCCCTACGTCAACTTCACGCCGTCCACCGGATTGCGCACACCTGCCCTGACGGAGGCCGCCGCAGCCGGCGCACTGCCGCACGCGGGCCGCGACGGCAAGACCGGCCAGACCTTGTTGCGGGCCGTGCTCGCCCCGATGTTCGTCCAGCGCGCCCTCCAGGTCCGCGCCTGGTCCGGCACCAATCTGCTGGGAGGCGGTGACGGGGCGTCCCTGGCGGACCCGGCCGCGGCCGCGGCGAAGAACGCCGGCAAGGAACGCGTCCTGGCCGACACCCTCGGGCACACACCGCAGGGCGAGGTGCACATCGACGACGTCCCCGCCCTCGGCGACTGGAAGACCGCCTGGGACCACATCGCCTTCGACGGCTTCCTCGGCACCCGTATGACCCTCCAGACCACCTGGCAGGGCTGCGACTCGGCCCTGGCCGCACCCCTCGTCCTGGACTTGGCCCGCCTGACCGCCCGCGCCCACGAGGCGGGGCTCTCCGGCCCGCTCACGGAGCTGGGCTTCTACTTCAAGGACCCCGACGGGGGCCCGGCGGGTCTCTCGGAGCAGTTCACGGCACTGCTGTCGTTCGCCGACCGCCTGCGGGAGGCGCGGTGAGGGGCTCCCGACCCCGTGACCGTGCTGGGGGCCTGCGTCGAGGGCCCGCGCACCCGTGCGGAACGAGCGCCGCTCCTGAGCGGCCCGCCACGACCTCCACCTCGATCCGTCCTCCGTTCGCGGCAGCCACGGCCGCTTCCCCACGAGCGACGACCGTCCGCTCGTCCAGTTGCCCACCCCCCGCGCAGTATCCGGCCGTGCAGCGGCCACCGAAGTGAAGTTCCTTCTCCTGCGGCTCACCGGCCCGGCCGGAGGCGAAAGCCGCAAGGCACCCGCAGCACCGCGACGACGAAAGCGAGAACCACTGTGACCGCGTTCAACGACGAAGCCGTCACCGGCGACACCCTGCGCCGCGCACTCGGCGTCAGCCGCCGCCGCTTCCTCAGCACGTGCACGGCCGTCACCGGGGCGGCGATCGCGGCCCCCGTCTTCGGCGCATCGCCCGCGCTGGCGCAGGACAGATCACAGGCCGCCGGCCACGATCACGGCCGTTCCGCCCTGGTCCCGCCGCACAAGCGCGGCATCATCCTCTACACCGTCCGGGACGCGATCGGCCGCGACCCGCTCGCCTCCGACCTGCCGTCCGGCTTCCGCGAGGTGTTCAGGCAACTGTCGCGCTTCGGCTACCGGCAGGTGGAGTTCGCCGGCTACGGCCAGCACGCCAACGCGCCCGGCGGCGCCGATCTGGGCACGGTCCAGGGCGCGAAGCTGCTGCGCTCCTGGCTCGACGAGTACGGGCTGCGGGCTCAGGGCAGCCACGGCTACATCCCCCCGTCCTGGCCGCTGACCCCGGCCGACCGGGACACCTTCAAGCGTTGGCTGGAGATCGCCAACATCATCGGCATGGACCACATGGGCACCGGCGCCGACCCCACCAACACCCCCTACCGGGCCGACTGGGACGTGGCCGCGGAGAAGTGGAACACGCTGGGCGCCATCGCGTGCCGCGAGGGCATCAAGCTCTACACCCACAACCACGACAGCGCCTACGACTTCCTGCTCGACGGCGGCCCGCTCGACGCGCAGGGCCGGCCGACCCGCAGCTCCGGCATCCGCAAGCTGGAGTACTTCCTGAAGGTGACCGACCGCAAGAGCGTCTACCTGGAGCTGGACGTCTTCTGGGCGCACGTGGCCCAGTACAAGTTCCACACGTACACCGCCCATGACGGCTCACAGCGCGAGCGTGTCTTCGACCCGGCCGCGCTCGTCGAGCGCAACAGCACCCGTTTCCCGCTCTTCCACGCCAAGGACGGCGTGCTCAACCCGCAGAGCGGCATGGGCTACGACATGGTGCCCTTCGGCACGGGCGACATCGACTACCGGCGCTTCTTCACCCGGGTGGGGGCGAAGAACCACCGCAACCCGATGGTCGAGCAGGACAACGCGCCCAGCACGACCGTGCCCGGCCAGTCCCTGGACTTCGCCCGCATCGGCTACCAGAACCTCGCGGCCCTGCGCGCCCGCCGCTGACGTGACGTCATCCGGCCTTCCCACGGGCACGCTCCGCTGCCCGACGTACTGAGCACGTCCGGCTTTCGACCCGCCTCCACCCTGCAAGCGGCCGGCGGCCGCGGACCCTCTTCGCGGCCGCCGACCAGACCGAAGGAGTTCTGAGTGCGCAACAGACGGATCGTCACCCTCCTGGGGGCCGCCACCCTGGCCGGAGCCGTCGGGCTCCTGCCCCTCTCCCCGGCGCAGGCCGCCAAACCGGACCCCGCACCGCCGGCCTCGGCGAACTTCCAGAAGGTGACCCTCAACGACCGCCCGGGCGAGCCCATGGCCCTCGCCGTCCTCCCCGACCGGCGGGTGCTGCACACGGCGCGCACCGGAGAGGTCCGCATCCACGACCCCAAGAGCGGTGTGAACTTCCTCGCCGCCGACATGAAGAAGAGCCCTGCGGGGCTCTACCAGCACGACGAGGAAGGCGTCCAGGGCATCGCCGTCGACCCCGGCTTCGCCAAGAACCACTGGGTGTATCTCTACTACTCGCCCCGCCTCGACACCCCCATGGACGACCCGGCCACCCCGGGCGTCAACGAAGGGGACGCACCGCAGTTCGGCACGGACGCGGACTTCGCCAAGTACAAGGGCGTCACCCGCCTGTCGCGGTTCAAGCTGGTGGGCAACAAGCTCGACTTCGCCACCGAGCAGAAGGTCATCGACGTACCGGCCGACCGCGGCATCTGCTGTCACGTCGGCGGCAAGATCGACTTCGACCGCAAGGGCACCCTCTTCCTGTCGACCGGCGACGACTCCAACCCGTTCTCCTCCGACGGCTACGCCCCGCTCGACGACCGCCCCGACCGCAACCCGGCCTACGACGCGCGGCGCACCGCGGGCAACACCAACGACCTGCGCGGCAAGGTCCTGCGCATCCAGGTCAAGCCCGGCGGCGGATACCAGATACCGCGCGGCAACCTCTTCGCGCCGGGCACCCCGAAGACCCGCCCGGAAATCTACGCCATGGGTCTGCGCAACCCGTTCCGCTTCGGGGTCGACGACAAGACCGGCGAGGTCTACGTCGGCGACTACTCGCCCGACGCCAACACCGCCAACCCGGGCCGCGGCCCCGCCGGACACGGACGCTGGATGGTCATCGACCGCCCCGCCAACTACGGCTGGCCGTTCTGCGTGACGCAGGACATGCCGTACCAGGACTACGACTTCGCCACCCAGAAGTCGAGCGGCGCCTTCGACTGCGCCAAGCCCGTCAACGACTCGCGTCACAACACCGGCCGCAGCGTGCTGCCCCCGGTCGAGGACGCGGAGATCGTGTACGGCTACGGGGCCTCGGCGGAGTTCCCGGAGCTCGGCACGGGCGGCATCGGCCCCATGGGCGGCCCGGTGTACCAGTACGACAAGCGCAACAAGGCCCAGAACCGCTGGCCCCAGTACTTCGACGGCAAGCCGCTCTTCTACGAGTGGACCCGTGACCAGATGAAGGCCATCACTCTCGGCAAGAAGAACGAAGTCCTCAAGATCGAGGACGCGATCCCGACGATCAAGACGGACGGCCCGATCGACGCCGAGTTCGGCCCCGACGGCGCCCTGTACGTCCTCGAATACGGCACCGGCTACTTCGCGGAGCTGCCCGAGGCCCAGCTCTCCCGCATCGACTTCACCCGGGGCAACCGCACCCCGGAGCCCAAGGTCGCCGCGGACGTGGTCAACGGCACCAGCCCCCTGACCGTCCAGTTCTCCAGCGCCGGTACGACGGACGCCGACGGCGACGCCCTGCGCTACGCCTGGGACTTCGACGCGAACGGCACGGTCGACTCCAGGGAGGCGAACCCGAAGCACACGTTCACCGAGAACGCCGTCTACGACGCCACGCTGAAGGTCACCGACAGCACCGGGCGTTCGGCCTCCGCGTCCGTCCCCGTCGTCGTCGGCAACAAGGCACCGGTCGTCTCGCTCACCACCGACCCGGCCCCGCACGGCGGCACCCCGTTCCACTGGGGTGACACGGTCACCTGGCAGGTCACCGTCACCGACGACCAGCCGGTGGACTGCGCCAAGGTCACCGTCTCGTTCATCCTCGGCCACGACTCGCACGGTCACCCGCTGTCGACGAGCAACGGCTGCTCCGGATCGTTCAAGACGTTCGTGGACGGCGGTCACTCCGGTTCGGACAACCTCAAGGCGGTCTTCAACGCCTCCTACACCGACACGCCCCCGGACGGTCTGCCGTCCCTGTCGGGCAGCGCCGAGGTCGCTCTGACCCCGGCCGACTGACCGGCGACGACTGCACCGCGACGGGGCGCCCGCTTCGGGGGCGCCCCGTCGTCGTGCGAGCACACCGCAACCGGTGTCCGTTCCGCGCCCCTTCACGGCCCGAAGAGCGGCTCAGGGGGACGGCGGGACCTCCCAGCGGGCCGCGGACATCGCGGCGGTCGCGGCTTCACGCACGGCCCGCACCGCCGGACGGTCGCGGTGCTCGGCCGGCCAGCCGAGCGCCGACACCGTCGGGGACAGATCCACCACGTCGACGTAGCGCACCCCCGGGCGGGGGAAGAGGTTGCGGGCCGCAGCCGGCAGAAAGCACATGCCCTGTCCCGTGGCGACCGTGTGCAGCAGCCCCTCCATGTCGGACACCACGGGGCCGTAGCGCACCCGCCTGCCGTCCGGTCGCGGGTCCACGGCCCAGAAGTCCCACCACACGCGGGGCACTTCAGGGGGTACGTCCACGAAGACCCGGTCGCCGAGGTCGGCGAGGGAGATCTCGGACCGTCGTGCCAGCGGGTCGTCGGCGGACAGGCAGGCTATGCGCGGCTCGGTGGCCAGTTCCAGCACCTCGACGCCCTCGGGCACGGGAGGCCGGAGGAAGGCGACATCGATGTCGCCGGAGAGCAACCGGGCCAGATGCTCGGCGAAGCTGAGAGTCCGGATCTCCACGGTGAGCGCCGGATGCAGTGTGCGCAGGTGCTCGAGGACCGCGTGGGTGTAGGGCATGGCGGCCTCCGCGCCGACCGTCCCCACCACCACGTGCGCGGACAGGGTGCGGGCCCACTGGCCGGCACGGACCCGCAGCCGGTCCATCGCCTCCACGGTGGCCCGCGCCTCTTCGGCCAGTGCACGGCCCGCGTCGGTGAGTGTGACGCTGCGGCTGTCGCGTGAGAACAGCGGAACGCCCAGCCGCCTTTCCAGCTCCTGGACCTGGCGGCTCAGCGTCGGCTGGGTTATGTGCAACCGGGCGGCCGCCCTGCCGAAATGCAACTCCTCGCCCAGCGCCAGGAAGAGCCGCAGCTGGTGCAGGCTCGGCTCCGCCGTTCCCTCCGGATCAGGCACCGCGCACGTCCTTAACCTGCGGCCATAGCGGCCCCTGCATCGGTCGGGCCCATATTCTCATCGCCCGCGCACCGTTGGACGGATCTTTGCCATGCCACTCTGGACAACCACCGCACCGTCCGGAATGACCACCGGCACGGTCGGCGGCAGCAATGGCAATCGGGGGAGAAACGATGCTGCGCATTCACTTCACAGCTGCGGACCTGGCGCGCGTCCATCTGGCTCGTGAACCGGACCCGGTGTGGGAGACCCTGCTGAGCCTGCACCAGCTGAGCGCACCGAGACAAGGCCTGCCCGTCTTCGCCCACTGGCGGCGCACCGCGCGGGCCGGACTGGCCGCGAAGGGACTGGGAGGACCGGCGAGAATGCTCTCCGTCCTCGCCCCGGCGTCGGCGAGCTACTGGCCCGATTTCCTGACACCCGGCGCCTCGGCCGACGGCATCGAGGCCGCAGTGGAGGAACTCCGCGCCACTCCCCGGTCACGGCTGCGCCGGGAACTGGACCGGATGGCTGGCGTCCACAGGCTGCCGCGCTGGGCGCACGAACTCGGCGCGGGCGACCGGACGTTGATGGAGGAGGTCGCCACGGCGTTCCGCCTGGTGCACCGCACGGTCGTGGCGCCGGACTGGGCCGGGACGGCCAGGACCACCGAGGCCGACCGGGCCCTGCGAACACGCACGCTGCGCGATCGCGGTGTCCACGGACTGCTGGACTCCTTCCGTCCGCTGATGGTCTGGCGCCCTCCCGTGCTGCACGTGCGCTATCCGGAGGACCGCGATCTGCACCTCGGCGGACGAGGTGTCCGGCTGATCCCCTCGCACTTCTGCTGGAACACACCCATCGCACTGGCCGACCCCACCCTGCCGCAGGTCCTCGCCTACCCCGTCGCCCATCCCGCGACCTGGGCGCCGGAGGTCACCCGCGACCGGCGTGGCGAGGCCCTGGCCACCCTGCTCGGCCGGACCCGGGCCCGGGTACTGGCCTGCCTGGACACCACCGCGACCACCGGTGAGATCGCCCGCCGTCTGGGCATCTCGGCTCCGTCGGCCAGCGAGCACGTGGCCGCCCTGCGGGAGGTGGACCTCGCGCACAGCCGGCGCGACGGCACCCATGTCGTCCACACCCTCACCCCGCTGGGCGCCGCCCTGCTCAGCGGCGATCTGCCGACGCAGCGGCCGGTCGTCCCGGGCAGCTCCTCACTCCTCAGTCCGGTGGTCCGGCGGTGAAGGGGCCGCTCGCGGCCGGCCCGCACAAACGGGTCCGGCCGGTCCGCACAAAGGGGTCCGCCGAGCCCACCGCGGCCGGCCGGACGGGGCGGTGTCACGCAGGGGCGCCGAGCGGCGGGTGCTCGAGGACGCGGGGCTTGTACTCGACCAGCTGGATGCGGCCGTCGAAGGTGCGGTGCTCGGTCATCTCGAGGGCGACGTCCGGATAGCCGTCGTAGATGCGTTCCTGGCCCGTGGCACCGGTGATCACCGGGAACATCACGACCCGGAAGCGGTCGACGAGTCCCGCTCGTAGCAGGGACCGGCACAGGCTGAGGCTGCCGATCGTGCTGAGGAGTCCCGTGCCATCCGACTTCATGGCGCGGACCGCCTCCACGGCGTCGTCGCGGACGAGCGTGCAGTTGGCCCATGTCAGGGGCTCCTCGAGTGTGGAGGAGAACACCACCTTGGACGCTTGCGTGAGCTCGTCGACGGACGCCTCTTCCTCGGGCCGGAACTCGTCCTGACCCTCCGGGACCTCGCCTGCGGCGAAGCCCGACATGAGGCGGTAGGTGTTCGCTCCCATGAGGTAGGTGGCCTTGGGCTGCTCGCCGAGCCATGCGAGGTACTCCGGCCCCTCAAGGCCCCAGAACCCGGGCCACCCCTCTCCTGACGCGTAGCCGTCGAGGGAGGTGATGAAGTCGACGAGAAGTTCCGACATGGCGGTGTCCTTTCCTGGGGTGTCACGAGCTTGGACCGGCCGGGAGCCGCAAACTCATCGGCCGCGCTGTGGGGTGACGAGAAAACCCCATGAGGCCGCACCCCCGAGGCGGGCGAGCCGCAGCCCGCACTCACCCGACCGTCACGTGGTGAACCGCTCCGGGCGGAAGTCCGCCAGCATCTCGTCTCTCCTCCCGCTGAGGATCTCCGCTGCGAGCAGTCGGCCGATGACCGGCCCGAGCGTGATGCCGCTGTGGGAAACGGCCTCGTAGTAGCCCGGCACCGACGGCACCGCTCCCACCGAGGGGAATCCGTCGGCGGGGATGGGCCGCAGCGCCACTCGTGTCCGCGCGATGCGGGAGCTGCTCAGCTCCGGTACGACCCGCCGGGCCATTTCATGCAGTTGCCGTCCGAGCTGGGCTGGGTCTTCGCCGGTGTCGATGAGTGCGTCGGTCTCGCGGCTGTGAAGGACCATCGAGGTGTCCCCGTCGGGACGGATCTCGATGTGGGGCGCGTGCAGGGGCCGGCGGACAGGGACCGGAGCACAGTCGATCCGGGTGATGACGCCGGGTTCGCGGCGCATCGGCAGGTGCCGTCCGAGGAGCCCGGCGATGTGGGAGGCACCGGGGCCGGCCGCGTTCACGACGATGTCCACGTCGAGATGGTTGCCGTCGGAGAGAACAACCGTCCGGACGCTCCCGTCGCCACCGGTGCGGATGTCACGGACCGCGCTGCCGGACCGGAGCTCGGCGCCGGACGCAGCAGCCTGGTCCACCAGGCGGCCGACGAGACGACGTCCGTGCACCCAGGCTTCGTCGGGGTAGAACAGGACCGGAACGTCGCCGGGCATCGGGACATCGGGCTCCAGGCGTCGGCGCACCTCGGCCCCCGAGTACACCTCGACCCGGTAGCCCCAGTCAGTCAGCAGTCCGGCTGTCTCCAGGACCTTCGCCTGCGCTGCGGGATCGTCTGACCAACGCAGGTGGCCGCTGGGGTACCACCACGAGTCCGGCCCGATGATCCCGGCGAGTTCGCGGTGGGCCGCCAAGCCGGCGACGTTCAGGTCGAAGTAGGACTTGCGAGCCGTCTTGTTGCTGGCGTTGACCCACGAGAAGGACCAGTCGGTGACGCCTTCACCCGGCCGTCCCGCGTCGATGAGGATCACTTCGGCACCTTGCCGGGACAGGTTCCAGCCCACGGCGGCTCCGAGGATGCCCACTCCGATGACAGCGACACGTTGGGGGTGCTGCACGGACCTGATCCCCACGAAGGCCTCCCCGAGCGTGGGCGAACTCCCGTTGCCAGTATGCAAGCACCGGTCATCGCTTGCCGGAACCGCACGGCCGAGACCGGTGAGGCCTGGCGGAGGTCGCTTACTGGTAGCAGCCCCCCACGCACAGCACGGTGAAGGTGCCCGCGTTGTGGGCCGGCGTCGACTTGATGTGGTGTGGGGTGACTGAGGGAGTCCTGCTGGTCTCCCAGGGCATGGGTGCGGCCACGGCCTGCGGAGCGAGGGCGGTGAGGGCTGCGATGGTCGTGAGCACGACGGCGACTGCGTGCTTGGGTCGAGGCACGGGGACTCCTTGATCAACAATGCGCATACCGCGGACCCGGTTCTCCCCGGGGCAGGAGGGAGTATTCACGGCGGCGGAAGCCTTTGGCCATCAATTCCATCTCAGTCGAAATGACGGGGCTCTTTGGCGCGGAGCGGATCTGCCGGCCGCCGTACTGATGTGTCCCGGTGCCCTGTCATTCCCTCAAGAGGCGCTCCAGTGCGGGTCGCGGCCCAGATAACGCAGGAGTACCGCCTCGTCGTCGTCCCCCTGCTGAGGATTCAGGGCCGCGGCGTAGGCGCCGTAGGTACGCAGCGGCTCGACGATCTCCCTGGCGACCTTGAGGAGGGGACGGGCCAGCTCGGGCGTGAGCGGCGACGGCCGGCCCGTCGCCAGGGCGATGTCCCAGGCGTGGACCGCCGCGTCCAGCCCGCACGCGGCCGACCCGGACCACGGGGACATCTTGTGCGGCGGCACCGGCGTGGGCACCTCGGCGGCGTCTCGGTCGACCCCCGCCCATGCCTTCGCCGCTCGTGTCAGGGCGTCCTCCAGGAACGCCGTCGGGTCCACCCCCTCCATCTCGCCCGACGGGGCGAACGGGTTGAAGCCGGGGCCGGGTTCGCCGGTGAGCGCGGCGGCGAAGCCGATCTGGTCGCCGACGGCGTGCTGAAGTACTTGGGCGACGGTCCAGTCCGTGCAGGGTGTCGGCAGGTCCCAGCCGTCGGCCGGGACGGCGCGCACCGCCGTGCGCAGTGCTTCGTGGGAGGCGTCCAGGACGTCCCAACCGCTGGAAAACATGTCATCGCTCATCGCGAGTCCCCCGTTCGTGATGCCGTCACAGGTGTGAAGCCTGGCGTCATGCGTCCACTTTCGGCAAGGGGGGCCAGCAGCCGGGGCGGGATCGTCGCGGCTGAGCGTTTTCGAAAGTTCCGCTACCATACGATATGGATGATTTTGGGCTAGTGCCCCAAAAAGGATGAACATCCTTCGGAGTGGCGCATGTCCCGCAAGGGCCCCGCATACGACGGCGACGAGCTGCTGGCCAGACTCGGCTCGCTGACTTCGCGGGCGCGTGAGTACGCGGAGCTGCAGCGCTCCCAGGTCGAACTGGCCATCGCCCTGCAGCGCGGCATGCTGCCCGCGGAGATGCCCACGGCACCCCGCTACCACCTGGCCGTACGCTACGCACCGGCCTGTCACGGCCTCAACGTGGGCGGGGACTGGTACGACGCCTTCCACCTGCCGGACGGCCGGATCGGGCTGTCCATCGGGGACGTCCAGGGCCACAACATCGAGGCCGCCGCCTTCATGGGGCAGGTACGCGTCGGTCTGCGCGCCCTCGCCTCCGTGACGAGTGAACCCGGCGAGGTCCTGGCGCGGACGAACGACCTCCTCCTGTCCCTGGGCACCGATCTCTTCGCCACGTGCACCTTCCTGCGCCTCGACCCGGCAACCGGGGTACTGGAGAGCGCCCGCGCCGGGCACATCCCCTTCGTCTGGGCGACCGCGGACGGGAAGAGCGGGGTCGGCGCTGACGAGGGTGGCCCGCCCCTGGGTGTCGCCGCCGGCATGACCTACCCGGTCACCTGTTACCGGCTCACCACGGGTGGCGTGTTCGTCCTGCTCACGGACGGCGTGGTGGAGGGGCCGTCCATGGAGGTCGGCCAGGGCCTGGACCAGGTGGTACGACTCGCCGGCATCGCGGCCGTGGCCGGCATGGACGCCGGAGCGCTCGCCACCGCCGTGATGCGGGGCGCGGACCAGGTGGGACACGAGGACGACGCCGCCGTTCTCGTCGTCGGCTACGAAGGGGCCGAAACTCAGCCGTAGAGCGGCACACGTCCCCTCCCGCCTCGCCGGAACGACTACCCGGGTGTCTGATGGCTGGTGTGGTGGGTAACGAGAATCTGCGCCGGAACGGCGTCTTCGCCCTCCAGATGCTGACCGTCACCGGCTGTTACTACGTCGCCGGACGGCTCGGCCTCCTGTGGAACCTCGCCGTCGAAGGTGCGGTGTTCACCCCCATCTGGCCGCCGACCGGAGTCGCGGTGGCCGGCCTGCTGATCTTCGGGCTGCGTGTCTGGCCCGGCATCGCGCTCGGCGTCCTGCTCGTCATCCTCCACCTCACCTCGCTCAGACCCGAGGTACTCGGCAACCTGGCCGGCAACACGGCCGCGCCCGTCTGCGCGTATCTCATGCTGCGGGCGGTGGGCTTCCGAACCGATCTGAGCCGGTTGCGGGACGGCCTGGCCCTAGTGTTCCTCGGGGCCCTGACCGGCATGCTGATCAGCGCCACGGTGGGCGTCGGCATGCTCGTGCTCGCGGACCGGCTGCACACCCACAGCTTCTGGGGGGTGTGGCTGGCGTGGTGGGTGGGCGACGCGATGGGCGTTCTGATCGTCACGCCGCTTCTGCTGTGGCTGTACGAGGCACGATGGCCCCCGCGCCTGTCCCGCTGGCCGGAGGCCACCGCGCTGATCGTCGTCACCTGCGGCGTCGTGCCGCTGATCACGCACAGCAGCCTCAGCGTGCTGTTCCTCATCTACCCCCTGCTGATCTGGGCCGCCCTCCGCTTCCAGCTCATCGGCAGCATGCTCTGCGCCCTCGTCACGTCCGTCATCGCCACCGCCGCCGCCACGGAGGAAGCTGGCCCGTTCGAAGGCCTCACCCGCATCGAGGTGATGATCAAACTCCAGGCGTTCAACGGCACCATCGCCCTCACCGCCCTGCTGCTCTCCGCCGTGATCACCGAGCAGCGCAACACGCGACGCTCGGTGGAACGAGCCTGCCAGGAGCTTGTCGAGGTCCTCGAACACCTCACGGCGGGAGACGCGCCACGGGGGCGGCCGAACCAGCTGAGGAAAGAGGCCGACGACGGGCCCCGGCAGGAGGGGACGGGGCGAGGAAAGTGACCGCATCCGAGCAGCACTTCTGTGCCGAAGCAAGGGGCATGACGCGCGTCCAGACGTGCGGAAGGGCATGGGCGCCCCCTGCACCTCCCAGCCGCGAGCCACCACGTGACGGAGGAACCGCGATGACCAAGAAGGCGAAGGGCAAGAGCCGGAGCAAGAAGCTCACGCAGGGCGACGAGGTCACCTGGAAGAGCCACGGCAGCACCGCCGAAGGCAAGGTCGTCCGCAAGGTCACCCGGCGCACCGAAGCCGCGGGACGCACCGTGGACGCGTCACCGGACGAACCGCAGTACGAGGTGCGCAGCGACAAGTCCGGCAACACGGCGGTCCACAAGCCGTCCGCGCTGCGCAAGAAGTGAGCGGGCCGGATGCAGACCTTCCTGCCCCACCCGGACTTCCACCGGACCGCTCTGCTGCTGGACCGGCGCCGACTGGGCAAGCAGCGGGTCGAGGCTCTCCAGGTCCTGCGCGGTCTGACGGTGCCGGGATACGGCTGGCGCCGGCACCCGGCCGTACGGATGTGGGCGGGGTACGAGGAGGCACTCGTACGGTACGGCCTGGAGATCTGCCGGGTCTGGCGCGAACAGGGGCATCAGGACAGCTGCGCCGCCTCGCTGGTGGCCGGGCTGGCGGCGTTGCGTCCTGGCGCTCCGGTCCGCGACCAGTCGGCTCTCGCGGCCGCGGACGAACTGCCGCCGTGGCACGGCGACGAGGCCTTCCACGAAAGCCACCGCTCGGCGCTGGTCCGCAAGGACCCGGAGGTGTACGGCGAGCTGTTTCCCGGCGTACCCGACGACCTTCCCTATGTGTGGCCCGCGTCCGACCGGGAGGTGCAACCGAGCTGAGGGTGCCGGAGCCGACAATCCGCCAGGCCCCGGCACCGTGGGGAGGAGAGGTCAGCCGGCGGGGACGTCGTCGTGGAACGTCGTGCCCGCGCTGCGGTACGCCGCCACCTTGGAGGCGACCTGCGCCGGTGTGAGGACCTGGTCCTTGACGTGCAGTACGTAGTCGACCTGCTCGTCGTAGGAGCGTGGGGTGCTGCTGGTCAGGCCGCCGAAGTCGATCAGCCACTGGTTGAAGTTGATGGACATGGGCCGTTCCGGCAGGTACGCGGCGTCATGGGTACCGAAGAGCCGCCCGTCGACGTAGTACCTGATGCTGCTGTTGTCGATGGTCAGCACCAGGTCGTGCCAGCCGGCGTAGCTCTGGCGGCTCTCGCTGTGCTGGTTGACCGCCACCCAGGGATCGGCCTGGTAGGTCTCCCAGGACGTCGTGTAGAGGATGTTGGACGGCTCGCCCCAGCCGCCGTTGGGCAGGTACTCGAAGTCGTACTCGGCGTAGTCGTCCGCCAGGGGGGCCTTGAGGTCGTTGATGGTGAAGAAGGTCTGGACGAGGTGGTCGCCGTCCGGCCCGGACCTGGGCGCGTCGCTGAACTTGACGCGGGCCGCGTAGGTCCCGTTCTTGAACTTCATCGACTTGGTGAGGATCTCGGTCTGCTCGGTGCTCGCTCCGGTGCCGGCGGTCGAGGTCTCCAGGTTCATGACGGAGTTGCCGGCGGCGGTGGAGAAGGTGATGTTCTCGGGGGCCCAGGTGGCGCCGGAGACGCCGGGGCCACCGGAGTTGGAGCGCACGCTCCAGCCGTTCGCCGAGATCCTCGGGTCGGTGTGGCTGGTGTAGTTGAAGTCGTCGAACAGTGTGGCGCCGCCGGTCGGCGGGTCGGTGGGCGGATCCGTGGGCGGGTTCGTCGGGTCGTTGCCTGCGGGGGCCTGGCCCCACAGGGTGGTGCCGGCCAGTTGGGCCGTGACCTTGGACCAGTCGGCGTACGAGGTCTGGGAGGCGCCGAAGGAGTAGTCGTCGCTCTGGTTCAGCGGTGCCCACGTCGACTGGTAGAAGCGCAGTTGCATGTCGCCGGTGTCGGCGCCGGGCGTCAGGGAGCCGGCCCCGGAGGTGAAGCCGATCTCCAGGTAACGGTCCGCCGTGGCGGTGGGGTTGGCGAGCGTGCCGAAGGTGCCCGTGATGTTGGCGCAGCCCTTGACGGCCCAGGAACAGGCGAAGCGGTAGGTCGCGTTCGCCGAGTCCGCCTTGAAGTAGTAGCGGAGCTTGACGCCTTGCAGGGAGACGCTGTTGGTGCCGGTGTTCCTGACCTTGAACCAGGGTTCCGCCTGATCCGCGCGGGCCCCGGAGGCGCTGGTCCGGTACTGGACGCTCAGGCCGTCGGTGGCCGCGTTGGCGGTGGCCGGGAGTGCGGTGAGCGCGGCGGCGCCCATGCCGACCGCGATGGCGGCGGCCGCGGTGGCGCGCAGCCGGTTCGTTGTGGATCTCATCGTTGTTCCCTCCAGAAAGGTGGGGGTGATTCCCGGAACGGGACAGGGTGTGCGTCAGGGGTGGCGCGGGATGCCGAGTGCGTCGAGCCGGGCGGTGTGGTCGCCGAGACGGGCCTCGAAGTCGCTCCAGTCGGTCGGTCCGCTCCAGCCGCGGTCGGCGAGGGCGCACAGGCGCGGATAGGTCAGGTACTCGATGTGCGCGGGGGTGGTGACGAACTCGGTCCACAGCTGTGCCTGCGTGCCCAGCACCCGCCCGGCCGCCTCGGCGTCCGCCTCCGCCGGGACGGGGTCGTGGGCGTGGACGGTGCGCAGGTCCACGGCGGCTCCGGGCTGGGCGGGCGGCTCACGGGGGTCGTCGGAGCGGGCGTAGTCGAGATAGGTGGCCCTGTGGTACGCGTTGACCACGGGGTGGCCGCGTCGGGCGGCCGCCAGGGTGTGGGCGGCGTCGCGCCAGGTCATCACGGTGAAGTCCAGGGGCAGTTCGGCGCCGGGCTCGGCCCAGGCGACCGGGTGCCGTCCGTTGCGGACGAGGAAGTCGCCGATCTCCGAGAGGAACCAGCCGTGCAGGGCCTGGGCGTTCATCAGGCCTTCCGTCGCCACGCGTTGGCGGGCGGTGGCGCTGTGGGTCCACTCGGCCGTGGGGCACTCCTCGCCGCCGATGTGGATGTACGGCGAGGGAAAGACGTCCATGACCTCGCCGAGGACGGTGCGGCAGAAGTCGAGGGCTTCGTCGTGGACACCGAGCACGGTGTCGCACACGCCCCAGCGCGTCCACACGTCGAGGGTGCGCTCGGGGTGGTTGCCGAGTGCGGGATAGGCGGCGAGCGCGGCCCGCACGTGTCCGGGCATCTCCAGTTCCGGGAGGACGGTGACTCCGCGGGCGGCCGCGTACCGGACCAGGTCGGCCAGTTCGGACCGGGTGTAGGACCCGCCGTGCGGGGTGCCGTCGTACGAGCCGGTCCCGGCCGGGCCCTGCTGGGTCTCGGCGCGCTGGCCGCCGATCTCGGTGAGCTTGGGGTAGGCGGCGACCGGCATGCGCCACCCCTGGTCGTCGGTGAGGTGCAGGTGGAACACGCTGATCTTGTGCAGCGCCAGCAGGTCGACGTAGCGGCGCAGGTAGGACACGGGCTGGAAGTGGCGGGCCACGTCGAGCATCGCGCCGCGCCAGGGGTGGTGGGGGAGGTCGATGATGTCGGCGCAGGGCAGCGTCCACGCGGTGCCGGTCTGCGGTGACCCGGACAGGGCCTGCACGGGCAGGAGTTGACGGATCGTCTGGATGCCGCGCAGCAGGCCGGTGGGGTGTGCGGCTCGCAGCAGTACGGCGTCGGGGGTCACGGTGAGCACGTATCCCTCGTCGCCGAGTCGGCCGTGAGGGGGATCGAGGGCGAGGGTGACGGGCCCGTCGGGGGAGGGC
>NZ_LJBR01000131.1 GCF_001282115.1 Streptomyces sp. NRRL B-24085 | reverse complement strand
CCCTCGACGAGATCTACGCCGCCAACAGCGCCAACGCCGCCGAGGCCGCCCGCGCGGCCGAGGCCCACGGCGACACCCACCGCGCGGCGGCGGACCGGAAGCTGGCCGCCCCCGCCCGCCACCTCCTCGCCTTCGACGGCCGGGGCCCCGGAAGCGCGACAGAGGTCTTCGGCGACCTCGCCCACGCCGACCACGTGGCCGTCCTGGTCCCCGGCTCCGACACCTCCCTGGACACCTACGACCGCTTCCGGACGACGGCCGCGGCCCTGCACCGGCAGCTCACCGCCACCGCCCCGCACGGCACCCGGACCGCGGTGGTCGCCTGGCTCGGCTACCGCACCCCGGCCACCGTCAGCACCGCGGTCCTGACCCCGGGCAGGGCCGAGGCCGCGGCCCCTCACCTGCGTGCCTTCATACGCCGACTCCAGGGCGTCGTCGGCAGCACCGGCACCCTCTCCCTGGTCTGCCACTCCTACGGCTCGGTGGTCTGCGCCCGGGCCGCCGCCCACCTGGACATCGACGACCTGGCCCTCATCGGCAGCCCCGGCACCGGCGCCGACACCGCCGCGGCCCTGGGCACCCCCGCCCGGGTCTGGGCGGCCAGGGGCGCGGACGACTGGGTCGCCGAGGTCCCGCACGTGAGGACCGACCTCTTCGGCGTCACCGTCGGATTCGGCACCGACCCGGTCTCCCCGGCCTTCGGCGCCCACGTCTTCGCCGCCGGACGGGGCGGCCACAGCGACTACTTCAGCCCGGGCTCGGTCTCCCTGACCAACCTCGCCCGGATCGTCCTCGGAGACACCGCGGAGGTGACCCGTGCCTGAGAACCACGACCCGCGACACGGCTTCGGCATACGCCGGGGCGCGAACGGCATACGCCGGGCCGCCCACCGGATCGACGCGGCGACACCCCACGCCCGGGACCGTGCCGTCGACGCCCTGCGCGCCTTCGCGATCCTCGGCGTCGTCCTCGGCCACTGGCTGGTGACCGCCCTGGTCGCCGACGGAGACGCCCTGCACACCGCGAGCCCGCTCCAGCACATGCCGTGGCTGGCCCCGATCTCCTGGGCCTTCCAGACCCTGGCCGTGTTCTTCCTGGTCGGCGGCCATGTGGCGACCCGCGGCTACACCTCGGCCCGCGCCCGCGGGACGACGTACCGGCAGTGGCTGACGAACCGTCTCGCGCGGCTGTTCAAGCCGGTGGCGGCCGTCCTCGCCCTGTGGACGGTCACCGCGACGGCCCTGCTGCTGACCGGCGCCCCGTACGGGACGGTCCGCACCCTGGTCAGGCTCGCTCTGTCCCCGATGTGGTTCCTCCTGGTCTTCGGTGCCCTCACGGCCGCCACCCCGCTCCTGCTGAGGCTGCACCCGCTGTGGCCGCTGGCCGTCGTCCTGCACGTGGACCTCGTGCGCTTCGGGCTGGGCGGCCCGGACTGGCTGGGCTGGGTGAACCTGGCGGCCGGCTGGCTGGTCCCCTACACCCTGGGCGCGGCCTGGACCCGGGGCGAGCTGGAGCGGCGGCGTGCGGGGTGGCTCCTGCTCGGGGGCGGTGCGACGGCGACCGCGGTGCTCGTCGTGTGGGCGGGGTATCCGGCGTCGATGGTCGGGGTGCCGGGCGCCCCGGTGTCCAACCTGAACCCGCCGACGCTGGCCGCCGTCGCCTTCGGCCTGGCCCAGTGCGGGCTCGCCCTGCTGCTGCGCGACCGGTTGCGCGGCGGGATGCGACGCCCCCTGATCTGGGCGGCGGTGGCACTCGTCAACCTCTCCGCCATGACGGTCTTCCTGTGGCACCAGACGGCGCTGATGGCCACCACGGCCACCGGCCTCGCGCTCGGCAGGCTCCCCGGGCTGCACACCGTGCCCGACGGCCTGGACTGGGTGGGCGCCCGGCTCGCCTGGCTCCCGGTGTTCGTCCTCGTCCTCGCCGTCTGCCGGTCGGCCTTCCGGTCGTTCGAGCAGGGCCCGCGCCGGGTCGGGGGCCGTCCGTCACGAGTGGTGCGGGTGCACCGCAGGACCGATCCGGCGGCAGCGGAGGAGGCGCGTCGTGCCTAGGGTGGTCGACGTGCGGGAGACGGGGGTCGGACAGGTGGTCAGGGACCGTGTGCTGGGCTGGCTGCGGGTGCTGCGCGCGGACCTGTGCACGCTCCGGGTAGACCCGCTGCCCCCGTCCGTCTGGCTCCGCTGGCTGCCGCACGGCCTGGTGTGCATGGTCGCCCTCGGAGTCACCATCGGCGCCGTGGCGCAGCTCGAGGACAACGGCGGGGTGGGCGTCAGCCTCGCCTTCGCGGTCGGTCTCGCCCAGGGTGCCGCCGTCGTGTTCGCGCTGTGGCGGCCCGTCCCGGCGTGGTGGTTCTCGACCGCGGCCATGGTGGTCGGCGCCGTCGAGGTGCGACGGCACCTGCTGGCCGGCGGCGCGCACGGCTTCACCTGGCCCTGGTCCTCCGGTGGACTCATCGGACACATGGTCGTCCTCCTGCTGCTCGCCCTGCGGGTGCCCACACGCGTGGCCGCCGAGGCGCTGGCGGTGACCCTGCTTCTCACGTACCTCGTCGAGGGCGTGCTGGGGGCGGCCGACTTCCAGCCCACGGGGATACTCGCGGCCACCCTGTTCCCCGTGGTGGTGGTGCTCGGCACCGCCCTGCGGGGCCGCCGGGAGGCCAGCAGGGCGCTCGTCGAGCAGACCACGCTCACCGCCGAGGAGCGGGCCCGCCGCACCCTGCTGGAGGAGCGCAGCCGCATCGCGCGCGAACTGCACGACGTCGTCGCCCACCACATGTCCGTCATCTCGATCCAGGCGCAGGTCGCCCCGCACCTGGTCGAGAACCCCTCCGCGGAACTGCGCGAGAACCTCGACGGCATCCGGCAGAACGCGCTGGAGGCGCTGACCGAGCTGCGCCGGGTCCTGGGCGTGCTGCGGGCCGAACACCCCGACACCGCGCAGGAGTCCGCCGACCCCGTCACCGGCACCGCCCCGCACGCCCCGCAGCCCACCCTGGACCGGCTGGACGCGCTGGTGGAGAACACCCGGGCGGCCGGACTGAGCGTCCGGGTCGACGTGCGGGGCGTCCGGCGGCCCCTGCCGTCCGGCGTGGAGCTGTCGGCGTACCGCATCGTGCAGGAGGCGCTGAGCAACGCCTTGCGCCACGCGCCCGGCGCGACCGCCTCCGTCTCGCTCGTCCACTACCTGCACGGGGTGGACGTGCGGATCGTCAACTCCCGCCCCACCCGCGCCGTGGCCGCGTCACCGGGCGCGGGACACGGGCTGCTCGGCATGCGGGAGCGGGCCGCGATGCTGGGCGGGACACTGCGCGCCGGCCCCCGCCCCGACGGCGGCTACGAGGTGGCCGCGTATCTTCCGACCGCGCCCCCGGGCGCGCCCGAACAGGTCACCGACTCCGAGGACGGCAGCGCATGACGACCGGCACGAGCGGAGACATCCGCGTACTCATCGCCGACGACCAGCAGATGGTCCGGCAGGGCTTCAGCGTGCTGCTGAGCGCCCAGCCCGGCATCGAGGTGATCGGGCAGGCGGTGGACGGCCTGGACGCCGTCGCCCAGGTCGCCGAACTCGTCCCGGACGTCGTCCTGATGGACATCCGCATGCCCGAGCTGGGCGGCATCGAGGCCACCCGCCGTATCACCGGCGAGCGCCCGGAGATCAGGGTCCTGGTGCTGACGACCTTCGACCTCGACGAGTACGTCTACGAGGCGCTGCGGGCCGGCGCGTCCGGGTTCCTCCTCAAGGACGCCTCCGCGGAGCAGCTCGCCGAGGCCGTGCGCGTGGTGGCGGCCGGGGACGCGCTGCTCGCGCCCGGTGTCACCCGGCGGCTGATCGCCGAGTTCTCCCGCCTCGACAAGCGGCCCCGCTCCCCCCTCAAGAGCCGGGTCGGGGAGCTGACCGAGCGGGAGACGGAGGTCCTCGCGCTGATCGCACAGGGTCTGTCGAACGCCGAGATCGCCGAGCGGCTGGTGGTGGCCGAGCAGACCGTGAAGACGCACGTGGGCCGCATCCTGGTGAAGCTGGGCCTCAGGGACCGCACCCAGGCCGCGGTGTTCGCGTACGAGTCGGGGCTGGTCAGACCGTCCGGCTACTGATCGGCCCGCTCCGGTACCCGTAGTACCTGAGAGGGACGCCGAAGGACCCGTCTCGCTGGTGACGACGGGGACACCGGCCCCGGCCTACCGTTCTGAACGTGACCGATACGACCGAGACGCAGATGACACCGCCGCACGGCGGCAGCGGCGGGTACGACGCGTACAAGTTCCGCAGCCCCGAGTTCAGAGCCGCCGTGAGCGCCCTGCGCGGCCTGCGGCACGACCTGATCAGCGACATCTTCACCTACCGCCCGCTGCCTCCGACCCCCGTCGGCAGGGGCCTTCCCCGTCTGCTGCACGGCCGCCCGCGGGAGTACGCGGTCTGGACGCCGCACGCGCTGATCACCGCGGCCGGCCTGCTCGCGATGCTCATCGGGGCGGAGAACAGCGGCCGCGGTGCGACCACCAACCTCTTCGTCGGCCTGTGCGCCCTGGTCCCGGTCCTGCTGACCATGGTGCGGCCGGTCATGGCCTTCTGGCTGTCGCTGGCCGCGACCGCGGTCACCTATCCGGTGGCCTTCGTCAACTCCTGGCAGCAGGACTGGCCGTGGCTGCCGGGCGGCTTCGCCTGCCACCTCGTGGTGCTCACCGTGGTGGCGATACGCACCAGGCCGCGTACGGCGGCCTGGATGTGGCTGCTGACCGGGGTCTACGGGGTGCTGTGGCAGGGCGCCCTCGGCGCCGGTCACTACTACCGCTCCAACACCGTGGAGATGCTCTTCGTCTCCGCCCTGTCCCTGCTCGCCGTGACCGTCTGGCACATACGCCGGGACGCCCAGCGGACGGTGACCGCCCAGCAGACGGTGACCGCCCACGAGCGCTCCCGCCGCACCCTCCTGGAGGAGCGCACGACCATCGCCCGCGAGCTGCACGACGTGGTCGCCCACCACATGTCGGTCGTCGCCATCCAGGCGGAGGCGGCCCCCTACCGGGTGGAGAACCCGCCGCCGGAGCTGGAGAAGGCGTTCGCCACCATCCGGGAGAACGCGGTGGCGGCCCTCACCGAGCTGCGCCGGGTCCTGGGCGTGGTCCGCGCCGAGGACTACGAGGCGCCGGACGCCCCGCAGCCCACCCTCGCCGACCTCGACGCCCTCCTCGACAACGTGCGGGGAGCGGGCCTGAGCGTCGACAAGGCGGTCACCGGAGCGGTCCGCGAACTCCCGCAGGGCGTGGAGCTGTCGGCGTACCGGATCGTCCAGGAGGCGCTGAGCAACACCCTGCGGCACGCCCCGGGGGCCAGCGCGCGGGTCGAGATCGGATACGTCCTGGGCGGCCTGGGCCTGCGCATAGTCAACGGCCCGCGCCCCGAGCTGTCGCTGGTGAAGCCCTCGCCCGGAGCGGGCCACGGCATCACCGGCATGCGGGAGCGGGTCTCCATGCTGGGCGGCGAGATGACGGCGGGCGCCACGGACGACGGCGGGTACGAGGTGGCGGTGTTCCTGCCGGTGCCGCTCAGGGACGAGGGTGAGGCATGACGATCCGGGTTCTGGTCGCGGACGACCAGATGATGGTCCGCGAGGGCTTCTCGGTGCTGCTGAACGCGATGCCGGACATCGAGGTGGTCGGCGAGGCCGTCAACGGCCGCGAGGCGGTGGACCGGGTCCGTGAACTCGCCCCGGACGTGGTCCTGATGGACATCCGGATGCCGGAGCTGAACGGCATCGAGGCGACCCGGGAGATCGTCGCGGCCGACGGCACGGCGAAGGTCCTGGTCCTGACGACCTTCGACCTCGACGAGTACGTGTACCAGGCGCTGCGCGCGGGAGCCTCCGGCTTCCTCCTCAAGGACGCCTCCGCCCGTCAGCTCGCCGAAGGGGTACGGGTGGTGGCGTCCGGCGAGGCACTCCTGGCGCCCTCGGTCACCCGGCGCCTGATCACGGAGTTCTCCAAGCTGTCCGAGTCCCCGAGGCTCATGGCCTCGGCCCACACGGCCTACGGCGACCTCACCGACCGCGAGACGGAGGTGCTGGTCCTCATCGCCCAGGGCCTGTCCAACTCGGAGATGGCCGAGCGCCTGGTGGTGGCCGAGTCGACGATCAAGACCCACGTCAGCCGCATCCTGGTCAAGCTGGGCCTGAGGGACCGCACCCAGGCGGCGGTCTTCGCCTACGAGGCACGGCTGGTGACACCGGGGTAGGGGGCGCGCGGTCCACCCGGTCATGCGGTGCGGAGTGGTGTCGTGCCGGGACCCGGGAGAACCCCCCTGGTCAGAAGGCCGCTTCCCGGGCTAGCGTCCCCGCATGGCAGCCTTCGATCCCTGGGACCCGGCGTTTCTCGCCGACCCGTACCCCGCCTACGCCGAGCTCCGCGCCAAGGGCCGTGTGCAGTACTTCGAGCCCACGAACCAGTGGCTCGTCCCGCACCACGCGGACGTCTCCGCGCTGCTCAGGGACCGCAGGCTCGGGCGGACCTACCAGCACCGGTTCACGCACGAGGAGTTCGGGCGGACGGCGCCGCCGGCGGAGCACGAGCCGTTCCACACGCTCAACGACCACGGGATGCTCGACCTGGAGCCGCCGGACCACACCCGGATCCGGCGTCTGGTGTCGAAGGCGTTCACCCCGCGTACGGTCGAGCGGTTGAAGCCGTATGTGACCGGCCTGGCCGGTGAGCTGGTGGACCGCCTGGTCGCGGCGGGCGGCGGGGATCTGCTGACCGATGTCGCCGAGCCGCTCCCGGTCGCCGTGATCGCCGAGATGCTGGGCATCCCGGAGGCGGACCGGGCGCCGCTGCGGCCCTGGTCGGCGGACATCTGCGGGATGTACGAGCTGAACCCGTCCGAGGACGTGGCGGCGCGGGCGGTCCGGGCGTCGGTCGAGTTCTCCGACTACCTCCGCGACCTGATCGCCGAGCGCCGCAAGGAGCCCGGGGACGACCTGATCTCGGGCCTCATCGCCGCGCACGACGAGGGCGACCGTCTCACCGAGCAGGAGATGATCTCCACCTGCGTCCTGCTGCTCAACGCGGGCCACGAGGCCACCGTGAACGCCACGGTCAACGGCTGGTGGGCGCTGTTCCGCAACCCCGGCGAGCTGCGCGCGCTCCGCGCCGACCACTCCCTCGTCCCGCGGGCCGTCGAGGAGCTCATGCGCTACGACACCCCGCTCCAGCTCTTCGAGCGCTGGGTGCTGGACGACATCGAGATCGACGGGACGGCTGTCCCGAGGGGCGCCGAGATCGCCCTGCTCTTCGGCTCCGCCAACCACGATCCCGAGGTCTTCCGGGACCCCGAGCGCCTCGACCTCGCCCGCGCCGACAACCCGCACATCTCCTTCAGCGCCGGCATCCACTACTGCATCGGCGCGCCCCTGGCCCGTATCGAACTGGCCGCCTCCATGACAGCCCTGCTGGAGAAGGCCCCCACCCTGACCCTGGCGGCGGACCCGGAACGCAAGCCCAACTTCGTGATCCGCGGTCTGGAGGGACTGAGCGTCCGCATCGGCTAGAGCCGCCGACGGTCCCGCACCCGTGCCAGCACGGTGAACGCGAGCAGCGGAAGGAAGGCTCCGCCCAGCACCACCAGCGGCAGCTCCGTGAACAGGACCGTGAGGTCCATGCCCTCGTTCTCGAAGCCGCCGCCCAGGTGGCGCCGGGTGCGGGGCATGGACAGCCACAGCAGGGGGGCCGCCGTCGCGCCCAGTGCCGAGAGCGCGCAGCCGCCGCAGGTCATCGGGTCCGTGCCGGATCTCGCCATGAACCGGGGGACGCGTCGCGCCCCCCGGGTGGTTCACGTCGTCAGGTCACGCCGCCGAAGGCCTGCCAGCCCCGTGGTGACGAGGACGGCCGCCAGCGCGGTCAGGACCAGCACCGGCCCCCACCGCATCTCGCCGCCCGGGAGCTTCGGCAGGTGGCCGAAGGGCGACAGGTCCAGCACCGCCCGCGGAACGTCCAGCGCCGGTCCGACCCAGCCGATCAGCAGCACCGCCCCGGCGACTCCCCAGGCCAGTGGAGCAAGGCGCGGGGCGAGCCCGTACAGGAGGACGGTGAGCCCCCCGACCACCCACACCGCCGGGACCTGGACGAGGCACGCGCCCAGGACCGGTCCGGTCTCCTTGCCGTAGCCGACGGCGAGACCGAGGCCGGCGAGCAGCATCACGAGTGCCGAGCCGCCGAAGGCGATCACCAGGTGGCCCGCGGCCCACCGCAGCCGGCCCACCGCGTTCGCCAGCACCGGTTCCGCCCGCATCGAGGTCTCCTCGCCGTGCAGCCGCAGCACCGAGGCGACGACGTACAGCGCGGCCACCAGACCCAGCATCCCGGTCATGGAGGCGAGGAACGCGTCCGTGATCCCGGACTGTCCGCCCATCCGCTCGAAGATCTCGCGGGCCTTGGCGTTGTCGCCGACCAGGTCGGCCACGGCGTCCGTCAGACCGCCGTAGACCACCCCGGCGAGGAGGAAGCCGGCCGACCAGCCGAGCAGTGCGCCCCGCTGGAGCCGCCAGGCCAGCGCGCCCGCCGTGCCCAGGCGGCCGGACGCGGGCCCGGGGCGCGTCGCTACGAAGCTCATGCCCACGTCCCTGCGGCCCGCCAGGACGTAGGCCAGCGCGCCCTGGCCGGCCACCGCCGCCGCGAACAACAGCAGCACCCACCAGCGTTCGCCGGCGAAGGGACGCACCTGCGACAGCCAGCCGAGCGGCGACAGCCAGGTGAGGACGGAGGACCCGTCGGTGGACACCGAGTCCCCGGCCGCCCGCAGCACGAAGGCCGCGCCCAGCACCCCCGCCGTCACGCCCCGCGCCAGCCGTGCGCTCTCCGTCACCTGCGCGACGATCGCGGCCGTGGTGGCGAACAGCATGCCCACCGCGCCGAGCCCCAGGCCGAAGGCCAGCGCTCCCGCGGCGCCCCGGCCCGCGAGTCCGGCCGTCACCAGCAGGGCCAGCACACCGTTCGCCACGGCCGCCGCGAGCAGCGCGGCCGTCAGCGAGGCCCGCCGGCCCACCACGCCCGAGGACAGCATCTCCTGCCGGCCGCTCTCCTCCTCGTCGCGGGTGTGGCGTACGACGACGAGGAGCCCGGTCGCGGCGGCGAGTGCTCCGGCGTAGACGCCGACGCGCCAGGCGGTGAGGGCGCCGAGGGAGTCGTCGAAGACGGGGCCGATCAGCGCGCGGAGGGAGGAGTTGGCGGCCACCTGGTGCAGCAGGTCGGCGCGCTCGGCCGGGGTGGCGTACAGGCTCTCCAGGGTGTTCGGCATGGAGAGGACCAGCAGGGCGTTCACCGCCACCCACGCCGGGATCATCAGCCGGTCGCGGCGCAGGTTGAAGCGCAGGAGCACGCCGGTGCCCGTCAGGGAGGTCATGAGGCCGCGGCCTCGTCCTGGTAGTGCCGCAGGAACAGCTCCTCCAGCGTCGGCGGGGTCGACGTCAGCGAGCGCACGCCCGACTCGCTCAACTGCCGGAGCACCGCGTCCAGTCGGTCGGTGTCCACCTGGAGCCGCACCCGGCGGCCCTGGACGTCGAGGTCGTGGACGCCGGGCAGGTGGGCCAACCCGTTGGGGGCGCCCGCGAGTTCGGCCGTGACGCTGGTGCGGGTCAGGTGGCGCAGGTCGGCCAGTGAACCCGTCTCCACGGTCCGGCCGCGCCGGATGATGCTGACCCGGTCGCAGAGTTCCTCGACCTCGCTGAGGATGTGCGAGGACAGCAGGACCGTACGGCCGCGCTCGCGTTCCTCCTCCACGCAGCGCTGGAAGACCGCCTCCATCAGCGGGTCCAGTCCGGACGTCGGCTCGTCGAGGATCAGCAGGTCCACGTCCGAGGCGAACGCGGCGACCAGGGCGACCTTCTGGCGGTTGCCCTTCGAGTAGGTGCGGCCCTTCTTGGTGGGGTCGAGCTCGAAGCGTTCGACGAGCTCGGCACGCCGGGCGGGATCGAGTCCGCCGCGCAGCCGGCCGTAGAGGTCGATGACCTCGCCGCCGGAGAGGTTGCGCCACAGGGTCACGTCGCCGGGGACGTAGGCGATGCGGCGGTGCACCTCGACCGCGTCGGCCCACGGGTCGCGGCCCAGGACCTGCGCGGCGCCGGAGTCGGCGCGCAGCAGGCCGAGCAGGACGCGGATGGCGGTGGACTTGCCGGCGCCGTTGGGGCCGAGGAATCCGTGCACCTCGCCGGTCTCGACCTCCAGGTCGAGGCCGTCGAGCGCGTGGGTCCTGCCGAACGACTTGTGCAGTCCGGAGACGGTGATGGCCTTGGTCATGCTTCAGAACGTACGCTTCTTTCAGAAATTTGTGAAGTTACAGAAACGTATAAAGCCCGTTAGGGTGGTGGCATGACGGAGTCGAAGGCGGTGGAGCGGGACCCGGAGGCGGTCTCACGGTTCGTGGAGCGGTTCGCCGCCCAACTGGTCGAGGCGGGACTCCAGAGGATGCCGGCCCGGGTCTTCTCGGCCCTGCTCGCCTCCGACAGCGGCGCCCTGACCTCCGCCGAACTGAGCGAGCAGTTGCAGATCAGCCCGGCGGCCGTCTCCGGGGCCGTGCGCTACCTGGCGCAGGTGCACATGCTGTCGCGCGAGCGGGAGCCCGGCTCGCGGCGCGAGCGCTACCGGGTCCACTCCGACCAGTGGTACCACGCGCTCACCAACCGCGAGACGATCATCAAGCGGTGGGAGGACGCCCTGCGCGAGGGGGTGGCCAGCCTGGGCGCCGGGACACCGGCCGGGCACCGGCTGGCCGAGACCCTGGCGTTCTTCGAGTTCATCGAGAAGGACGTGGCGCAGATGATGGAGCGCTGGAAGGCCCACCGCGCCAGGCTGTTCGGGGCCTAGCGCTCCCCGGTCCCTGCCGGCACGGTCCGGCCGGCAGCGGACACCTGTCGACCGTACGTCTGGGGCCGCAGGGGCGGCACGGGCGCGGGGTTCACGAGGGGAGCACGAGCCCCACGGCCCGCTCCCGCACCGTCCACGTCCGTCTGCGCACCGGTCCGGCCACCCCGGCGTCCGCCCGGTAGCGGAAGTCCGCCCCGGTGACGGTCACCGTCCTGCCGGTGGCGAACAGGGGGGAGGCCTCCGCCCCCACCGACAGCGGGCGCACCTCGACCGCGGCCAGGCCGCCCCCGGAGCCCGGGGTCACCGAGACCGCCTCCAGGGGCTGGTCCAGGTCGACCAGGGTCTCCCCGTCGACCTCCACCCGCAGCCGTGCGGGCCCGGGGACGGCGGGCGCGGTCTCCCGCGCGGGGCGGGGCGGCACCAGGGTCCGTACGAGGGACTGGCAGGTCCGCAGCCAGGGCCGGGCCGCCTCCAGCGGTTCCACGCGCGCGGCCGGCGCGGGGATCCGCAGTGCCCCGAGGACCACGCCGTCGCTGTCGTCCACCAGCATGTCCAGCCGCCGCTCGGCCCCCTCCAGGACCGCCCGCGCGGCCGCGACCGCCCCCGAGGGCACCCCCAGCGCGTGGGCGACGCCAAGGACCGGGCCCACCGGCACCACCGAGAGCACACATCCGGCCAGCTCCCGCTGCCGGTGCAGCAGCACCACCGTCCGCATCAGCGCGCGGTCGTCCCCGACCACCACCGGGCGTCGCGAGCCCCGCCGGGCCAGTGCCCGGGCGAACTCCTCGGGCCCGTCCGGCAGACACACCTTCGTCGCCGCACCCGCGCTGAGCACGTCTTTCACGATCCGTACGGACTCGCCGTCCGTCTGCCGGGCGACCGGGTCGATGACCACCAACAGCTGATCGGACGTCGCGGAAGTCGCCACCTCGGCCATGCCTCGCTTCCTCGGGTAGCATCTTTGTGCAAGAGCCCCTTGCGCTATTGCGCCAGGGGCTTCGTCTATTCCGGGGCATCCGGGTCCGACGGGCAGCGGCCGACGACGGCCGTGGTGCACGCGACGGAGTGAACCGTACGCGTACGCCCCCGACCTTGGACATGCCCCGCCCGGAAGGGGTGTACGCGCGTGCCCGCACTTGTGCTGCTCGGTGCTCAGTGGGGTGACGAAGGCAAGGGAAAGGCGACCGACCTGCTCGGTGGCTCGGTGGACTATGTGGTGCGCTACCAGGGCGGCAACAACGCCGGCCACACGGTAGTCGTGGGCGATCAGAAGTACGCCCTCCACCTCCTCCCTTCCGGAATCCTGTCGCCGGGGTGCACCCCGGTCATCGGCAACGGTGTCGTCGTCGATCCGTCGGTCCTGTTCTCCGAGCTGAACGGACTGAACGACCGCGGCGTCGACACCTCCAAGCTCCTGATCAGCGGCAACGCCCACATCATCACGCCGTACAACGTCACCGTGGACAAGGTGACGGAACGCTTCCTCGGAAAGCGCAAGATCGGCACCACGGGGCGCGGCATCGGACCGACCTACGCGGACAAGATCAACCGCGTGGGCATCCGGATCCAGGACCTGTACGACGAGTCGATCCTGACCCAGAAGGTCGAGGCGGCACTCGACGGCAAGAACCAGCTCCTCACCAAGGTCTTCAACCGCCGGGCCATCGAGGTCGGCCAGGTCGTCGAGGAACTGCTGGGCTACGCCGACAAGCTGAAGCCCTACGTCGCCGACACGGTCCTCGTCCTCAACCAGGCCCTGGAGCAGGACAAGGTCGTCCTGTTCGAGGGCGGCCAGGGCACCCTCCTGGACATCGACCACGGCACGTACCCGTTCGTCACCTCGTCGAACCCGACCGCCGGCGGTGCCTGCACCGGCGCCGGCGTGGGCCCGACGAAGATCAGCCGGGTCATCGGCATCCTGAAGGCGTACACGACCCGGGTGGGCTCCGGCCCCTTCCCCACCGAACTCTTCGACGAGGACGGCGAGGCGCTGCGCCGCATCGGCGGTGAGCGGGGTGTCACCACCGGCCGTGACCGTCGCTGCGGCTGGTTCGACGCGGTGATCGCCCGCTACGCGACCCGCGTCAACGGCCTCACCGACTTCTTCCTCACCAAGCTCGACGTGCTCACCGGCTGGGAGCAGATCCCGGTCTGTGTCGCGTACGAGATCGACGGCGAGCGGGTCGAGGAACTCCCGTACTCCCAGACCGACTTCCACCACGCGAAGCCCGTCTACGAGTACCTGCCCGGCTGGAGCGAGGACATCACGAAGGCCAAGACCTTCGCGGACCTCCCGAAGAACGCCCAGGGTTACGTGAAGGCGCTGGAGGAGATGTCCGGCGCCCCGATCTCCGCGATCGGCGTGGGTCCGGGCCGGGACGAGACGATCGAGATCAACTCGTTCCTGTAGATCCCTCCTGCTCGACAGCCACGGGCCGGTCAAGGACTTCCTCGACCGGCCCGTGGCCTTTTTCGAGCGCGGACTTCGTCACACGGGCCGACACCGGCCCGTCCGGCCACGGGGCCGGCCGCCAATCGTCGACGGTTCCTCCGGCCGCGGCCGGTTCAGCAGCCGGTGGCCCAGATGTGGGAGTCCCCGCGGTCGTTGGCCACGCCGTTGTAGCCGGCCTCCTGGCCGGGCGCGAGACAGAGGGTCATCGGGCCGGACTGGCCGGCGGAGGCGTACACCTTGACGTGGTCCTTGATGCCGGGGCCCGAGATGCCGTGGTTGGCCCAGGACGAGTCCTGGTCGGCGATGTTGCTCTCCCACCAGCCGTCGTCGCCGGTCCACTCGATCTTCTGGCCCTGGTAGTTCGCGTCCGTCCACGCGCAGAAGTTCCCGCTGCCGCAGGCCGCCGCCTGGGCCGAGGCCGAGGTGGCGAGGACGGCTCCGGTGGCGAGCAGTCCGGCGGACAGGACGGCGATGAAGCGCTTCACTGGTTTCCCTTCGGGTGGGGGGTGCCGCCCTCCAGCAGGGCGGTCGCTGTGGTGAGGGCGCGGGCCCGCAGCCGCCGCCACTCCGCGATCTCCGCGCGGTGCGCGGCCCGGACCTCGGAGAGCGGGCGGCCGGTCCGCACGGCCTCGGGCCGGAGGTTGTTGACGACGACCGAGGTGCGGAACCAGCGGTCCTGGTCGCCGTAGAGCCGCTCCTGCGCCGCCGCGAGGCAGCCGTCGGTGTGGGAGCGGACCACATGGCCGGTGGACAGCTGGAGCGACAACTCCGCCCGGCCGGTGCCGAACAGCGCGTCGGACACGCGCTGCCGGTCCGACTCCGGGGTCAGGCCCCGCCGGGTCAGGCAGGCGTCGGTGAGCGCGCGGGTGGCCGCCTTGATCACGTCGTCGGCCGAGGGCTCCGGCCGGGCGGCCCCCGCCGTGCAGGCGGACGCGGTGAGGAGGGTCAGGAGGGTCAGGAGGGTGAGGACGGCCGGGGCCGTCGCCGTACGGGCACGCATGAGCGGGTCAGCCGGCCTGGCAGCCCATGGGGGAGTCGCTGACCCCGTCGAACTTCGTGGCCCAGCCCCAGTTGTCGGAGTAGTCGTCCGGCCGGATGGCCCGGTAGAGGCAGGCGCCGCCGCCCTGGAAGCTGATCGCGTACACGGTCACCGGTGCGTGCGAGTCGAAGGAGTACGCGTGCCGCTTCACCCGCGGTGCCGCCTCCTTGTACCCCGGAGGCGCGTAGTCCCAGGCACCGCCCGGCCCCGTCTGCCCCGGCTCGGCCCAGAAGTAGACGTGCCCCGGCGGTACGGCGGCGGCATGGGCGGGCGGGGCGACGAGGGGCGACAGGGCGGCGAGCAGCACGGACGTGATCAAGGCGGAGCGCATGCGCGCTGCATGCCCAGCCCTTTTCGGGCGCATGCGGACATTCACCCGTTCAGTGGATCACCGTCGGCCGGCGCTCCAGAACACAGGGCCGGCGGGCGCCGAGAGGTGGTGGGCGGCAGACCGGAAGCGGCGCCTGCGCAGGGGTGGTCGGGGCGGCGGTGAGCGCTCAGACCGTGCGCTGCGAGCGACGGCCGCCCAGGCCCCGGTACGCCGCCTCGAGCACCGCCGCGTTCACCACGGCACCCGTGACGATCCCGGCCCACGCCGGCACCCCCGGCACCGTCACGAACAGCAGCGAGGCCGGAGCCGTGACCACGAACGCCCAGACCCCGGCGAAGCTCGCGTCGGCGTGCTCGACGAACAGGGCGTCCACGCAGACCCAGCCGAGGACCGCGGTCACGAGGAGCAGGTAGCCGAGCGCGAGCGGGTTGCGGATGTAGCGCGAGCCGTTCATCGGGATCCCCCAGGAAGTCTTCGCGGAGCTGCGGGCTCCGTCCGTGCCCTCCACGATGCCGGGCCACCGGCGGCTCCCGCCTGAGTAGCGGTACTCAACCTCCCTGGGGGCCGGGCGGAACCGCGGTCCGGTCCGGCTGCTCCCACCGGAGCGACCAGGGATAAATGCCCCGTTCGGGCATATTCTGGGATGGTGCGAAGAGGCGTGTCGATCCGGAGAAGGTGAGTGCGATGCGCGTACTGCTCAAGGTGTCCATGGACACGGAGAAGGCGAACGAGGCCATCAGCAACGGCACCCTGCCGAAGCTGATCGAGGCGTCGCTGGAACAGATCAAGCCCGAGGCGGCCTACTTCACCTCCGAGAACGGTCAGCGCACCGCTTTCCTGTTCTTCGACCTGCAGGACAGCTCACTGATGCCGGTGATCAGCGAGCCGTTCTTCATGCACCTGGGCGCCAAGGTCAGCTACACCCCGGTGATGAACCGCGACGACCTGCAGAAGGGGCTCTCCCAGCTCGGACGCTGAACCCCGGCGGTCCTCAGCTGAAGATGATCATCGAGCCCTGGGCGAGGCTCCGGGTCGCCGCCGCGTGCAGCCCCAGCCAGACATGGCGTTCGCGGGCGAAGGGGCTGGGGTCGTACGGCGCGGGAACGGCCGGCTCCTCCAGCTCGGTGGGGGCGCGCGGCGGCTCAGGGGGCGCCGGCGGGTTGGCCGGATCGATGCCGATCACCGGGGCCACGAACTCCAGTTCCCGCAGCAGGGCCTGCGAGGAGCCCAACGGGCCGCCGCCCGCGAGCAGTTCGTCGTTGGCCAGCGGGTGCGGGAAGTCGACGGGGACGTACGCGCCCGCGTGGTCGTAGTGCCAGACCAGATGGGACTGCTGGGCCGTGGTCTCGAACATCTCCAGCAACTGCTCGTAGTCGCCGCCCAGTTCGTCCACGGGGGTGACCGGGAGCCCGCAGACCTGGAGCAGGTAGGCGCGCCGCAGGAAGTGCAGGGCGTCGTAGTCGAAACCGGCCACCGGGGCGACCTCGCCGGACAGTCCCGGCATGTACTGGTACACCGGCACCGGCGGCAACCCGGCCTCGGCGAGCACCTTGTTGTATTGCGCGAGTTCCTCGGCGAACGGGTTGTCCGGGGTGTGGCACAACACATCGACGAGCGGGACCAGCCACAGGTCACAGGCCAAAAGACAGCTCCTCGGATACGCGCGGTGCGCGGATGTCGTCACACGGTGGTCAGGGAAGGGTAGTCGCTGGGGTCCCCGGGCGGGGCCCCTTGTGCGGGTCGTGGTGGTCCCTTACCCGTGCCGGGGGCCGTCAGTCGGCGGTGAGGCCCTCGATGAGGGTCAGATAGTGGCCGTTGTAGGCGGCGAGGAGCTCGCGGGCGGCCCCGGTGTCCCGCCGGTACAGGGCGTCGGCGACCTCGGGGTGCCCGGACCACAGGCTGCCGCGCAGATCGGTGAGCCGGCGCAGGTGCTGGACCGTGCACACCCAGGTCTGCACGCGCAGCCGGTGCAGGAAGTCGGCGAGGTAGGGGTTGCCGAACAGGACGCTCAGTTCCCGCCAGAAGCGCAGGTCGTAGCCGATCAGTACGGTCAGGTCGCCCGCGGTGGCGGCCCGCTGGGCCTCCTCGCCGCGTCGCCGTACGCCCGCCACGGCCGCGGCGGTACGGGGCTCGTCCAGCTGCTGGAGGACGGGGTGACCGGCGTCGAGGGCCTGGAACATACCGTCCGTGACCAGGCTGCGGGCCTCGATCATGCCGCGGAAGTCGGCGAGGGAGTACTCGTGGACATGGAAGCCGCGGTGCTGGTCGGCCTCCAGGAGCCCCTGCGCGGACAGGTCCACGAGGGCCTCGCGGACCGGGGTGGCGGAGACGCCGTACTGCTCGGCGATCTCCTTGACGGTGAACTCCTGCCCCGGCTGGAGCCGTCCGGCCAGTACCTCGTCGCGCAGCGCGTCCGCGATCTGCTGCCGCAGCGTGCTGCGGGTGACGGCACCGTTGCCGCTGCTGCCGGGCATCGTCGGGGCGCCTCCCTCGCGCAGGTGCAGATGGCGTGCTCGTACATATGTCTACGAGCACGCCACCTTACGCGTTCGAAGGCGCCGGGGGTTTACTCCGTGTACTCGTCCGCCACGGAGAGCGCGGTGTCCAGGGCGGCGAGCCCTTCCTTGAGTTCGGCCTCGCTGACGTTGCAGGGCGGGACCACGTGCGTCCGGTTCATGTTGACGAACGGCCAGAGGCCCTGCTTCTTCGCGGCGGCCGCGAACGCGGCCATCGGGGCGTTCGCCTCGCCCGCCGCGTTGTAGGGCACGAGCGGCTCGCGGGTCTCCTTGTTCCTCACGAGCTCCAGGGCCCAGAACATGCCCGTGCCCCGCACCTCGCCGACGCTCGGGTGCCGCTCGGCGAGCTCCCGCAGCGCCGGCTCCAGGACGGCCCTACCGAGGTGCCTGGCGTTGTCGACGACGCCCTCCTCCGCCATGACGTCGATGGTCGCGACGGCGGCCGCGCAGGCGAGCGGGTGTCCCGAGTAGGTGAGCCCGCCGGGGTAGGGCCGCTTGGCGAAGGTCTCGGCGATGGCCCCGGAGATGGCGACCCCGCCGAGCGGCACGTACCCGCTGTTGACGCCCTTGGCGAAGGTCATCAGGTCGGGCGTGACGTCGAACAGGTCGGCGGCGAACCATTCACCGGTCCGCCCGAACCCGGCCATGACCTCGTCCAGGACGAAGACGATCCCGTACTTGTCGCAGATCTCGCGGACGCCGGCGAGGTAACCGGGCGGGGGAACCATGATCCCCGCGGTCCCCGGGATGGTCTCCAGGATGATCGCGGCGACGGTGGCGGGCCCCTCGAAGGCGATCGTCGTCTCCAGGTGCTCAAGGGCCCGCGCGGTCTCCTGCTCCTCCGTCTCGGCGTAGAAGCGGGACCGGTACAGGAAGGGCGCCCAGAAGTGCACGACCCCGGCCGAGCCGCTGTCGGAGGCCCAGCGGCGGGGGTCGCCGGTGAGGTTGACGGCCTGCTGCGTACCGCCGTGGTACGAGCGGTAGGCGGACAGCACCTTGGGCCGCCCGGTGTGCAGCCGGGCCATCCGCACGGCGTGCTCCACCGCGTCCGCGCCGCCGTTGGTGAAGAAGATCTTGTCCAGGTCACCGGGCGTCCGCTCGGCGATCAGCCGGGCCGCCTCCGAGCGCGCCTCGATCGCGAAGGCGGGCGCGAACGTCGTCATCGTCGCGGCCTGCTCCTGGATCGCGGCGACGACCTTCGGGTGCTGGTACCCGATGTTGGTGTAGACGAGCCCGCTGGTGAAGTCGAGGTAGCGGTTCCCGTCGTAGTCCCAGAAGTACGAGCCCTCCGCACCGGCGACGGCGAGCGGGTCGATGAGCTCCTGTGCGGACCAGGAGTGGAACACATGAGCACGGTCCGCGGCCTTCACGGCGACGCCGACCTCGGGGTGTGGCTGAGGGGTCATGCGAGCGAGCGTAAATGTCCGCGATACGGAAGCGGTATCGGCGTCCTGTCTGTGGACGGGGGCTTTCCGCGACAGGTTGTCCAGGTCGCGTTGTCCGGTCGTGCTTGACAGTCTGCTGTCTAAATGACAGGATGCTGTCATGACTCGGAAGCCTGTGCACCACGCCGTGTACGACACCTGTGCCGACTGGGAGACGGGCCACGCCACGGCCTACCTCGCCCGGGCCGGGTACGCGATCCGGACGGTCGGGCCCTCGCGTGAGCCGGTGACGTCCATCGGGGGGCTGAGGGTTCAGCCCGCGTGCGCCCTGGACGACGTACGGCCCGCCGAGAGCTCCCTGTTGATCCTCCCGGGCGCCGACCTCTGGGACGCGGGCGACGACCTCGCCCCCTTCGCCCGCAAGGCGCGGGAGTTCCTCGACGCCGGGGTCCCCGTCGCCGCGATCTGCGGGGCCACCGCGGGACTCGCGCGCGAGGGGCTGCTCGACGACCGGGAGCACACCAGCGCCGTGTCCTTCTACCTGGCGGCCACGGGCTACGCCGGCGCCGAGCGGTACGTCGACGCGGACGCCGTGACCGACGGCGGCCTGGTCACCGCCGGACCCACCGAGCCCGTCGCGTTCGCCCGGGAGATCTTCCGGCTGCTCGGGGTGTACGAGGGCGAGGTGCTCGACGCCTGGTACCGCCTGTTCCACGACTCCGACCCCGAGGCGTACGCCGTGCTGGAGAGGGCGGCCGCGCAGTGAGCCGGGAGCGGCAGGAGCTGCTCAGCCGCGGCGCGCTCGGGGTGTTCCGGCTCAACGGGCAGTTCCTCGCCGTGGCCGACGAGCTGGCCGGACCCGCCGGGCTCACCGCCGCCTGGTGGCAGGTGCTCGGCGCCGTGCTCCGGCAGCCGCTCCCGGTCGCCGGGATCGCCCGGGAGATGGGCATCACCCGGCAGAGCGTGCAGCGGATCGCCGATCTGCTGGTGGAGCGGGGGCTGGCCGAGTACCGGCCCAACCCGGCCCACCGGCGCGCCAAGCTCCTCGACCCGACCGAGGAGGGACTGGCCGCCGTGCGCCGGATCGACCCGGGGCACGCGGCCTTCGCCGACCGGCTCGCCGAGGCCTTCGGGGAGGACGAACTCGCCGGGGCCGTGGAGATGCTGGAGCGGTTGTCCAAGGTGCTCGACCAGCTCTCGACGGGCGGCGGACCGACGTAGACACTGGTCTTCTGTCGCGCAGGTGTGCGGGCGCGCGGTCTCGGGGGAGGGCCTGCGATGGAGGAACACGGCTCCGCCGACCCGGCGGACGGCGAGGGGCGGGGCCATGCCCGGGAGCGGCGTACGCCCGGCGTCTACCTGACGCCGTACCCGCCGGAGCCGGGACCGGCGGCGGGGGACCGCAGCCGGGCCGTCACGCTGGCACTCCTCGCGGTCGCGCTCGTGGTGGCGCTGGGCGCCGGCGGCACGGTCTACGCCGTCCTGGACGACGAGGGCCCCGCCGCCCCCGGCACCGCGCCGACGGCCCCAGCGGTCTCGCCCTGAAACCCCCTTGTCCGTACGGCGGTTGAACGCCCGCGAACCTCGCCCCGCCGGCCCGCAGGGTCCGCTCGCACGGCCGTACGGTGGCGCGGTGGGGACCGGCGTCGTCGCGTCCGGGGCGAGGGCACGAGCCAGGACGTGATCCGGGGACAGGGGTGGCTGCCGTGCGGGCGGGCGGCACGGCTGTGCGGCTGACGGGCCGTCCCGGAGACGGTCTCCAGCCGGTTCACCGGGGCTCCGGCGGGCGCTGGCGGGGCATGTTCGGGCGGGCCGGCGGCCCCGGGGGGAGCGGGAAGCGGCCCTGGGCGCCGCCGGGGTCCTGGCGTCCCCCGGAGGTCACCGCGCCCTGGATGCCCATCGGCGCGGACCCGTTGCGGAACTCCACGATCCAGTCGGCCGTCTCCACCCGGACCAGCTCCGTCACGTCCTCCGAGAAGCGGCGCAGCACGCCCAGACAGCGCTCCGTGGCCTCGGCGGCCGTGCCCTCCGTGGGGCCGAGCACCTCGCGGACGCTCTCCGATGCCCAGTCGAACTGGAGGGCCTGGAGGCGGCGCTGCACGGCCTGCGCGGTGGCCACGTCCCTTATCCAGCCGGAGGTCACCCCGAAGTAGCGGTCGACGGCCACGCAGGCCACCGCGAGGAGCAGGGAGAGATAGCCCCAGGGCGCGATCCCGGCCCCCACCACCCCCGTCAGCCCGAGCAACGGCAGCACGGCCCCGGTC
>NZ_LJBR01000130.1 GCF_001282115.1 Streptomyces sp. NRRL B-24085 | reverse complement strand
CGCCCACCGCACCTTCCAGGCCGTCGACCACTGCGTCGGCAACGTCGAGCTCGGCCGGATGAACGAGTGGGTCGGCTTCTACAACAAGGTCATGGGCTTCACGAACATGAAGGAGTTCGTGGGCGACGACATCGCCACCGAGTACAGCGCGCTGATGTCGAAGGTCGTCGCCGACGGCACCCTCAAGGTGAAGTTCCCGATCAACGAACCCGCCGTCGCCAAGAAGAAGTCCCAGATCGACGAGTACCTGGAGTTCTACGGCGGCGCGGGCGTCCAGCACATCGCGCTGAACACCAACGACATCGTGCAGACCGTGCGGACCATGCGCGCGGCCGGGGTCCAGTTCCTCGACACCCCCGACTCCTACTACGACACCCTCGGCGAGTGGGTCGGCGACACCCGCGTGCCCGTCGACACGCTCCGCGAGCTGAAGATCCTCGCCGACCGCGACGAGGACGGCTACCTGCTCCAGATCTTCACCAAGCCGGTCCAGGACAAGCCGACCGTGTTCTTCGAACTCATCGAGCGGCATGGCTCGATGGGCTTCGGGAAGGGCAACTTCAAGGCGCTGTTCGAGGCCATCGAGCGGGAGCAGGAGAAGCGGGGCAACCTCTAGCTCCCGCTGAGCGAGGGGGGACCGTGACCGAGCGTTTCGACCTGTCCGTGCCGGCCGTCCGCTGGTTGTGGGAGAAGTCGCTGCACGAGGGCACGGTCCTCCAGTCCTTCGCCTTCGACGAGGCGCACGGGCACCTCTACGCCCTCCAACTCGCGCCCGGCGGAGCGGAGTCGGGCAATCTGTGCCTGAACCGGCTCGACCACGAGGGCACGCTGCTCGGGCACATGCACCTCCAGGGCTTCGGGCACGGCGTCAGCATGGGGGTGCAGAACGCGGCCGACGGCGACGTCTGGATCTGGACCGAGGCCGCCGCGGAGAACGGCTACGGCCAGGGCGTCACCCGCTTCCGCTTCTTCGACGGCGCCACCCGCACCGGTGAGGACGTGGCGATCCGCAAGCCGATGCCCGGCACCACCAACAACCAGCCCTCGGTGTGCATGGCCTCGCAGCGCATCGCGATCCGCTACCGCCTCGACGGCCGGCCCCGCTACCGGATCTGGGACCTGGACGCCTTCGTCGCCCGCGACTACGCCGACCCGATCGCCGACCTCGCCCAGACCGGCCTGCACCCCGACCCCGCGATCCCCTTCCAGGGGTACGCCCTGTACGGCGACCACCTCTACCAACTGGCCGGGACCGCCTACGACGAGGCCACCAACCCGCCCGAGGAGCACGGCAACGCCTACCTGTCCTGCCTCGACATCCGCACCGGGGAGCTGGTCCAGCGCGAGCGCACCGAAGTCGGCTACTCCCTGGACCACCGCGAACCCGAGGGAGTCGCCGTGCGGCACGGCGGCACCCCGCGGCTGTGCATGGGGCTCGCCTCGGGTGCGACGGGCGCACGGCGATTCTCCGTCTACTACAAGCCACAGTCCGGGCAACCCTCGTAGGCTGGCCGCATGGCCAGGATGAACGACGTGGGCGGCACGCAGGGGTTCGGCGTGATCGACACCACCGACGACACCGAGCCCTTCCGCGCGGACTGGGAGGCGCGGGTCGTCGGCCTCTACAACACCCTGCGCGCCCAAGGGCTGTTCAACACCAACGAGTTCCGCGACGCGATCGAGTCGATGCCGCCGGCGGAGTACCTGGCGGCCTCCTACTACGAGCGCTGGTTCACCGCTATCTGCACCCTGCTGGAGCGCAAGGGCGTGATCGGGGCCGGTGAGCTCGATGACTGACACGCCGCCCGACCGCTTCCCGCCCGGCACCCGGGTCCGCACCTACCGCCACGACCCGCCGCACCACACCCGGCTGCCGCGGTACGCGCGCGGCCAGCGGGGCGTGGTCGTCGAACCGGAGGGCCCGGAGGAACTGGCCGACGTCAGCGCGCAGGGACGCGGGGACGCACCCGTCGAGCAGATCTACGCGGTCCGCTTCGCGGCCCGGGACCTGTGGGGCGAGGGTGACCACCATGTCGTACTGGACCTGTGGGAAAGCTACCTGGAGGAGGCTCGCGACGATGAGCGGTGACCACCACACCGACGCGGTGATCGCCCGGCGGGTGCGGCGCCTGGAGACCCTTCTGGAGGAGAAGGGGCTGATCACCGGCGAACGGCTGGACGAGGCGATCGACGCGTTCCTCGCGGAGTCCTCGCCGGCGAACGGCGCCCGGGTCGTCGCCCGCGCCTGGACCGACGACGCCTACCGGGCCCGGCTCCTCGCGGACGGCACGGCGGCCGTCCGGGAACTGGGGTACATGGACGGCTCGTACCAGCGACTGCGGGTGGTGGAGAACACCGCCTCGCTGCACAACGTCGTCGTCTGCACCCTCTGCTCCTGCTACCCGCTGCGCCTCCTGGGCCCCTCCCCGAGCTGGTACAAGTCCGAGGCCTACCGCTCCCGCGTGGTCCGCGAACCCCGGGAAGTACTGCGGGAGTTCGGCCTGGAACTGCCCGCCGCCACGGAGATCACGGTGTGGGACTCCAGCGCGGAGACCCGCTACATGGTGCTGCCCCGCAGGCCCGAGGACACGGCGGGGCTCGGCGAGGAGGAGCTGGCGGCGCTGGTGACGAGGAACGCCCTCATCGGTACGGCCGCGGTGTGACCGCCTTCGCGTCCATCACCGGCACCCCCTCGTCCGGCACCTCCCCCAGCGCCGCCAACGCCTCCTGCGCCGCCCGTACCCGGGGGAGCGAGAACCAGGGATTGATCCGCAGCGCCTCCCGCAGATGCCGGCGCGCGGGAGCGGAGTGGCCCGACGCGGCCTCGATCATGCCGAGGTGGTAGGCGTACAGCGCGCTGCGCACCCCGCCGCCGTGCACCTTGTCCGTCGCGATCCGGGCGTACCGCAGGCTCTCCCGGCCCCGGCCCGCCCGGTGCAGCGCCCAGCCCAGGGCGTCGGCCACCGCGATCCCCGGCTGCCTCAGCCACTCGGCCCGCAACCGCCGTACCGCGGACTCCGGGTCGCCGTGGTCCGCCTCGAACTGCCCCAGCACCAGCTCCCCGTCCACCCCGCCCGCCGCGGCGCGCTCGACCGTCGTCCGCAGCAGGTCGTACTGCACCCGGGCGGCCTGCCCCAGCCCGAGCGACTCGTACAACTCGCCCAGCTCCAGGGCGTACTGGGGCAGCGGCTGCTTCGCGAGGGCCGTCCGGTAGGCGCTCAGGGCCTCCGTCGTGCGGCCCAGTGCCGCCAGGGCCCGCCCCTGACCGGCCTGCGCGGCCCGCTGGTCAGGGTCGATCCGGACCGCCGCCTGGAAGTGCCGCAGCGCGTCCTCGCGGTCCCCGCGCTCCCAGGCGAGCTGCCCGGCCTGCTCCAGGTACGCGGCCCGCTCGGCCGGCGCCCGCGCTTCCGCCACCGCGTCGGCGAGCTGCGCCGCCGCGTCCTCGCGCCAGCCCCGGTCCCGGTACACGGCCGCCGCCCGGGCCCGCACCGCAGGCCCCGACCGCAGCTCCGTCAGCCGCTCCAGCGCCACGCCGGCCGCCTTGTGGTCGCCGAGCCCGGTGTACGCGTCGATCAGCGCCGGATACGTCGTCCACCGCCTCGGCTCCAGTTTCCGCGCGGCCTCGCCCCAGGTGCGCGCGGCCCGGAAGTCCCGGCGCGCGTTCGCGAGGGCGGCCAGACCACCGAGGGCCTGGGCGCCGCCGCGCAGCTTCAGGGACCTGCGCAGGCTGTCGTCGGCCTTCGCGTAGAACGTCGTGTCGGCCGTCCGCCGTCCCTGCTCGACGTACGCCGTCCCGAGCACCGCCCACGACTCGGCGTCCCCGGGGTGCCGGCGCAGATGACGCTCCCGCTCACCGATCAGCGCCGCCAGGTCGGGCAGCGCGGCGGGCACCCCGGCGGCGACCGCCGTCAGCGCCTGGGCCCCCGGCGCGGGGGCGGGAGCGCGCGTCACCGTCCGCTGCACGGGCAGCAGCATCAGCACCGTACCGAGCACCGCGCAGCCCGCGACCGCGGCGGCCACCAGGCGCCCCCGCACCCGGGTCCGCCGCTCCTGCGGGCGGTTCTCCGTGGCTTGGTTCTCCATGGCGCTCACTGTGCGGCAGTACGGCGACCACCCCCCGGAGTGCGGCGGTCGGCGCTGGTGGGGTTCACACCGATGGCCCCCGGTGCGACGCTGTGATCATGAGCCGTATCGAAGCCCCCCGCGACGAGGCCACCGGCAATCTGGTGGACCGCCTGCTCACCGGTCTGCCCGCCGACGCCCTCCTCACCGATCCGGACGTCACGGTCTCCTACGCCAACGACATGGCGAGCTTCTGCCCGGCCGGCACCCCGGCCGTGGTCGTGCTGCCCCGCACGGTCGAACAGGTCCAGCACGTCATGCGCATCGCCACCGAACTGCGCGTCCCGGTCGTCCCCCAGGGCGCCCGCACGGGCCTGTCGGGCGCGGCCAACGCCTCCGACGGCTGCATCGTGCTGTCGCTGACGAAGATGGACCGGATCCTGGAGATCAACCCGGTCGACCGCATCGCCGTCGTCGAGCCCGGAGTCGTCAACGCGGCCCTGTCCCGCGCGGTGGACGAACTCGGCCTCTACTACCCGCCGGATCCCTCCAGCTGGGAGATGTGCACGATCGGCGGCAACATCGGCACCGCGTCCGGCGGACTGTGCTGCGTGAAGTACGGGGTCACGGCGGAGTACGTCCTCGGCCTGGACGTCGTCCTCGCCGACGGGCGGCTGATGTCCACCGGCCGCCGTACCGCCAAGGGGGTCGCGGGCTACGACCTGACCCGCCTCTTCGTCGGCTCCGAGGGCTCGCTCGGCATCGTCGTCCGGGCCGTGCTGGGCCTGCGGCCGAAGCCGCCCGAGCAGCTCGTGCTGGCCGCCGAGTTCTCCTCCGGGGCCGCCGCCTGCGACGCGGTCTGCCGGATCATGGAGGGCGGGCACGTGCCGTCCCTCCTCGAACTGATGGACCGTACGACCGTCAAGGCCGTCAACGACCTGGCGCACATGGGACTCCCGGAGACCACCGAGGCCCTGCTCCTCGCGGCCTTCGACACCACCGACCCGGCGGCCGACCTCACCGCCCTCGGCGCGCTGTGCGAGGCGGCCGGCGCCACCCAGGTCGTGCCCGCCGAGGACGCGGCCGAGTCGGAACTGCTGCTCCAGGCACGCCGGTTGTCGCTCCCCGCCCTCGAAGCGGTCAAGGGCACCACCATGATCGACGACGTGTGCGTGCCCCGCTCCCGGCTCGCCGAACTGCTCGAAGGCACCGAGCGGATCGCCGAGAAGCACGGGCTCACCATCGGGGTCGTCGCCCACGCGGGTGACGGCAACACCCACCCCACGGTCTGCTTCGACGCCGCCGACCCCGACGAGTCCCGGCGGGCCCGCGAGTCCTTCGACGAGATCATGGCCCTCGGCCTGGAGCTCGGCGGCACGATCACCGGGGAGCACGGGGTGGGCGTACTGAAGAAGGAGTGGCTGGCCCGCGAGATCGGCCCCGTCGGGGTGGAGATGCAGCGGGCGGTGAAGGGGGTCTTCGACCCGCTGGGCATCCTGAACCCGGGCAAGCTGTTCTGAGACCCCGCGACACGGCTCACTCCCCGTCCGCCGACTCGTCGCCCGGCCACGGGTCGCCCAGCCACAGGTCGTCCGCCGGAGTGGGGGCCAGCAGCTCGGCGAGGCCGTCGTCGATACCGAGCTGCTCCGCCTCGGTGCCCGGCGGGACCGCCCGCAGCGTGCGCTCCAGCCAGGCCGAGACCTGGGCGGCCGGGGCCTCCAGGAGGGCGTCTCCGTCCGGGGAGCTGAGCGCCATCAGCACGACACCGCGCCCCTCGGCCTTCGTCGGCCACACCCGCACGTCCCCGTGCCCGCACGCCCGGAACACCCCCTCCACGAGGAGTTCGCGGGCGAAGGTCCAGTGGACGGGGTGGTCCGAGCCGATGTGGAAGGTGACGTGGACGGCGAAGGGGTCGTCGCTGCGGTAGCCCAGCCTGGCCGGGACCGGGATGCTGCGCTCGGGCGACAGGATGAGCTGGAGCTCCAGTTCGCGCTCCACCACCGTGTGATGCATGTCGTTCGTTCCTCTCTCGGCTCGCGTCCGGGTCCCGCGGTGGGCCCGTACGAAGACAGAGGGGGAGGGGGCGGGATCATTACGCGGGTTCGGCGAACTTTTTTCCGGCGGTACCACGGCGGGTGTCAGGTCGTGCTCAAAAGGAGTGGGTCCGGTGGGACTGGCGGTGGGTCCTGCGCCGGTCTGATAGATGTGGAGCCCCCTCTATTGACCCCCGAGCAGATACGGGACGACGGACATGAGCGCCCCAACCCCGGCACCCGGTGACGACAGGCCCCGCGAGGGCTACTACCCGGACCCCTCCATTCCTGGATATGTCCGTTACTGGAACGGTGCCTCCTGGGTGCCGGGCACCAGCCGTCCCGCCCCGGCGGACGGCGAACCGCTCGTGCCGCCGCCCGGCCCGGGCTCCGGCTCAGGCCCGTCGGTGGAGGAGACGGGCCCGCACTTCTTCGACGAGGACCCGGCCGAGGAACCGCCGCACCCCGACACCCAGCACGGCAGCCGCCCCGAGCCCGCGTCCGCGTGGGCCGCCGACCGGGCCCACCAGGCCGGCTTCGGCGGCGACCAGGACCGCCGGGTGTCGTGGGGGTCCCCGCAGCAGGCCGCGCAGGCCCAGCAGGGGGCACCTCCGGGAATTCCGCAGCAGGGTGCTCAGCAAGGCGCTCAGCAGGGGCCGCAGGGAGTTCAGCACGGGACGCCGCGGGCCCCGCAGGGCGCCGACCCCAGGGTGCCGGGGCCCGCGCGGTCCGCCGACGGTTCCGCCCCGGGCCGGCCGGACGGCCATGCGGCCCGTACCGAGGGCACGGCGACGATCCCGCCCGCCGAGCCGGACGAGGACGGCGGCACGCGCGTCTTCCGCCGGCCCGCGGCCGGGTCCGGGGGAGCGGGGACGGCCCAGCAGTCCGACGACGGCACCATGAAGTTCCGCGCGCTCTCCCCGCGCACGGCGCAGCAGGGCGCGGGTCCCGGGGCGCAGAACGGAAGCACGCCCGGCGGTCCCGGCGCGGGTGCCGCGGCCCCGGCCGGTCCGCAGGGTCCCGGTTTCGGTGCCGGCAAGGCCGCCGCCGAGCGGGCCGTCGCGTCCGGTGCCGCGGGCCCCCAGGGACCCGCGTCC
>NZ_LJBR01000013.1 GCF_001282115.1 Streptomyces sp. NRRL B-24085 | reverse complement strand
GCTCGTCCGCGGACGAGCCGGAGTTGGAGACGGTCAGGAACCCGGCGGCCATGTCGGCGGAGACGGGCTGCGGTATGTAGGCGCCGGAGACGGTGAGGCGGGCCGGGGAGCCGCCGGAGTCCGAACAGCCGGCCAGCAGCAGGGTCGCTCCCGTCAGGACGGCGAGCCCGGTGGACGCGCGGGTCACGGGGTCTGCCCCTTGATGATCTTGGGCAGGTCCTTGGTGTAGTCGTCGACGGTGGCGTCCTCGCCGTAGAGGACGTACCCCTGGTCGGTCTTCGGGGAGAAGGCGACGACCTGGGTGCCGTGCACCGAGACGGTCTTGCCGGTCTTCTTGTCCTTGTGGGTCGGCTCGATGGAGATGCCCAGGGTGCGGGCGCTCGCCTGGATGGTGGCGAAGTCGCCGGTCAGGCCCACGAACCGGGTGTCGATGCCCTTGAGCCACTTGCCGAGTTCGGCCGGGGTGTCGCGGGCCGGGTCGGTGGTGACGAACACGACGGCCAGTCGGTCCTGCTCGGCCTTGGGGAGCTGCTTCTTCGCGACGGCGATGTTGTTCATCGTCAGCGGGCAGATGTCGGGGCAGTGGGTGTAGCCGAAGTAGACCAGTGTCGGCTTGCCCTTCGTCTCCTTGCGGAGGTCGTACTTCTGGCCCTTGGTGTCGGTGAGGACCAGGTCGGGCTTCTCGAACGGCTGGTCGAGGACGGTGGCGGCCTTGTCCGAGCCGGCCTCCTCCGAGACCACCGAGACGGGCGAGCTGCCGCTGTCGTCACCGCTGCCGCAGGCGGAGAGGGTCAGGGTGGCGGCGGCGACCAGCGCGGCCGCGGCGAACGTCTTCTTGCGCATATCAGAATGTCCCAGATGTAAGAATTTTGGTGCGCGCCGGGGCTGTACGGCCCCGGCGCGGGTCCCGCGGAACAGGTCAGGCGTCGCCGCGCCGGCGGCCGGCGAGCACGCCGTAGGCCACGCCCAGGGCGCCGATCACGATGCCGACCACGCCGAGGACACGGGCCGTGGTGTCGCTGCTGTCACCGTCGGCGGCCTCGGTGGTCGCGGCGGCGTTCTCGGTCTTGTCGTCCGCGTCCTCGGCGCTCGTCGAGCCGTGGTGGCCGTCCTCGGAGGCCGCGGACAGGGCGAGGACGGGGGCCGGCGTCTCGGGCTCCTCCGCCCCGTCCTCCTGGACCTCGATCCAGCGCACGACCTCCTTGTTGGAGTACGTCTGGATCGCCTTGAAGACCAGTTCGTCGGCGTCCTCGGGCAGGGCGCCGACGGAGACCGGGAACTTCTCGAAGTAGCCGGGCTGGATGCCGCCGTCCTTGCCGGCGGCGGTCCAGGTGACCTTGGAGACGGCCTCGGTGATCTGCTCGCCGTGCAGTTCGAGGGGCTTGGCGAGCTTGGACTTGGTGACCTCGATCTTCCAGCCCGGCATCGGCTCCGGCATGACCGAGGCCAGCGGGTGGTCGGCCGGGAAGCTGACCTCGAGCTTGGTGGTGGAGGCATTGTCGCGCTCGTTGGGGACCTTGAAGTCCACGACCGCGTAACCGCCCTTGGCCGCGGTGCCCTCGGCCTGCACGCTGACGTGCGCGAAGGCGGGTGAGGACAGGACGACGACGGCACTGACGGCGGTGGCGGCGACGGCACCGGTGGCGGCGAGACGAGAAGCCTTCATGAAAAGAGCACTCCGCTTCGGAAGGGATTCCTGGGAAGAGGGATGCGCGTGCGCACACGCGCGTGCCGCACGACGGCGGCCCCTTTTCCGTCTCCCTCGGGAAGTGGAGTGGTGGTCGCGTCGCGTCAGGCGGCGAGAACGAGTGCGGGGGAGGCCGGCGGACCGCGCCTGATCACCGTGTGCTGGAGGGCCGCGGTCCGCGGTCGGGGCGGCGCGAGTGACGCCGCCAGCGGGGCGCGCGGTCCGGCCTCGGGAACCCCCGGCAGCCCCGCGCCCAGGGCACGCACCAGCGCGAGCGCCCCGCGCAGGGACCGTACGAGCGCCCCTTCCGCGACCGCGTGCGCCGAGCACGTGGACAGTTCGGCGAGCCGCAGCAGCGCCAGGTCTCCGCGCCGCAGCAGCCAGCCCGCGGCGACCGCGGCGAGGACGTGCCCGAGGACCATGGGCAGGGACGGCAGCACGGAGGACCCGGGCATGACCTGCGTCGCGTGGTGCGCGGCATCCGGGGTGCCCGGGTACATCCGGGCGTCGGTGAGGATCTTCTGCGCCTGTGCCGGGCTGATCGCCGCGGCGGTGGTCCCGCACAGCAGCCGCGCGGCCTGCTGGACCAGCGCGGTGTCGGACGCCGGCTGAGCCGAGGGCATCGACGCCATCGTCGTGCCGTGCTGTCCGAGGCCGAACAGGACGTGCAGCACGGTCTGTCCGACCGCGAGCAGTGTCGCGATCCCCGGCAGTGAGCGCGCGCGGCCGGCCAGCGGTGCCACGACGAGCCCGACCCCGGCGAACCCCGCGCCGAGCGTCCACAGCGGAACCGTGGCGCAGGAGGCGATCGAGTGGCCGGCCGCGGCCAGCACGACGCAGACCGCGGCGAACACCGCGGCCCGCAGAACCCGGAGATCCCCTCCGGAACGCGCGTGGGGGGCAGTCATGGCGGGCTCATCATCGCACTGGGCCCATGAGCGCCATACGGCAGGTCCACAAGATGACGTACGGGGGGTACGACCGGAAGGTCACTTCTGGTGCGGAGTGCCCCACATACACCGCCCGTTGCCGCCGACGCATCGCCCATATGGGGGGCATCACGTCAACGATGTGCTTACACACGGGCACGGGCGGCAATACGTAACGGTATGTCGAGCCGCGGCCAGGAGGCTGGAGCATGAGCATCTGGTGGTCACTCCATCTGCGGCGCGAGGCTGCGAGCGTTCCGCTCGCCCGGCGTCTGCTGCTCGGCACCATGGAGACCGCGGGCGTGGACCCGGACGTCTCCTACGACCTCTCCCTGGCCCTGAGCGAGGCCTGTGCCAACGCCGTGGAGCACGGCGGGGAGAGCGGGCCGCAGGACGCCACCGAGGCCTACCGGGTCACCGCCTACCTCGACGGCGAGAAGTGCCGTATCGAGGTCACCGACTCCGGCCCGGGGTTCTCGCCGGTGCGCCCCCGCCCCACCCCCGTGGAGGCGGAGAGCGGCCGCGGGCTCTGTCTCATCCACGAACTCGCCGACCACGTCCAGATCGGCAACAAGCCGGGCAGCGGGGCCGTGGTGAGCTTCGACAAGATCCTCAAGTGGCGCGAGGACGCACCGCTGATGGCGGTGTGAACCGCGGTACCGCGGAGTCGGCCTCCCCGGCCTCTCAGCCCGCGCACAGCGTCCTGCCAAGGTCCTGACGGCCAGGGTTCCTACCTTCCTCGCCATGACGGGAAACCACAGGAACTCCACCATCACCCGGCGCCGCGCCCTCGCGGTGACGGGCGGAACGGTCGCGGCGGGCGGCCTCGCAGTCGCGGGCCACCGGTCGGCGTTCGCCGGCACCACCGACACCACCGAGGCGACGGCCTCCGCCTCGGCGACCGGCACCGGGGCGTGCATGACGCTCATGTCGAGCGTCACCGAAGGCCCGTACTACCTCGACGGCGCCCTGGTCAGGAAGGACATCACCGAGGGCAAGAGCGGGGTCCCGCTGTCGCTGCGGCTGACCGTCGTGGACGCCACCGACGGCTGCACCCCGGTCAAGGGCGCGGCCGTGGAGATCTGGCACTGCGACGCCTGGGGCTACTACTCCGCTTACACCACCGCCAACCCCGGCGGCTCCGCACCCGCGGAGAGCGAGGACGGCTCCACCGCGAACGACAGCACCTACCTGCGCGGCTACCAGATCGCCAACGCCAACGGGGTCGTGAAGTTCGAGACGATCTTCCCGGGCTGGTACACCCCGCGCACCTGCCACATCCACGTGAAGGTGCACACGGGCGGCAGCAAGGAGGACGGCACCTACGAGGGCGGCAAGGTCAACCACACCGGCCAGCTCTTCTTCGACGACACGGTCGCCGAGGCCGTCTTCGCCCTGGAGCCCTACTCCCGGCACTCCGGCAGCTACACCACCCTCGACAACGACATGGTCTACGACGGCGGCGGCACCTCCAGCGGCCTGCTCACCCTCCAGGCCGTCCACAAGGCCGACCCGTCCAAGGGCTACAGGGGCTCCCTGACCCTCGCGATCGACCCGGACGCCGAGAGCACGGGCGCGGGCGGCGGCGGTGGCGGCACGCCCCCGAGCGGCGCCCCGTCCGGCAGCGCCAGTCCCCCGGCCGCCACGCCCTCGTCGTCGGCGGCGTCCTCGTCGTCCTCGGCGTCCTCGGCGTCCTCGTAGGTACGGCCATGAGCAGCCGCGAGGACGAGGCGCTGGCGCTGGCCGCCGTGGACGCGCTGACCGGTCAGCTCGCCCTGGCTCCCAAGCCGGGCCTGCCCGACCCGCGTGACCTCGGGGCCCGTGCCACGCGCCGGGACCACCGGGACCACTGCTCCCTGCGCTGGTCGGCCAAGGCACTCGCGCCCGGCCTCGCGGCGATGGCGGCGGCCGCCCGGCGCACCGGCGAGCCCAGCCCCGGGCTGCGGGCGGAGCTGGGCGCGATCGGCCGGTGCACCGAGCACTCGGTGGCCCTGGCCGGCGGCGGTCACCGCGGTGCCCTGTGGACCCTCGGTCTGCTGGTCGCCGCGACCGCCCTCGACCCGGGGGCGCGGCCCGGGGACGTGACCGCGACCGCGAAGAAGATCGCCGCGCACCGCGACAGGAAGGCTCCGCGCCGGCCCTCCCGGGGCTCCTCGGTCTCCGCGAAGTACGGCGCGGCGGGCGCCCGGGGCGAGGCGCGGGCCGGCTTCCCGCACGTGCGGCGGGCGTTGGACGCCCTGGCCGGGTCCCGCGGCGCGGGCGCCGACGAGGCCGAGGCCCGCCTGGACGCCCTGCTCACCGTGATGTCCACCCTCCAGGACACCGAACTCCTCCACATGGCCGGCCCCCTGGGACTCCGTCACGTCCAGGCGGGTGCCCGCGAGGTCCTGGACGCGGGCGGTACGGCGACGGCCGCGGGCCGCGCGGCCCTGCACGCCCTCGACGCCGACCTCCGCACACGCGCGTGGAGCCCCCGTGGCAGCGCGGGACTGCTCGCGGGGGCCCTGTTCCTGGACGCGCTCCCGGTGACGGCTGCCCCGAGGGCGGCCTGACATCGCCTAGTCCACGAGCACGGGCGTCCCGACCTTCCTCCGTGGGGCGCCCGTCTCCGCGGCCCGGCCCGTCGCCCACCTCGTCGCCGGGCCCATCGCGTACGACGCCACGAGGGTCGCCGCGCCGAGCAGCAGCCATCCCGGCGTGCCCCACTCCACCAGCAGTGTCGTCAGCACCAGCGGCCCCAGGGTTCGGGCCACCGTCACCCCGGTCCCGAAGAACCCCTGGTACTCGCCGACCCGGTCGGCCGGGGCCAGATCGAAGGAGAGCTGCCAGGACCCGGCGGACTGCCCCATCTCGGCCGCCACCTGGAGCACCGCCCCGACGACCAGCGCCCCCACGGCCACCCACGGCGAGGCCCCCGCCGACAGGGCGAACACCGCGCAGGCCGCCAGCATGACCCACCCCGACCGCCGCACCGCGCGCAAGGCCGACGCCGGTCCCGTCACCCCGCGGGCCATCCGCACCTGGAACACCATCACGGCCCCGGTGTTGAGCACGAACAGCGCGGAGACCAGCCAGGCCGGAGCCGCGGTCCGCTCGGCGATCCACAGCGGGATGCCCAGGCTCAGCAGGGGCATCCGCAGCAGCAGGACGGTGTTCAGCAGGGTGAGCACGGCGTACGGCCGGTCGTGCAGCACCCCGGAGGTGCGGCGCCGGTCCACGGCCGGGCGGGGGGCCACCGGAGGCAGCCGCAGCAACAGCCCCGCGCACACCACGAAGCTCACCGCGTCCACCGCGAACACCCCGAGGTACGCGGCCCGTGTCCCGGCGTGCAGCGCGAGGCCGCCCAGCCCCGCCCCGACCGCCAGCCCGGCGTTCAGCGTCGCCTGGAGGTGGGCCAGCAGTCCGGTCCGCTCGCCGGCGGACACCAGCCCCGCGAGCAGCGCCTGCCGGGCCGCCGCCAGCCCCGACTGCGCGGAGGCGTAGGCGCAGGCCGCCAGGACGAACGGCACGAAGTTCCGCACCACCAGGAAGGACGCCACCGCCAGCCCCGTCGCCAGCGCCAGCAGCACCGCCGTACCGCGCGCCCCGCGCCGGTCCGCGAGCCGCCCGAGCGGTACTCCCACCACCGATCCGACCGCCCACCCGACGGTCAGCCCGAGCCCCACGCGGGCCGGGTCGAGGCCGACGACGTGCGTGAAGTAGAGGGCCGACGTCACGTAATAGGCGCCGTCCCCGACGGAGTTGCTCAACTGGGCGAGAGCCAGGACGCGTTGCGGGCCCGCGGGCGGGACGAGTGAGTTCGTCATGGGAACAACGCTAGAAGCGCGGTGGGCCGCCGGGGAGGCCCAATAGTCACCGTGGTGAGTGGCCCAGTTCCAGGACCCGGACCAGGGCGTCCAGCGCCCCGGGATACGCGCCCTCGCGAGGCGTCCCGTACCCCACGACCAGCCCCTCGCGAGACCCGGACGCGTGCCAGTGCTCCCGGAGCGACCCCACCGCGAGTCCCTCGGCCGCGGCCCTTGCCAGCACCGCCGTCTCGTCCCCGACCTCGACCAGCGCGTGCAGCCCGGCCGCGATCCCCTGGACCCGCCACCGCGGCCCCAGCCGCTCCACGAGCCGGTCCCTGCGCCGCCGGTACCGGAGCCGGCACGCGCGCACGTGACGGTCGTAGGCGTGGTCGCGGATCAGCTCGGCGAGCGCGAGCTGCCCGATCGCCTCGGTGCTGTGGTCGCTGTGCAGCTTGGCGTCGGCGACGGGCCCGACGAGGTGCGGCGGCAGCACCATCCAGCCGAGCCGGAGCGCGGGGCCGAGCGTCTTGGACGCCGTCCCGAGGTAGACGACATGCCCCGGCGCCATCCCCTGGAGTGCTCCGACGGGCTGCCGGTCGTACCGGAACTCGCCGTCGTAGTCGTCCTCGACGATCAGCGCTCCACGCGTGCGTGCCCAGTCGGCCAGTGCCCGCCGCCGCGAGGGGTGCAGTGTCACGCCGGTCGGGTACTGGTGGGCGGGCGTGACGACGACGGCCGCGGGGTCCCGCAGGTCGTCGACCTCGACCCCCAGTCCGTCGACCCGCACCGGCACCACCCGCCCGCCGGCCCGCCGTACGACCTCGCGGTGGAAGGGCAGCCCCGGGTCCTCCATGGCGACCGCCTCGCCCTCCAGCACCCGCGTGAGCAGCGCGAGCCCCTGCACGGCCCCGGACGTCACGACGATCCGCTCCGCGGGCGCGACCACCCCGCGGGCCCGCCCGAGATATTCGGAGAGGGCGGCCCGCAGCTCGATCCGGCCCAGGGGATCGCCGTAGTCGTACGCGGTAACCGGCGCGGTGGCGACGGCCCGCCGCACGGCCCTGGCCCAGGCGTCGGCGGGAAAGGTGCCGACGTCCGGCGCGCCGGGCCGCAGATCGTGCACGGGCACCCGCACGCGTGCAGCGGACTTCACGGGTGCGGTACCGGGAGGCGGCAGAGACGCGACCTCGGTACCGGCCCCCTGCCGAGCGGTGAGGAAACCCTCGGCGATCAACTGGTCATAGGCGGCCCTGACGGTCCCCCGGGAAACCCCCAGTTCCTCGGCGAGCCGTCGGGTGGCGGGCAACCGGGCCCCGGGAGCCAGCCGTCCGACGCGGATGGCGTCGCGCAGGGCCCGTTCCAGCCCGACACGACGCCCTTCACCGGCGATGACCTCTAGATGCAGGTCCACTGCACCCACTCAGGGGCGCGGGGAACTGCGCGACCAGCCACAACGCACCCGCGCCCGAAACTCAACCCTTCAGACCCGCCATCCACGCCTCGACCTCGTCGGACCGCCGGGGCAGACCGGACGACAGGTTCCGGTTCCCCTCGGCCGTCACCAGGATGTCGTCCTCGATCCGCACCCCGATGCCCCGGTACTCCTCGGGCACCGTCAGATCGTCGGCCTGGAAGTACAGACCGGGCTCGACGGTCAGCACCATCCCCGCCTCCAGGACCCCGTCCACGTACGACTCGACCCGCGCGGCGGCGCAGTCGTGGACGTCCATGCCGAGCATGTGGCCGGTGCCGTGCAGCGTCCAGCGCCGCTGGAGACCCAGCTCCAGCACCCGCTCCACCGGCCCCTCGACCAGACCCCACTCCACGAGCCGCTCGGCCAGCACCCGCTGGGCCGCGTCGTGGAAGTCCCGGTACTTGGCCCCCGGCTGCACGGCCGCGATCCCGGCCTCCTGGGCGTCGTACACGGCGTCGTAGATCTTCTTCTGGATCTCGCTGAACCGGCCGTTGACCGGCAGCGTCCGCGTCACGTCGGCGGTGTAGTACGTGTGCGTCTCGACGCCGGCGTCGAGGAGCAGCAGCTCACCCGACCGGACCGCACCGTCGTTCCGCACCCAGTGCAGCGTGCACGCGTGCGGTCCCGCGGCGGCGATCGTGCCGTAGCCGACGTCGTTGCCCTCCACGCGCGCGCGGAGGAAGAACGTGCCCTCGATGTAGCGCTCGGAGGTGGCCTCGGCCCTGTCGAGGACCTTCACCACGTCCTCGAAGCCGCGGACCGTGGAGTCGACGGCCTTCTGGAGCTCACCGATCTCGAAGTCGTCCTTGACGAGGCGTGCCTCGGACAGGAAGACCCGCAGCTCCTCGTCCCGCTCGGCGGTGACCTTGTCGGTCAGCGCGGCCTCGATGCCGGCGTCGTAGCCGCGCACGACCCGCACCGGGCCGGTGGCCTCGCGCAGGATGCCGGCGAGCTCGCGCACGTCGGAGACGGGCAGGCCGTACAGCGTCGAGGCCTCGGTCAGCGAGTGCCGCCGCCCGACCCACAGCTCGCCCTGGCCCGACAGCCAGAACTCGCCGTTCTCGCGGTCGGAGCGCGGCAGCAGGTACAGCGTGGCGGTGTGGCCGTCCGGGGCGGGCTCCAGGACGAGGACGCCGTCCTCGGTCTGGTTGCCCGTGAGGTAGGCGTACTCCACGGAGGCCCGGAAGGGGTACTCGGTGTCGTTGGAGCGGGTCTTCAGGTTGCCCGCGGGGACCACCAGCCGCTCGCCGGGGAAGCGCGCGGAGAGCGCCGCGCGGCGGGCCGCGGTCTCGGCGGCCTGCGCGATCGGCTCCAGGTCGTGCAGCTCGGTGTCGGCCCAGCCGGACTTCATGTTCTCGGCCAGCTCGTCGGAGACGCCCGGGTACAGGCCGTTCTTCCGCTTCTTGATCGGCTCTTCGGACTCATCTTCCGGGGTCGCCGGGGTGAGTTCTTCGGCCACGGTCATCCTCCTACGAAACGGCACTGGACCCCGTCCATCGTACGGTCGTACCGAAGGGGGCCCAGGCCCGCAGCACCTGTTACCGACCGCTACTCGAAGTGAGCCGCGAGCAGGACCACGTCCTCCTCGGAGTCCGCCTCGTCCAGTCCGTCCGGCAGCACGGTCCGCAGCACGTGGTCGGCGACGGCGTCGGGGTCACCGCGCAGCGCCCTCGGTACGCCGGCCGCCGCCGCGTGCAGGCGCGCGAAGGCGCGGTCGGTGGGGTCGCCGGTGCGGTGCAGCAGCCCGTCGGTGTACAGCAGAACCGTCTCTCCGGGCTCCGCGCACAGCTCCACGCTCGGCGCCTCCCAGCAGGCCAGCATGCCGAGCGGCGCGGACACGGACGTCTCCACGTACTCGGTGCGCCGCTCGCCGATCAGCAGCGGCGGGCAGTGCCCGGCACCGGCCAGCGTGAGCTTGCGCAGCGCGGGCTCGCAGTAGGCGAACAGGGCGGTGGCGGAGCGGGCCGGCTCGGTCAGCCGGAGCAGCAGCTCCAGGTCGGACAGGACCGCGACCGGGTCCTCGCCCTCCATCACGGCGTACGCCCTCAGGGAGGCTCTCAGGCGCCCCATCGCGGCGACCGCGCTCGGGCCGCTGCCGGTGACCGAACCGACAGCGAGGCCCAGGGCCGCGTCCGGCAGCGGCAGCGCGTCGTACCAGTCGCCGCCCCCGCGCGGGCCGGTGCGGTGCCGGACGGCGAGCCGGACGCCGGCGACGCGGGGGAGCCGGGACGGCAGCAGCTCCTCGGCCATCGTCGCCATGCACGCGCGCGTGCGCTCCACCTCGACGAGCCGGGCCAGGTGCTCGGTGGCGTGGCGGACGTACAGGCCGACGAGGTGGCGCCGGCGCTCGGACGGTTCGGCGGGTTCGTCGTAGAGCCACACGGCCGGCGCCGGCGGTGGACAGGGGGAGCGCGTAGCAGGCCGCGTAGCCGAGGCGGGCGGCCACCTCGCGGTGACGCGGGTCGAGGCCGTCCTCGGCGAGCAGGTCGGGCTGGGCGATCTCGCCGTCGCCGCCCGGCAGCCCTTCGAGGATGCGGCCGTACGACATCGCGCTGCGCGGCACGGTCTCGATGTGTCCGAGGTCGGCGCGGGCGAGTCCGAGACCGATGGTGGTGTCGGGGCCGAGACGGTCGTCCGGTTCGAGGACGACGAGTCCGCGCCGGGCTCCCACCAGGGCGGCGCCGGCGCGCAGGAGTTCCTGGAGCGCGTCGGACAACGCGGCGGTGCGGGCGAGGCGTTCGGTGAGTTCGTGGAGGGTGGTGAGGTCGGAGACCCAGCCGGCGAGACGGTCCTGGAGCAGGGCGCCGGGTGCGTTCGGCACGGGGGCCGCGGGGGTGCCCGGGGCCTCGTGCCGAACGCACCCGGCGC
>NZ_LJBR01000129.1 GCF_001282115.1 Streptomyces sp. NRRL B-24085 | reverse complement strand
ACCGTGGGCCGGAGGCGGCGCAGCAGGGGGTGGCGGGGCTCGCCGGAGAAGACGCGGTGCAGATCGGCCTCGAAGGCGTCTAGCAGGACCAGCCGGTCCTCGGCCTCCTCGGGGGACACGCCGAGCAGGCGTGCGTCGGCGCCGCCGGGGGCCAGGTCGCCGTCGCCGATGTCGTCGACGAGGCGCGCGAAGCCGTAGACCGCCATCAGGTCGGTGCGCCAGTCCTTGGGCAGGAAGAAGGGAGCCACGGGGAAGTTCTCCGCCGCGGCCTTGTCGAGCGTTCCGCGCTCCGTCGCTCCGGGGCGCGTCGTGCCGGTCTCCGTCATCGCCGCCTGCCCGGGGCGGGGACGGCACGTGCTGCGTTGAGCTGGGGAGTTTCCGTAGCCATCGCCGTCACATCTCCCGTTCTACACCGCCGACCCAATACGCACTATTTCGGACACGCCGCCCAGCCCTCCGCGCGGCGTCCCAGTGATGGGGTGTCGCGCATTATCGCCCCACTTGCCGCGATTGGGCACCGGTACAGCTTACGTTGTACAACGCAGCAAGGATCGTCGGGGTGTCCTGCACATCACAACAACACACCGATTGGCCCCAAGATTCCTAAGGGGCGCCGAAGTTGACGCTTCCTTTGCAGACGTGTGGCCCCGCCGGAACAGTTCCGGCGGGGCCCGATCGAGCGGAGCGGTGTTCTTCGTCCGGGGCGGGGTGGACTACTTGCCCGTGAACTTCTCGTACTCCTTGATGACCTCGTCGGTCGGGCCGTCCATGCGCAGCTCGCCGCGCTCCAGCCACAGGACGCGGTTGCAGGTGTCACGGATCGACTTGTTGTTGTGACTGACGAGGAACACCGTGCCGGCCTCCTTGCGCAGCTCCCGGATGCGTTCCTCGGAGCGCTTCTGGAACTTGCGGTCGCCGGTGGCCAGGGCCTCGTCGATCATGAGGACGTCGTGGTCCTTGGCGGCGGCGATGGAGAACCGCAGACGCGCCGCCATGCCGGAGGAGTAGGTGCGCATCGGGAGGGTGATGAAGTCGCCCTTCTCGTTGATCCCGGAGAAGTCGACGATCTCCTGGTAGCGCTCCTTGATCTGCTCCCGGGACATGCCCATGGCGAGGCCGCCGAGGATGACGTTGCGCTCGCCGGTCAGGTCGTTCATCAGGGCCGCGTTGACGCCGAGCAGCGAGGGCTGCCCGTGGGTGTAGACGCGCCCCCGCTCGGCGGGCAGCAGACCGGCGATGGCGCGCAGGAGGGTCGACTTGCCGGAGCCGTTGGAGCCGATCAGGCCGATCGCCTCCCCCTTGTAGGCGACGAAGGAGACGCCCTTGACGGCGTGCACCTTGCGCACGCCCCGCTCCTCCCCGCGCTTGAGGATGCGGCTCAGCGCGGCGGTCGCACTGCCCTTGCCGGTCTTGGCGCCGTTGACGCGGTAGACGATGTGCAGCTCGTCCGCGATGACGGTGGGGGTGTGTCCGTCCCTGGTGTCCTCAGCCACGGCCGTACCTTTCCTCCGCCTTCCAGAAGTACACGAAGCCGCCCAGCGCGAAGAGCGCGGCCCAGCCGCCCGCGGCCGCCCAGACGTGGTCGGGCAGGTTCTCGGCGCCGTACTCGTCGATCAGGGCGAAGCGCATGAGGTCCATGTAGATGGCCGCCGGGTTCCACTGGAGCACCGTGGCGAGCCACTGCGGCTTGTCGGCCAGCATGATCGGGATGGAGAACATCACGCCGGACGCGTACATCCAGGTACGCATCACGAACGGCATGAGCTGTGCCAGGTCGGGGGTCTTGGCGCCCGCGCGGGCCATGATCAGCGCCAGGCCGGTGTTGAAGAGGAACTGAAGGAGCAGCACCGGGACGATCAGCGCCCACGACAGGTCCGGGTAGTGGCCGAAGCCGACCGCGACGGCGAACAGCACGACCATCGAGAACAACAGCTGCTGGAGCTGCTGGAGCGCGAAGGAGATCGGCAGGGACGCCCGCGGGAAGTGCAGCGCGCGGACCAGGCCGAGGTTGCCGGAGATGGCGCGCACGCCCGCCATCACGGAGCTCTGCGTGAAGGTGAACACGAAGACACCCGTGACCAGGAACGGGATGTACACGTCCTTCGGCATGCCACGGCTGGCGTTCAGGATGACACCGAAGATGAAGAAGTACACGGCCGCGTTCAGCAGCGGGGTCGCCACCTGCCACAGCTGGCCGAGCTTGGCCTGGCTGTACTGGGCGGTCAGCTTCGCCCGCGAGAACGCGAGGATGAAGTGGCGCCGGTCCCAGAGCTGGCGGACGTAGTCGACGAGCGAGGGCCGGGCACCGCTCACGGACAGGCCGTACCGGTCGGCGAGCTGTGCCGCCGTGAGGCCCTCGTCGGGCGACGCGGGCGCGCTCAGCGCGACCGTGCCGTCGTGCGTTGTCTCACTCACTGGTGGATAGCTTTCCTCTTCGGGATGCTTCGGGATGCGCGGCCTGGGCGGGCAGGGCACGAGCGTGGGCCGCGGTGCGGCCCGGCCGCTCTCAGGACGAGCTTGTCAGATGACCGGGGGCCGGCCCAGTCGGGTCAGTCGCCAGACGGTACGCCACTTCATGGGCCTGCGCGGTCCGCACGGCGTGCTCCAGCCTTCCCGGAACCCGGCGAACCACGCCTTCAGGGCGGGCCGTGAGGGGCGGCGCACGAGGGTGAGCAGCATCCAGACGCCGAGGTAGACCGGGACGAGCAGCGCGGGCAGGTTGCGGCGGGCGAGCCAGACGCGGTTGCGGGCGACCATGCGGTGGTAGACCGCGTGCCGCGAGGGCGCGGTCGTCGGGTGGTACAGCACCATGTCGGACCGGTAGTCGATCATCCAGCCCGCGTCGAGGGCCCGCCATGCCAGGTCGGTTTCCTCGTGGGCGTAGAAGAACTCGTCGGGGAGGCCGCCGACTTCGGCGAAGACCTGGGTGCGTACGGCGTTGGCGCCGCCGAGGAAGGTGGTGACCCGGGAGGAGCGCATCGGGTCGGAGGCGCGCAGCCGGGGGACGTGCCGGCGCTGGGTGACGCCGGTGTCGGGGTCGGCGATGCGGAAGCTGACGATGCCGAGCTTCGGGTCGGCGGCGAAGGCCTGCCGGCACAGTTCGGCGGTGTCGTGGTTCGGCAGGAGACCGTCGTCGTCGAGGAAAAGCAGTATGTCGACATCTCGACCGCTGGGGCCGAAGGCCTCGATGCCGACGTTGCGGCCGCCGGGGATGCCGAGGTTCTCGGGCAGCTCGATGGTGCGCACGCCCGCGGGGACGTCCGGGACGGGCGAGCCGTTGCCGACGACGACGACCTCGACCGGGTCGCCGTCCTGCTTGGCGACCGAGTCGAGCAGGGAACGCAGCTCCTCGGGGCGGTTGCCCATGGTGATGACGACCGCGCCGACCTTCATGCCGCCGCTCACTTCAGCCTGCTGGAGGCGAGGATGGACACGAGGTGCAGCAGCGTCTGGAGCAGGGCGATGCCGGCCAGCACGGCGACGCCGAGCCGCGAGAAGAACAGGTCGTCGCGCACCTGGTCCACGATCGCGAGGACCAGGATCAGCAGGGACGCCTCGATGCCGAGGATCAGCCGGTGGAACTTGAGCAGGGAGGCGGCCTTGCGGGCCAGCGCCATGCCGGAGGAGCGCATCTCGGCGGCCGACTCCTGCACCGGCGGCTTGCCGGCCTGGTGCCGGGCGACACCGACCAGGTCGGTCTCCGCCTTGATGAGGATCGCGCCGAGGGCGGCGAGCGTGCCGAGGAAGGCCCACAGCCAGTCGATGCGGCCGCTGCCGAACAGGTCGGCGGCGCGCAGACCGAAGCCGGTCAGGACGGCCGCGTCGGTCAGGTAGGCGCCGACGCGGTCGAGGTAGACGCCGTTGAGCGAGTACTGCTTCTTCCAGCGCGCGATCTCGCCGTCGACGCAGTCCAGCAGCAGGTACATCTGGACGCACACCACGCCGAGCACGGCGCCCGGGATCCCCGGCACCAGCAGTGCCGGGGCCGCGAGGACACCGAAGACGGTCATCAGGTACGTGAGCTGGTTGGGCGTGACCCTGGTGTTCACCAGGTAGCGGTCCACCCGCAGGGACACCTCACGCATGTAGAGGCGTCCCATCCAGTGCTCACCGCTGCGCCGGTCCTTGACCCCAGCGGGGTGGACGACCGGACGGAGTTCAGCTACCGATGGCCTTGACATAGTCGGCGTAGATGTCCTTGATCTGGTCGGTCTTGAGGTCGAGGTGTTCGAGGATGGTGTAGCGGCCGGGACGGGTCTGCGGGGCGAACTCCACGGCGCGCACGAACTCCGCGGGCGTGAAGCCGATCTCCTCCGGCAGTACCGGAAGTCCGTGCCGGCGCAGGACCTCGGCCATGTAGGCCGCTTCCTCGTGGGCTCCGCGCAGGTACATCGCGAAGGCCGCGCCCAGGCCGCACTGCTCGCCGTGGGCGGCAGCACGCTTGGGGTAGAGCAGGTCGAACGCGTGGTTGATCTCGTGGCAGGAGCCGGACGCGGGCCGTGAGTCGCCGGAGATCGACATCGCGACGCCGGTGAGGACCAGGGCCTCGGCGAGCACCTGAAGAAAGTCGTTGTCCCCGACCCCGCCCGGGTGCCGGAGCACCGCCTCGCCGGCCTGGCGGGCCATGGCGGCGGCCAGTCCGTCGATCTTCTCGCCCTTGACGCGGTTCGCCAGCTCCCAGTCGGCGATCGCGTTGATGTTGGACACCGCGTCACCGATGCCCGCGCGCACGAAGCGCACCGGGGCCTCGCGGATGACGTCCAGGTCGATGACGGCCGCTATCGGGTTGGGCACGCCGTAGGAGCCGCGGCCCGCGTCGTTGTCGAGGGTCGCGACGGGCGAGCACAGGCCGTCGTGCGCGAGGTTGGTCGGTACGGCGACCAGGGGCAGGCCGACGCGTGCCGCGGCGAACTTGGCGCAGTCGATGATCTTTCCGCCGCCGAGTCCGACGACCGCGTCGTAGTGACCGGCCTTCATGTCGCCGGCCAGCCGGATCGCGTCGTCGAGGGTGCCGCCGCCGACCTCGTACCAGGTGGCCCCGGGCAAGGAGGGCTCGAGCCGCTCGCGCAGCCTCGCGCCCGAGCCGCCGCTGACCGCGACGGCCAGCTTGCCCGAGTGCGAGATCCGCTCGTCGGCGAGCACGCACGCCAGGTCGTCGAGGGCACCCGGGCGGATGTCCACGACGACCGGCGAGGGGATCAGCCTTGTCAGTACCGGCACGCGATCTCCCGTCCACGGGCGAGGTCGTCGTGGTTGTCGATCTCCACCCACGGGACGTCGCCGATCGGCGCGACGTCGATGCGGAAGCCGCGGTTCACGAGCTCCTGGTAGCCGTGCTCGTAGAACTGCTGCGGGTCGCTCTCCCAGACCGTCTTCAGCGCGTCGGCCAGTTCGGGGGCGGCGTCGCCCTCGATGAGGGTGACGCCGATGTACTCACCGGTGGCCTCGGCGGGGTCCATCAGCTTGGTGATCCTCGTCATGCCGCGCTCGGCGTCGACGACGACCTTCATCTCCTCGTCGGCGAGGTTCTTCACCGTGTCCAGGGCGAGGATGATCCGCTTGCCCTCGCCGCGGGCTGCGAGCAGCGTCTTCTCGACGGAGACCGGGTGCACGGTGTCGCCGTTGGCGAGGATCACGCCGTCCTTGAGGGCGTCACGGCCGCACCACAGGGAGTAGGCGTTGTTCCACTCCTCGGCCTTGTCGTTGTCGATGAGGGTGAGCTTGAGGCCGTACTTCGCCTCCAGGGCGGCCTTGCGCTCGTACACGGCCTCCTTGCGGTAGCCGACGATGACCGCGACCTCGGTCAGACCGATCTCGGCGAAGTTGCCGAGGGTGAGGTCCAGGACCGTCGGTTCGCCCTCTATGCCCGCGGGGCCCACCGGCACCAGAGCCTTGGGGAGGCTGTCGGTGTAGGGGCGCAGTCGGCGTCCGGCGCCGGCCGCCAGCACGAGGCCGATCATGCGGGTTCTCCTTCGTCGTGTACGGCGGGTGCCCCTGCGGACACCCAGAAGCGGATGCTCTCGACGAGCACCAGCAGGGCCACGGCCACGGCCAGGACCGTGAGCGCGACGGTGAACTGCGAAGCGGTGAGCAGCGCGGCCAGGACGGTGACGAGCAGTGTCCGCCCCTCGTGCCCCCCGACGGCGCGCACCAGCCAGGCCGGGGGCGCTCCGGCGTTGCCGCGGATGCGGTACACCGTGTCGTAGTGATGGTAGGCGACGGCCGCCACCAGGCCGAAAGCCGCGGGAAGCGCTCCGTTCACGTCCGCTTCGGCCGCGAGCAGCAGGACGGTGCCGTACTCGGCGGCGCGGAAGAAGGGCGGGACGAGCCAGTCGAGGGCGCCCTTGAGGGGGCGGGCGACGGCGAGACCCGAGGTGACGGCGTAGAGCACGGCGCCGACCACGGCCAGCGGGCCGCCGAAGCCTGGCTGCCAGGCGAGGCCGACGACGGCGAGGCCGCCGAGCAGGGCCGCGACGGGGGCGGCGAAGCCGGGCAGGCGGCGCGCGGGAGCCTTGAGGACGCCCGCGACACCCTGCGCGAGCGGGCCGGAGTCGGCGAGGTCCGCGAGCGCCTGCGCGGCCCGGTCGGTCCGCCGTGCCTTGCGGGTCAGCGAGCGCAGCACCCGGCCGGCCGTGGTGTACGTCGCCGCGAAGGCGCACCCGATGAGCAGGGCGTAGAAGGTGATCCGGGGAGTCGTCAGCGCGGTCAGCACCGCGATCATCGCCCAGCGCTCGCCGATGGGCAGGACGATCATCCGCCGCACCCACACCGTCCAGCCGACGCTGTCGAGCTTGTCCGAGAGGGCCGCCGTGGGGCTGGTGTTGGCGGTGGCGTCGTGGTTCGCCTCGTTGAAGGAGAAGTCGACGACGTGCCGGCAGGTCTGGAGGACCATCGCGCCGAGCGCCAGGGCCCAGACGTCATCGCCGCCGCGGGCCGCTCCGAGGGCGAGGCCGGCGTAGTAGGCGTACTCCTTGGCCCGGTCGAAGGTGGCGTCGAGCCAGGCGCCGAGGGTGGAGTACTGGAGGGAGTAGCGGGCGAGCTGGCCGTCGGTGCAGTCCAGGACGAAGGACGCGATGAGCAGGACGCCCGCGGCGACGAAGCCGCCCCGGGTGCCGGTGGCCGCGCAGGCCGCCGCGACGAGCGCGGTGATCAGGGACGCGGTGGTGACCTGGTTCGGGGTCAGGCCGCGGCGGGCGCACCAGCGGGCGATGTAGCGGGAGTAGGGGCTGATGAAGTGCGTGGTGAAGAAGCCGTCGCGGGACTTCACGGCGGACCTGAGGCGTACGGCCTCGTCGTCGACGTCCGCGACGGCCTGCCGTGCCTCGTTGCGGGCCTGGGGGTCGGCGGGGACGGCGGCGACCAGGCTGCCGAGCTCGGGGCGGTGCACGTCGGCGCCGTCGTCGGTCAGCGCGGTGACGATGCGGTCGGGGAGGCTGTCCACGTCCCCCACGCTCAACTTCGTCCGCGCGGGGGCACCCCCACCGGCCGTACCGCCGCCCGCGGAGTTCTCGCGGGCCAGGGCACGGGTCAGGGTCGTGCGGCCGTCGGGCTGCGCGGTGACCGCCCCGGGCACGGCGGCGAGGGAGAAGCGGGGGTCGGTGAGGCCGAGGCGCAGCGCGTGCACGTGGCCGACGAACCGGGCGTCGACGAGGGCGACGCGCTGGTCGCAGGGCGCCTCGGCGACCAGCCGTTCGGCGTCGGCGGCGTCCGCGGCGACCTGCACGTCGAAGCCGAGGGACCGCAGATCACCCTCGATCGACGATCCGGGGACCGGCTGACCGGTGAGGATGGCGGTCGACAACCGAACTCACTCCCTGGGTGCCGACGCGCGGGCGCCGGTCATGTGCACGATGGGGGCGCCCCTTGGCCGGGCCAGGCGGGCGGCATGTCGGCAGAGGCTATCGGATGCCAAGAAGGCTGCGTTCACCGCCCGTTAACGGGCCGATCGACAGCGACTCCCCCGGCCTTTGCCGCGATCATCATGGGTGATCCCGGCCCCCGCCCACAAACCGCCCTCCGCAGAGCGGACATCCGGGACATCGCGAGGCTCCGGGAGCGTCGGCATAGGGTGGACGACCATGACGTGGCTGATCACCGGCGGTGCCGGGTACATAGGGGCGCATGTGGCGCGGGCCATGACGGGGGCCGGGGAACGGGTGCTCGTCCTGGACGACCTCTCGGCGGGGGTGCCCGCGCGGCTGCCCGCCGACGTGCCGCTGGTCCGCGGCTCCTCGCTGGACGGCGGACTGCTGAAGCGGGTGCTGGCCGAGCACGCGGTGACGGGTGTGGTGCACCTCGCGGCGCGCAAGCAGGTCGCCGAGTCGGTGGCGCAGCCGACCCGCTACTACCAGGAGAACGTCGGCGGTCTCGCGACCCTCCTGGAGGCGGTCGCGGAGGCCGGGATCGAACGCTTCCTGTTCTCCTCCTCGGCGGCCGTCTACGGCAACCCCGATGTGGGCCTGATCACGGAGGAGACACCCTGCGCCCCCGTGAACCCGTACGGCGAGACGAAGCTGGCCGGGGAGTGGCTGGTGCGGGCGGCCGGACAGGCGCACGGGATCTCCACCGTGTGCCTGCGCTACTTCAACGTGGCCGGGGCGGCGGCGCCGGAGCTCGCGGACACCGGTGTCTTCAACATCGTGCCCATGGTCTTCGACCGTCTCACCCGCGACGAGGCCCCGCGGATCTTCGGCGACGACTACCCGACCCCGGACGGCACCTGCATCCGCGACTACATCCATGTGTCCGACCTCGCCGAGGCGCATCTCGCGGCGGCCCGGCGGCTGTCCGACGGCGGACGGCGCGGGGATCTGACGGTCAACATCGGTCGCGGCGAGGGCGTTTCCGTGCGCGAGATGGTCACGGTGATCGGAGAGGTGACCGGAGACCGACGGCCCGCGATCGTGGAGCCCCGTCGCCCCGGGGACGCCCCCGTCTCGGTGGCCTCGGCCGCCCGGGCCGCAGAGACGCTCGGCTGGAGCGCCCGGCGGGGGGTGCGCGAGATGATCGAGTCGGCCTGGCGCGGATGGCTGCTGCACCACGGCTGAACCCGCCGGGGCCGTCCTGACCTGCGCTTCGTTTCCGCAGGTCAGGGCACATGACAACGGTGTTCAGTGCCGCGTTGCCGGATACCCCCCACCCGTAGTTGACTGTGATCCCGGACGGGGTGTTCGGGATCGACGCGTTGGAGGCGGCTTCCATGGGGGCAGGGCACGATCACGGGCACACCCACGCGCCGCCCGGCGGCACGGCGACCGCCGCGTACGTCGGCAGGCTGCGGGTGGCCCTGTCGATCACGCTCACCGTCATGGTGGTCGAGATCGTCGGCGGGGTCGCCGCGGACTCCCTCGCCCTGGTGGCCGACGCGGCGCACATGGCCACGGACGCGCTCGGCCTCGGCATGGCCCTGCTGGCCATCCACTTCGCCGGCCGCCCGGCGACCGGCAACCGCACCTTCGGGTACGCCCGCGCGGAGATCCTCGCCGCCCTCGCGAACTGCCTGCTGCTGCTCGGGGTCGGCGGCTACGTCCTGTACGAGGCGATCGAGCGGTTCGTCACGCCGGCCGGCACCCAGGGCGGGCTGACCATCGTGTTCGGTGCGATCGGCCTGGTGGCGAACATGATCTCGCTGACCCTGCTGATGCGCGGCCAGAAGGAGAGCCTGAACGTGCGCGGGGCCTTCCTGGAGGTCGCGGCCGACGCGCTGGGCTCGCTCGCGGTGCTGATCTCGGCGGTGGTGATCCTGACCACGGGCTGGCAGGCCGCCGACCCGATCGCCTCGCTCGTCATCGGCCTGATGATCGTGCCGCGCACCGTCAAGCTGCTGCGCGAGACCCTCGACGTCCTGCTGGAGGCGGCGCCCAAGGACGTCGACATGGCGGAGGTGCGGACCCACATTCTGGCCCTGGACGGCGTGGAGGACGTCCACGACCTGCACGCCTGGACGATCACCTCGGGCATGCCGGTGCTCTCCGCGCACGTGGTGGTGCGTTCGGACGTGCTCAGCGCCATCGGCCACGAGAAGATGCTGCACGAGCTCCAGAACTGCCTCGGCGACCACTTCGATGTGGAGCACTGCACCTTCCAACTGGAGCCGGTCGGGCACGCGGAGCACGAGGCGCACCTCTGCCACTGACACACGTGTACGGTGCATGAAACACCTGTTCCGACGGAATGCAGCGATCCGGCGCACCTTCGCGTCCTCCACCCCACAGCTCCGCCCCGAGCGGTTCCCCGCCCGCCGCGCCGGGCACGATCAACTGCCGGGGGTGCCGGATCCGTGCGGCACACTTGGGGCGCGAAGACCGATGTGAAGGATGGGTATGCCGACCACACCTGCCACCACGACGCACACTCCGTCGAACGGCGCCGCGAACGCGATCCTGCTGGAACTGGTCGACGAGCACGGTGTGACGATCGGCACCGCGGAGAAGCTCGCCGCCCACCAGCCGCCGGGGCAGCTCCACCGCGCCTTCTCGGTGTTCCTCTTCGACGAACGGGGCCGGCTGCTCCTCCAGCAGCGCGCGCTGGGCAAGTACCACTCCCCCGGCGTGTGGTCCAACACCTGCTGCGGCCACCCCTACCCGGGCGAGGCGCCCTTCGCTGCGGCGGCCCGGCGCACGTACGAGGAGCTGGGGGTCTCCCCGTCGCTGCTCGCCGAGGCGGGCACGGTCCGCTACAACCACCCGGACCCGGACTCGGGCCTGGTCGAGCAGGAGTACAACCACCTGTTCGTCGGCATGGTGCAGGCCCCGCTCGGCCCGGACCCGGAGGAGGTCGCCACGACCGCCTTCGTCACCCCGGCCGAGCTGGCGGAGCGGCACGCCAAGGACCCCTTCTCCGCCTGGTTCATGACGGTGCTGGACGCGGCCCGTCCCGCGGTCCGGGAGCTGACGGGCCCGTCCGCCGGCTGGTGAGGAGCGCGCGGACGCTCAGGACACGCGCACGGACTTGAGCGGCAGGGCGGCCCAGATCACCTTGCCGCCGCCCGCCGTGTGCTCGACGTCGCAGACGCCGCCCGCCTCCCGGGTGATCTCCCGCACCAGCAGCAGTCCCCGGCCCCCGGTCTCACTGTGCGCGGCCTCCAGGGCGGTCGGCCGGTAGGGGTGGTTGTCCTCCACGGACACCCGCACCCACTCCGCGCCCACGGCCACCTCCACGGCGAGCATCGGCGAGAGCAGGGCCGCGTGCCGGACGGCGTTCGTGACGAGCTCGGAGACGATCAGCAGGAGGCCCTGGACGAGGTCGTCCGAGACGGGTACGCCCTGGCGGTGCAGCAGGTCCCGCACGGCGTGCCGCGCCTGCGGGACCGAGGCGTCGACGGCGGGAGCGGTGAACCGCCACACGCCCTCGTACGGCAGCGGGTCCGGTGTGCCCGGGCCGAGGGGAGGCGGTTGGAAGGGGTCCTCTCCGCTGTCCGGCGGGCGAGGGTCCGACCCGCGCCCCTGGTCGTCCATTCCTCGGTCGCCACCCTTGCGCTCGATTGTCACCACAGGTCGAGTGTTGGCAGCGGCCCGCTCCGGTCCGGATACCTGAACAGAAGTCAGCGCATATCGAGCGCCCCTGACCGGATCCGCACGGAACTATTCGAGGGGTGTCGGCTTGGCGGCCGCTTCCTGCTGTTCGGTGACCATCCCGACGATCTTGCGTCCGCCGAAGCCGGTGGCGACGAGCCCGAGGCCGTCGAAGAGCAGACCGAGCGAGAAGAAGCAGCCGATCACGTACTTGCTGCTGCTCGGCCAGGAGGCCAGCACCAGGATGCCCAGCAGCAGTCCGAAGGCGCCCTGCACGAGCGTCCAGCCGAACTGCGGTCCCCGCACCACCAGGCTGCCGACCAGCCGGAACACCCCTCCGGTCAGGAAGAGCAGCGCGGCGAACATGGTCAGTGCCGCTGCCGCCGCCTCCGGCCGCACGATGACGACGACACCGGCCGCGATGTTCAGGGCGGCGACCACGACACCGAGCCAGAAGAAGTTGGAGTCCCGGGCCTGGACCGCGTGCAGCAGTCCGACCACCCCGCCGATCAGCAGGAGCCAGCCGAACAGGATCATGGAGGTCAGCGTGGCCACCCCGGTGTAGACCAGCCCGACCAGTCCGGCGATCACCAGGACCACGCCGAGCGCCGCGAGCCAGCCGAACCCGCGGCTCAGTTTGGCCGTCTCCGGGTTCTCCGCCTTGTTCACTGCCATGCGGGGCCTCCTCGCACTGCGGACCCCGTCTTGATCGTACGGTCGGGGCGTGGGGCTAGCATCCGACCCATGGAGTACCCGGAACCGCAGCTGCTGCACACCGTCACCGACGCGGTCGCCACCGTCGTGGTCCACCATCCGGCCAAGCGCAATGCCATGACGGCCGCGATGTGGCGGGCGCTGCCGCCGCTGCTGGACACGCTGGCCGCCGATCCGGGCGTCCGTGCGCTCGTGCTGACCGGTGCGGGCGGGACGTTCTGCGCGGGCGCCGACATCTCCACGCTGCGCTCGTCGCCCGAGGAGGCACAAGGGCTCGCGGTGCGGGCCGAGGAGGCCCTGGCGGCCTTTCCGAAGCCGACGCTGGCGGCGGTGCGCGGGCACTGCGTGGGCGGCGGGGCGCAGCTCGCGGCGGCGTGCGATCTGCGGTTCGCCGAGGAGGGCGCGCTGTTCGGGGTGACACCGTCGAAGCTCGGGATCGTGTACCCGGCCTCCTCCACCCGGCGGCTGGTGGCGCTGGTCGGCCCCGCCGCGGCCAAGTACCTGCTGTTCTCCGGGGAGTTGATCGACGCGGAGCGGGCGCTGCGCACCGGCCTGGTCGACGAGGTGCTGCCGGAGGGCGAACTCACCAAGCGGGTCGGGGAGTTCACCCGGGTCCTGGCATCCCGTTCGCAGCTCACGCAGGCCGCCGCGAAGGAGTTCGCGAACGGCCGCACCGACCGGGACGCCCACTGGTCCGGGCAGGCGCGCGGCAGCGGCGACACCGCGGAGGGGGTCGCCGCCTTCCTGGAGCGCAGGACGCCGCGCTTCACCTGGACTACGTCAGGATGAAGCGGCTCTTGGAGCGGAACTCCTCGACGAGGTGCGCGGGCGCCTTCTGCGGCGAGCCGGCGTCGTAGGGCGGCTGCGGGTCGTACTCGGTCAGGAGCTGCACGGCCTGGGCGTGTTCGTCGCCCGCGATCCTGCCGAGCAGCGTGAGACCCATGTCGATCCCGGAGGAGACGCCCGCGGCGGTGACGTACTTGCCGTCGAACACGACCCGCTCGCCCGTGGGTTCGGCGCCGAACTCCTTCAGGAAGTCCAGGGCCAGCCAGTGGGAGGTGGCGCGGCGGCCCCGGAGCAGGCCCGCCGCGGCGAGCAGCAGGGAACCGGTGCACACGGACGTGGTCCAGGTGCTGGTGGCGTCGGCGGCGCGCAGCCAGTCGAGCAGCACCGGGTTCTCCATCTGCGGGGTCTGGCCGGGGCCGCCCGGCACGATCACGATGTCGGGGCTCGGCACCTCGGCGAGCGTCCGGTCGGCGGTGAGGGCGAGCCGGCCGGTGTCGGTGCGCACGGGACCGGCCTGCTCGGCGACGAAGACGGTCTCCGCGTCGGGGAGGCGGCCGAGGGTCTCGTACGGTCCCACGGCGTCCAGGGCGGTGAAGCGGTCGTAGAGGACGATCGCGATCTGCACGGGGGGGTCCTTTCAGTGGGCGGGGG
>NZ_LJBR01000128.1 GCF_001282115.1 Streptomyces sp. NRRL B-24085 | reverse complement strand
GTCGGGGGTTCGTGGGCGGCTGCGGGCCGGTGGGGGCCGTTCGCGCAGTTCCCCGCGCCCCTGAAGGCACGTTCACTGCACGTACTCAAGGGGCGCGGGGAACTGCGCGAGCAACCACGAACCACCCGCAGCCGCCCGACGCACGGAACCCCCCGAGCTCCTGGGCGGACTAGGCGAAAACGACCGTCCGCCGCCCGTTCAGCAGAATCCTCCGCTCGGCGTGCCACTTCACGGCCCGCGCCAGCGCCTGGCACTCCACGTCCCGCCCGATCGCCACGAGCTGGTCCGGAGTGACGTCGTGCCCCACCCGCTCGACCTCCTGCTCGATGATCGGCCCCTCGTCGAGGTCCGCGGTCACGTAGTGCGCCGTGGCCCCGATCAGCTTGACCCCCCGGGCGTGAGCCTGGTGATACGGCTTCGCGCCCTTGAAGCTCGGCAGGAACGAGTGGTGGATGTTGATGATCCGCCCGCTGAGCTGCTTGCACAGGTCGTCGGAGAGCACCTGCATGTACCGGGCGAGCACGACGAGTTCGACGTCCTGCTCCCGCACCAGTTCGAGCAGCCGCGCCTCCGCCTCGGCCTTGTTCTCCCGCGTCACCGGAATGTGGTGGAAGGGAATGTCGTACGACCCCACGAGCTCGGCGAAGTCGGTGTGGTTGGAGACCACGGCGGCGATCTCGACGGGGAGGGCGCCGATGCGCGCGCGGAACAGCAGGTCGTTCAGACAGTGCCCGAACCTGCTGACCATCAGCACGACCCGCATCCGGTCCTCGGCCCGGTTGATCTGCCAGTCCATGTGGAAGGAGTCGCCGATGGCCGCGAAGGACGCCCGCAGCTTGTCCACCGTCACCGGGGCCTCGGCCGAGAAGTGGACGCGCATGAAGAACAGACCCGTGTCGTGGTCACCGAACTGCTGGCTGTCCTCGATGTTGCAGCCGGTCATGAAGAGGTAGCTCGACACGGCGTGCACGATGCCCTGCTTGTCGGGACAGGACAGGGTCAGGACGTACTGGTCGGCCAGGGCCTCGGCTCGGGGGGACTGCTCGTTCATGCAGGACAGGGTCGCATATCCACCGGTGCGGCAGACACCGCGTCCGTCACGCGGACCGGGTCATGATCTGGAGCACCTGGAGCGTGCGCGGGGGCGCGTCGGGGTCCTCGCCGTCGGCCGTCGCCATCCGTACGTGCGCGTCCCGCGCCGCCCGCACCGCGTCCGGCCACCCCGGGTTCTCCATGTACACGGAGACGGGGGCGTCCGGGCCGACCTGGTGCATGATCCGCAGCACCCGCAGCACGGCGGTGTCGACGAGGGCGGCCTCCTGGGAGTCCCGGAAGATCGTGCCGACGTACTTCTCGGCGGACCAGTTGTCGAGCCAGGTGTCCTCGACGAGGCGGTACACGGCGTCGGTGACGTCCCCGTACCCCTCGACACCGGCCAGCCAGACGTTCTGCTGGAACGCGGGATCGGAGAGCATGTGCAGCGCGGAGCGCACATTGCTGCGCCAGCGCCACCACGGCATGTCGTTCAGTGGCATGCCGCCCATGGTGGAGGAGCGACGGCCGCGACGGGAAGAGTTCTCCGAACCTTGCACGGTCACCGATCGTACGTTCCTCCCCCATACGTGCCGCACAGGCCCTCGCTGTTCACCTTTACGTCACCTTCCCTTGACCGAGGGTCACTTCCGAGTTGGCGATGTGACGGAAGCGTGTGTGCCCATGACCGGCAGGCGACGCATCCGCAGCACCTTCCTCCCCCAGCACCGGCCCGTCAGAGCCGCCGCCCTCGCGGCGGGGGCCCTGACGGCGTGTGCTTCCCTCGTCACCGGTTGCGGGGTCGTCCCCGGTACCACGGGGGGTTCCGGGGGCGACCCGATCAAGGTCATGACGTGGGCCCCGTCGGACACCAATGCCACCAACAAGCCCGGCATGCCCGCCTTCGCCCGCGCCTACGCCCGCTGGGTCAACTCCAGGGGCGGCATCAACGGCCGTAAGCTCACCGTCCTGACCTGCAACGACCACAACGACGGGGTGTCCGCGGCGCAGTGCGCCCGGCGTGCGGTCAAGGAGAACGTCGTCGCGGTCGTCGGCTCCTACAGCCAGTACGGCGACTCCTTCTTCCCGCCGCTGGAGGGCGCCGGCATCCCCTACATCGGCGGCTACGGCGTCACCAACGACGAGTTCACCAGCCCGCTGTCCTACCCCGTCAACGGCGGCCAGCCGACCCTGCTCGCCGGCCTCGGCAAGGAGCTCGCGGCGGTCTGCGGCAACGTCACCCTCGTACGGCCCGACACCATCGTGGGCGACGAGCTGCCCGTCCTGCTGGACTCCGGGCTGACCACCGGCGGGCACCGGGCCGCGAGCGACGTGCGGGCGGCGGACGACGCCACCGAGTACTCGGCGCAGTCGACGAAGGCGCTCGTCAGCTCGACGTCCGGCGCCGCGGGCTCCGGCGTGAAGGGCGCCAAGGAGGGGTGCGTGGTGCCCGCGCTCGGCGACCGCACCAGCACCTTCATGGACTCCTTCCGGCGCGCCCGCGAGGACTACCCCGAGGTGCGCACCGCCATGGCGATGGGCAGCGTCGACCAGACGGTGATCGACGCGTCCGGCGGGGCGTCGGGCCCCTACGAGGGGTCGTACATCACCGGTTGGTACCCGGTGGAGAGCGACGCCCGCTGGGACGCGATGAAGAAGGTCATCAACGCGGAGGCCTTCGGCGACAACCGCATCGACTCGGCGGACGCGGGCGTGCAGACCACCTGGATCGCCTACCAGGTCTTCGAGAAGGCCGTCGAGTCGCTGGGCGGCGGCGAGGTGTCCGCCGACAGCGTGCGCGGCGCCCTCAACGACGGCCTCAAGATCTCCACCGGCGGTCTGACCCCGACCCTCCGGTGGACCACCCGGGACACCTGGAGCACCGCCGACGACCTCGCCACGGTCGGGTTCCCGCGCATGGTGAACGCCCATGTGACGCTCCAGGTGGTGCGCGGGGGCCAGCTCGTGGCGGCCCGCGAGGGCTTCACCGACGCGACGAGGACCCTCCAGAACGCGGACGTCGACTGACCCGCGGGGGACGCCGTCGCGCCCCCCGCGGACCGTTCAGAGCTGGGTGGCCGTGCGCTCGGTCAGGCCGTACTTCCCGGCGATCGCGTTCCACAGCCGGGCCGCCTTGGCCTTCTCGGTGCTGGCGGTGCCGCTGTCCCGGTTGCCGGCCTGGGTCTGCCCCGTGATGCGGGCCTGGCCCTTCTTGCAGCCCTTCTTGCCGGCGGCCTGGTCGGCCCAGGCCGCGTAGTGGTTGTCGGCGGACGCGGACGCCTGCCAGGCCTTGGTGAGGGCGTCGGTCAGCTCGGCGTGGGCGGGCAGCCGGTCGACGGAGAGCGCCTTGAGCCGGGTCACCAGGCCGGTGCGCTGGGCCGCCGCGTCCCGCAGGTCCGTGGCCGCCTGGCCGAGGTTCTTGCAGGACTTCACGTTCGCCACCGCGCTGATCACCGAGGAGCGGCTGTTGCCGCTGTCGGCGAGCAGCTTGTCCAGCTCGACGGCCTGCGCCTTCGCGGGATCGGCGGCCGGCGAGGAGGAACCGCCGGTCGCGGGGGCCGTCGCCGACACCGTCTGGTTCTTGTCGCCGGCGTCGCCGTCACCGCCGCCGCCGGCGAGCAGCGCGCCCGCCCCGATGCCGAGCACGACGATGCCGATGCCCACGGCGGCGATGACCGGCACCCGCGAGCGCCGGCGGCCGCCCCGGTCACCGTCGTCGTAGTGGTCACCGCCGGGCGGGCTGTACGGCGGCTGGGCACCGTACGACGGCTGCGGGGCCCCGTACGCGGGCGGTACGGCCTCGGGCTGGGTGAAGCGCGGCATCTGCTGCGTGGACGCGGCGGTGCCGTCACCGCCCGGGCCGCCGCGGAAGAGGTTGTCGAAGTCCGAGGGCGGCTGCCGTTCCCCGCCGTAGGCCTGTCCGGGCACGGGCGCGATGAACTGCGTGGCCTCGGCGTCGGGGCCGGCGGCCGGGTGCTGCGGGGGCTGGGCGCCGTACGCGGCCTGCGGGTGCTGTCCCGGGTACTGCGCCGCCCCGGTGGCCACCTCGGGCGGCAGTGCGCCGGGGCGCACGGGCGGAAGGAACTGGGTGGCCCCCTCGTGGTCGGCGGGGGCGGCCGGGACCGGCGGTATGAACTGGGTGGCGCCCTCGTCGGCGGGCGGCAGGGGCGCGGAGGCCGGTGCGCCGGGGGCGGACGGGAGCGACCGGCCCACCGGCGGCAGGTAGTACGAGGTGGGCTCGTCGGTGTGGTAGCCCGGCGTGGCCTGCTGTTGGTGCGCGCCGGTCCCGGGATTCCCGTGGGACGCGACCTGGCCCTGCTGCGGGGGCAACGGCTGCGACTGGGGGGCGGGTTGACCGACGGGCGGCAGGTAGTAGGACGTCGGCTCGTCGGTGTCGTACGCGGGCTGCGACTGCGGCTGCGACTGCGACTGCGACTGGGGCGGTGTGCCGCCGGGCTGCTGGGGCGTCCCCCAGGGCTGGGCGGGCGGCTGCGACCAGTCCTGGGCCTGCGCCTGGGACTGGTCCTGGTGCGGCTGCTGCCCCTGCTGCCGGTCCGGGCCCCACGGGGTGCCCCAGGCCTGGCCGCCGGGCGGCTGGCCGTAGGCCGCGTCGGCGGCCTGGCCGGACCGGCCGCCCTGGGGGCCGCCGTAACCGCCCTGCTGCGGAGGGCCGTAGCCGGGCTGCGGACCACCGTGTCCACCGGTCTGTCCCGGCAGCAGGGGTTCCCCGCCGTCGGAGGGCAGCACGATGCCTTCGCGCGCTTCGCGCGCCGAGGGCTGCTCGCCCTGTCCACTCTGCGTCACCGGGACTCCTACTTATGGGGGAACTTCGGAATCGTCGGCTCACGCTACCGGGTCCTCCGAGCCCGGTGCCACGTAGCACAGGACGTGACCTGCGTCCCTGTGACCGCAGTAACAAGTCCCGGGAGATCACGTGACGGTTCCGGGCCCGTATCCGCTCCGTATGTCCTCCTTTACGCGGCCGCCTGAAGGTCCAGCCTGGCCCCGAACTCCCTTACGACGGGCTCGTCACGGAACGGTTCCAGGCGCTGCTGGAAGTCGTCGAGGTACTCGGCGCCCCGGTTGGAGCGCACGGTCTCCAGCAACTCCACCGCTTTCAGGCCGGTGTTGCAGGCCTGCTCGATCTCGCGCTGCTGCACCTGCGCGGTGGCGAGCAGGACCAGGCCGATGGCCCGCCGGCGCGCCTTGTTCTCCGGAAGCCCGTCCAGGGACTCCTGCGCGCACCGCGCCGCCGCGTCGGCCTGCCCGAGGTCACGGTGGCAGTGGGCCAACTCGTCGGCCAGGTACGCCTCGTCGAAGTGCGCGATCCACGCCGGGTCGTCACCGGAGGAGGAGTCCGCCGCCTCCAGGGCGTGCACGGCCCGCCCGGACGCCGCCTGGGTGGCCCGCGCGTCGCCCAGGAGGGCGTGCCCGCGCGCCTCCGCCGCGTAGAACATCGCCTCCGCGCGCGGTGTCACCCGCCCCCGCGCCCCTTCCTGCGCCGCCCGTGCCAACTGGGCGATCTCGCGCGGGTTCCCGAGCTGCGCGGCGAGGTGGCTCATGGACGCGGCGAGCACGTAACCGCCGTATCCGCGGTCGCCCGCCGCCTGCGCGAGCCGCAGCGCCTGGATGTAGTACCGCTGGGCCAGGCCCGGTTGCCCGGTGTCGACCGCCATGTACCCGGCGAGCTCGGTCAACCGTGCGACGGCGGCGAACAGTTCCCGCCCCGTCGCCTCCCGGTAGGACCCCGCGAGCAGCCCGGAGACCACGCTGTTGAGGTAGTGCACGACGACCGGGCGCACATGCCCGCTGCCGTACTGGTGGTCGAGGTCGACGAGCGCCTGGGTCATCGCGCGCACGGCCGCCACGTCGGACTGCCCCACGCGGGGGCCCGCCTGGCGCGCCACCTGCGAGTCGGGCGAGGAGATCAGCCAGTCCCGGCTCGGCTCGACCAGCGCGGACGCGGCGACCGAGGAGCCGGACAGGAAGTCCCGGCGGCCCACGTCACTGCGCCACAGCTCACACACCTGCTCGATGGCGCCCAGGACCGTGGGCGAGAACTGGAGCCCGACGCCCGAGGCGAGGTTCTTGCCGTTGGCCATGCCGATCTCGTCGATCGTGACCGTACGGCCGAGTTTGCGTCCGAGGGCCTCCGCGATGATCGCGGGCGCCCGGCCCCGCGGCTGCTGTCCGCGCAGCCAACGGGCCACGGACGTCTTGTCGTAGCGCAGGTCGAGGCCGTGCTCGGCACCGCACATGTTGACCCGGCGGGCGAGCCCGGCGTTCGAGCACCCCGCCTCCTGGATGAGCGCCTGCAGCCGTTCGTTCGGCTGCCGCGCGACGAGAGGCCTTGCGGCCATGGCGTACCCCCTGTGGCTGCGGTGCCTGCCCACGCACCGAGTTGACGTGTCTTCCACCGAAAAGTTCCGGCCGTGAAGATCAATGCCCCACCAACGTGTCGAAAATGCGAGGCATGCGAGGATTGCCGGGGTAAAGACTCGTACCGACCCCAGACGTGGTTACCCAGCCCACGCCGGGGTTCCTCCTCTGCGCCCCCACACATGCATCCATGCGCCCCGGACACGGAACCGATGCGCTTCCCCCGCGCGCGGAGGTCCTGGCGCGGCCGTAACCCGAGGTGGGTGCGGGAGTTGTGCTCTGCGTGGAAGAGACGATCGCGGGTACCGAAGCCGCTCAGATTCCGAAGCAGCGCGGGGAATCGCTGCTGGAGACAGCCGTACGATACGCCGAGGAGCGCCACTGGGACGTCTTTCCCGGCACCTGGCTGGAAGCCGTCGACGGGGTGCAGCGGTGCTCCTGCGGCGACACCGCGTGCGCCGCGCCCGGGGCGCATCCCTCCCGGGACGACTGGGCCACGCAGGCCACCGGCAGTGCCACGGTCGCGCGCCGGATGTGGCAGAAGCAGCCGACGGCTTCGATCCTGCTGCCCACCGGGCGGACCTTCGACGCGATCTCCGTCCCGGAGACCGCGGGGTTCCTGGCGCTGGCCCGGATGGAGCGGATGGAGCTGACGCTGGGGCCCGTGACGTTGACCCCGGACCGCCGGATGCAGTTCTTCGTGCTGCCGGGGGCGTCGGTGAAGGTGCCGGACCTGGTCCGCAAGCTCGGCTGGACCCCGTCGTCGCTCGATCTGGTCGCCCTGGGGGAAGGGGCGTACGTCGCCGGTCCCCCGACCCGGTACGGGTCCAGCGGTGCCGTGCAGTGGGCCTGCCGGCCGACGCCCGCGAACCGCTGGCTGCCGGACGCCGAGGAGTTGATCTCACCGCTCGCCTACGCGTGCGGCAGGGATCGGTGACGGGTTCCCCGCACCGCGCCCCTAGGGTGGGCGTCCATGACGTCGGCTGTGAGTGTGCGTGGGCTCTGGAAGCGGTTCGGGCAGCAGGTTGCCGTGGCCGGTATCGACCTGGAGCTGCCCGCGGGGAAGTTCATCGGTCTGGTCGGTCCGAACGGGGCCGGGAAGACCACCACCCTCTCCATGGTGACCGGGCTGCTGCGGCCCGACCAGGGGTCCGTCTCCGTGGTCGGGCACGACGTGTGGCGCGACCCCGTCGAGGTGAAGTCCCGGATCGGCGTCCTGCCCGAGGGACTGCGGCTGTTCGAGCGGCTCTCGGGGCGTGAACTGCTCGCGTACTCGGGCCGGTTGCGGGGGCTGCCCGGGGGCGAGGTCGACCGGCGGGCCTCCCAGCTGCTCGACGTGCTCGATCTTGCGGGGGCCCAGCACAAACTGGTCGTCGACTACTCGACCGGGATGCGGAAGAAGATCGGGCTCGCGGCCGCCCTGCTCCACAACCCCGAGGTGCTCTTCCTCGACGAGCCGTTCGAGGGCGTCGACCCCGTCTCCGCCCAGACCATCCGCGGGGTGCTGGAGCGGTACACCGCCTCCGGCGCCACCGTCGTCTTCTCCTCGCACGTGATGGAACTCGTGGAGTCCCTGTGCGACTGGGTGGCCGTCATGGCAGCCGGCCGCATCCGCGCCCACGGCCCGCTCGACGAGGTGCGCGGCGAGGCGCCCTCGTTGCAGCGGGCCTTCCTCGAACTCGTGGGCGCGCAGGGGCAGGACCCCGGGGCGAACCTCGACTGGCTGGGCGGCGGGGCCCGGTGAGCGCGGACATCACCCCGGTCGTCGTACGGCTGAAGCTGTCGCTGCTCAGGAACGGGCTGCGGCGGTCCGGCGGGCGGCGGGCCGCGTACCTCGCCTCGGCCGTGGCCGTGCTGCTCTTCTCCGTCCTCCAGCTGCTCGGTCTCATCGCGCTGCGCGGCAACGAGCACGCCGGCTCGGTCGTCGTCCCGCTGGTCGCCGTGCTGGCGGTCGGGTGGGCGGTGATGCCGCTGTTCTTCCCCGGCGGCGACGAGACCCTCGACCCCACCCGCCTGGTGATGCTGCCGCTGCGGCCCCGGCCCCTGGTCCGGGCGCTGCTGGTGGCCTCGCTGGTCGGCATCGGGCCGGTGTTCACGCTCTGCCTGCTCGTCGGGTCCGTCGTGTCGGTCGCGCACGGGGTGCCGGCGTACGTCGTCTCCGTGCTCGGGGTCGTGCTCGCGCTGCTGGTCTGCGTGGCGCTGGCGCGGGCCGTCGCGGTCGCCAACATCCGGCTGCTGACCAGCCGCAAGGGCCGTGACCTGGCGGTGCTGAGCGGGCTCGTCATCGCCGTCGGCGCGCAGGTCGTGAACTTCGGTGCACAGCGGCTGGGTTCGGGCGGCCTCGGGCAACTGGACGGGCCGGCGTCGGTGTTGCGGTGGGTGCCGCCCGCGTCGGCGATCGGGGCGGTCGATTCGGCGAGTGAGGGGTCGTATGCGGTCGCCGTCCTGCAACTGGGCCTGTCCGTGGCCGCGTTGGTGGGCCTGCTGGCCCTCTGGTCCCGTCATCTGACCCGGCTGATGACCTCCCCGGACGGTTCCACACTCCCCTCCGCCGAGGGGGCCGCCCGTGAGCGCGCCTCGACGGGGCTCGGCCGGCTGCTGCCCGCCGGGCGCACCGGCACCGTCATGGAACGCAGCCTGCGCTATGTGTGGCGCGACCCCAAGACCAAGGCCGCGTGGGTGACGTCGCTGGCCATCGGGCTGATCGTGCCGGTGTTCAACGCGGTGCAGGGCACGGGTTCCATCTACTTCGCGTGCTTCGCGTCCGGAATGCTCGGCGTGCAGATGTACAACCAGTTCGGGCAGGACACCTCGGCGTTCTGGATGGTCGCGATGACGATCTCCTCCACCCGGGACGCCTACGTCGAACTCCGGGCGCGGGCCCTTGCGTTGCTGGTGATCACCGTGCCGTACGCCACCCTCGTCACCGTCCTCACGACCGCGCTGATCGGCGACTGGCCGAAGTTGCCCGAGGTGCTCGGGGTGTCCTTCGCGCTGCTCGGGGCGATGCTGGCGACCGGGGCGTGGACCTCGGCGCGCTTCCCGTACTCGATCCCGCAGGAGGGCTACAAGAACGTGGCCCCGGGCCAGTCCGGCCTCGCCGCGGCCGCCGTCGTGGGCGGCATGGTCTCGGCGGCCCTGCTGTGCGCCCCCGTGATCGCCCTGGCCGTCTGGGCCAACCTCAGCGCGGACGGCGAGGAGTTGAGCTGGATCCTCCTTCCGATCGGCGCGGTGTACGGCAGCGCGGTCACGTGGGCCGGCCTACGCCTGGCAGCCCCACGGACGGCCCGCCGACTCCCGGAGATCCTTCAGGCGGTCAGCAAGGGCTGAGGCGGAGGCGGGGACGACACCTGCCGCGGCTGACGAATCTGCGGCCATCTGCGGCGATGAATGCGCGGGCACGGGCGTCCCCGCCGACGGACGCGTGGGCCCGGGCCCGGGGAAGGCTCACAGGGACGGCCGCCGGGAAGCCGGCTGCGCCTGGCCACCGGCTTCAGGGGACGGTGCCACGCCGACCGAGGCGGGGCCGGGCCGGGCCCAGGGAGGCTCACCGGGACGACTGCCGGAAAGCCGCGGCAGCCGGTTGCGTCCGGTCACCGGCGCCCGGGGAGTGGACGGCAGGCGCTCCGGCACGGGCACCCCACCCACGGGCACGCGGCAGGACCGCGGAGGCTCACCGGGGCGACTGCCGGGGCGCCCCCATCACCGGTGCCCGGGGGGGGGCACAAGTGCTCCGGGCGCGGGCATCACACCGACGGGCGCGCGGGGGCCCCGGAGGCTCACCGGGGCGCCTGGCGGGGCGTCCCCGCCACCGGCGCCCGGGGGCACAGGCGCTTCGGGTGCGGGCATCACGCACACGCGTGCAGGCCGATGGCCACGGACGCCGCCGGGGCCGTCCGTGGTCGCGCCGCGGCTGTGCCCGGCCGCGGAGGGGCAGGGCCGTGGGCTCGGGGGTCAGTCGCCGGGCTCGTCGGGGTGGGTGTCCAGGGTGTCCAGGAAGGGCTCTATCGCGGCGCGCCAGGCCTCCGGCTGGTCGTAGTGGACGAGGTGGCCGGCGTCGGCGACCTCGGCGTACTCGCCTCGGGGCAGGACGCGGACCATTTCCTGGGCCTCGGCGCGGCCCAGTTCGCCGTCGAGGCCGCGGACGACCAGGGCGGGGCACCTGACCTGGGTCAGTTCCTCCCAGTGGGCGTCGTAGACCCAGCTCTCGCGGGACGACAGCATCTGCTCGGGGTCGAAGACGGGGCGCCAGCCGTCGGGGGACTCGGCCATCACCTCGGCGTAGAACTCGCCGCGCGCGGGGTTGGGCCGCTCCACCCAGGGATCGTCCTCGCCGAACCACTTGCGGACGTCGGCCAGCGTGGCGAAGGGGACGGGCCAGGCGCGGAACCACTCGCCCCACTCCCGCTGCGAGGCGGCGCCGAGGGCGGAGGCCCGCATGTCGCAGATGATCACCCCGCGGACCAGGTCGGGGCGCCGGGCGGCGAGCTGCCAGGCGGTCAGGGCGCCCATCGCGTGTCCGATGAGGACGACCGGGGCGAGGTCCAGCTGTTCGAGGGCGGCCTCCGCGTCCTCGACGTACGCGTCGCGGGTGAAGGCGGCCCGAGGGGGCTTGTCGCTCTGGCCGTGACCGCGCTGGTCGAGCGCGACGGCCCGGTAGCGTTCGGAGAGCCAGCGGGCGGTGGACGCCCAGTGCGAGGCACGGCCCATCAGGCCGTGGAGTAACAGCACCCCGGGTGATCGTTTCTCCGGGGTCTGCGCGCTCTCCCTGGCCGGGTCCGCCGGATCGGTCTTGGGAGGGTCACCGAACTCCCAGGCCGCAAGACGTACGCCGCCCGCCCCGGTCACGTCGATGCGCCGCGCCATTGGCACCCCCTAGCCCCCGTGCCTGCCCTGTCTGCCGCTTGCCTGTCGTACATCCCTGCAGCGCGCATCTCCCGCGCCCCGTCACCCCCGGGCCACCGAATTTATCGAATGGGCATTCGAAAATCGGGCCTCACGCGGTAACACCCCTCATTCGAGTGACCTCCCTCAAGGAATGATCGCCGCCGCCGAGGGGAGACCTTCAGCGGGAGGCGGACCGCTCGGGGACATCGGTCCGAGGGGAATGACCCTGGGAGCTCGGGGCTCCGGGTCAGCACAGGGGAGGACAGGCCCCGGCACCCAAAGGCGCCGGGGCCATCCCCACGTCCACGGCACATCCGCCCGCCCCCTCAGGTCATATGCCTCACGCGACAGCCTTGCACGGGAAGCGTCGAAGCGCTGCGATTCCGCACAGTGAATCTCGGATCGACGAGAGAGCCTTCCGGCGACCTCAGCGCTTGGCGACGAACACGTGCGAGGCGACGTCCGACTCCAGCTCGGCGGCCTCGCCGCCGCTGCCCACCAGCACCCCGCCGGCCGACTCGGTCACGCTCACCACGGAACCGGGCTGCACACCCGCCCGTCGCAGCGTGTACATGAGCTGCGCGTCCGTCTGGATGGGCTCCCCGATCCGGCGCACGACGACCGTCTTGCCGTCGAGACCCGGGTCCAGCTCGGCCAGCGACACCATGCCCTCGTCCAGGAAGGGGTGCGGGCCGTCCTTCTCGCCCAGCTCCTCCAGACCCGGGATCGGGTTGCCGTACGGCGACTCGGTGGGGTGGCGCAGCAGTTCGAGGACCCGGCGCTCCACCGCCTCGCTCATCACGTGCTCCCAGCGGCACGCCTCCGCGTGGACCTGCTCCCACTCCAGGCCGATCACGTCGACGAGCAGGCACTCCGCGAGCCGGTGCTTGCGCATCACGCGGGTGGCCAGCCGCCGGCCCTCGTCCGTCAGCTCCAGGTGGCGGTCGGTGGCGACGGACACCAGGCCGTCGCGCTCCATCCGGGCCACCGTCTGGCTGACCGTCGGCCCGCTCTGGTCGAGTCGCTCGGCGATCCGGGCACGCATGGGGACCACACCTTCCTCCTCCAGCTCGAGGATGGTGCGGAGATACATCTCCGTGGTGTCGATCAGTCCGGACATACGTGCCCCTCGATGAGATCTGCCGGAAGCACGACAGCTTCCCGGCGTGTGCGCTGGCCCTGACGTCAATTCTGCCGGATGCCGCTGACAACCGTGCCGTGCCGTGGAAACCGGGCGGTCGCGAGCAGGCGCGCGGCCGTATTGACATCCCACTGGTCCAGACCGCACGGTGATCCGCGACACAGCGACGAAGGGTTGGACGACGCATGGGCGAGACGGGCTCCGCGAGCGCCGACGGCAAGCTGTCCGGACAGTTCCTCGACGCCGCGATCGGGCTGCTGCAACGGGTCCGCGACGAGGAGGCCGGGTCCGTCGCGGCGGCCGGTGAGCTCCTCGCCGACACCGTCGCCTCCGGCGGCCGCCTCTTCGCCTTCGGCGCCGGGCACTCCTCGCTCGCCGCGCAGGACCTCGTCTACCGGGCCGGCGGGCTCGCCCTGATGAACCTGCTGACCGTGCCGGGGGTCGTCGGTGTCGACGTCATGCCGGCGACCCTGGGCTCCGCCCTGGAGCGCGTGGACGGCCTCGCGAGCGCCGTCCTGAACTGCTCGCCCCTCCGCGCGGGCGACGCCCTGGTGATCATCTCCCTCTCCGGCCGCAACGCGCTCCCCGTGGAGATGGCCCAGGAGGCGCGCGCCCTCGGGGTGAAGGTCATCGGCGTGACCTCGGTCGCCTACACCCGGGAGACCAAGCCCCGCCACCGTTCGGGCACCTTCCTGAAGGACCACTGCGACGTGGTCCTCGACTCCAAGATCGCCCCGGGTGACGCGGAGCTCTCCCTGGACACGATCCCGGCCCCCTTCGCCCCTGCCTCCACGGTCGTGACCTCGGCGCTGCTCCAGGCCGTGATGGCGACGGCGGCGGGCGCGCTGGCGGAGCGGGGCATCGAGCCGCCGCTGCTGCGCTCGGGCAACGTGGACGGCGGACTGGAGTGGAACGACCGGGTGTTCGAGGAGTACGGCGACCGGATCTTCTACCGGCAGTAGCCCTACGCCCGCCCCACGACCCCGCCCAGGTCCAGCGCGGAGGCGATGCGCACCGCCACATCCTCCGCGTAGACCGCGTCGGCCCGCTCGAACTGGCCCCTGCCGGAGCCCCGCAGGAACGTCACGACGCCGAGCGTGCGTCCCCGGCTGCGCAGCACCGCGCACAGCGCGTGCAGCACGTCCGGGGGCCACTGGCGGGCCTCGGCCCACTCGCGGGCCCGGTCCGCCGGCACCGACCCCGCACTCGCCCGTACCGACCCCGCCCGCTCCGCGCACTGCAACGCCGGGTGCCCCTCCGGGTACCGCACCGGCAGCCCGGCCGCGCCCGACGCCTGCATGCTCGGCCCCGGTGCCCCGGAGGGCGTGGCGGCGACCCGTACGAGACGGACCGGGTCGGTCTCCTCGCCGTCGGCCACCGCGTCCCCGGCCACCCGGTCGATCAGGGCGTGGTCGGCGAACCCGGCGAGGGCGAAGTCCAGGTGGACGACGGCCGCCTCGGCCGGGTCCTCGCACTCCGCGGCCGCCCGGGCCGCCCGGTGGAGCTGGTTCGCGCGGAACCGCAGCAGCGAGGCCTCCTGCTCGCTGTGCTTGGCCTCGGTGACGTCCTGGAACAGCCAGCCGACGCCCAACGGCACCGGCTCCTCGGCGAGCGGCGAGGCCAGCCGCACGAACCCGCAGCGCCAGCAGCGTCGCTTCTCGCCGTCCGGTGTCCGCACCCCGACCCAGATCTCGGCCGGCGCCGGCGGCGCGCCCTCGGCCAGCACATGGGTGAGCGCGCTCTCCAGCTCCTCCACGCCCTGCGCGAGCAGCTCCCCGAGGGGCCGCCCCAGCACGGACGTGCGCCCGATGCCCAGGGACCGGGCCGCGTGTGCGTTGACCACGGCGGGCCGCAGGTCGGCGTCGACCAGGACGACGCCCCACGAGGCGTCCTCGAACAGGGCCTCGCTGAGCGCGATCGAGCGCTCCAGGTCGATCTGGGTGTGCACCTCGCTGAAGGCGCAGTACACCCCGGCGGGCTTGCCGTCGGGGCCGCGCACGGCCGCGGACTGGGTGCGCACGAGCACCCGGCCGCCGTCCTTGGTCAGCAGCGCGAACTCGTGCACCTGCCGGCCGGGCGCCTGCATGGCGGACATCAGCCGCCCCTCGACCTCCTCGGCGTCCGCCGGCCGTACCGCCCATCCGGCGAACCCGTGCCGCCCCACGGCCTCGGCCGCGGTCCATCCGAGGATGCGCTCGGCCTCGCGGTTCCAGTGGGTGACGACCCCGTCCGCGTCGAAGGCACACAGTGCCGCGTCCATGCCGTCCAGCAGCGCGGCGAGCAGGTCGGAGCCGCCCGAGCCGTCCGGGCCGTCGGGCCCGGGCCCGTCCGGCCCCAGCTCGTCGGTGGTCCCACTACGCCGGGAAGCACTCACCTGGACCCCCTGCCGGCTGCTTCGCTCACTGACAATCATTGAACTCGAACGTGACGCAGCACACACCGGGTTCCCGCAAGATTGAGGGAATCGTTGTACGCCGGAAACGCCCCGAATCCCCCTAAACGGCTTCCCGGCCCGGATCCAGCCGCAGGTCGATCCACTCGTCGCTCCCGCCGTCCAGCACATACCGGTCGACCTCGACGAACCCGCGTGCCCGCGCGAACCGCGTCCCGTCCCCGTTGACGGCCAGCACGCATGTCTCGATCACCCGGGCGCCGAGCTCGCGCGCATGATCAAGACCCTTCTCGTAGAGGGCCGTCCCGAAACCCCTTCCGCGGTAATCGGGCAGCACGCGCGCGATGACGGTCGCCACGGCGTCCTCCCCGTCCGGCGGGCGGACGGTCGAGCAGCCCACGAGCGTGTCCCCGAGATAGGCGTTCTCCAGCCGGTAGCGCCGGACGCGCTCGCGCACGTCCTCGGCGCTCATGGCGGCCGGCGGCACGATCACGTTGTGCACGTGCCGCCACTCCTCGGCCATCTCCTCCCCGACGACCGGCACGATCCGCAGCTCAGCCACGCCCACCACTCCCCCTCCGCCGAGGATCGCCCGTCGCTCCTCGTGCGCGGCACGCTAGATGATCTCGGCCTCCGAAAAAAGCGGTTGATCGAGCGGGCGTCGGTTCCTAGTGTGTGGGTTACACGAGAAGGGAGGTGGTTCGGCAGATGTATGAATACCGGACGCGTGAGGTGACTGCGGGCTAGCGCCCGTCACCACACCGAGTGCGGTGCCGGACCAGCGCGTCACAGACGCGTGCAGCCGGCCCAATCCCAGCAGTCACCCGACCCGCGAGCTCGCCGGTACGTCCGGCCGGCTTCTCCGCCGTCAGGCGGAGGGACCCCGAGCTCGCGGGTCGTCTGCGTTTCCGGGCCCCGGCTCAGGGGCTCAGCCGCTCCACCCGCCAGCTCCCGTCCGGCTCCGCCGCATAACGCAGCCGGTCGTGCAGGCGGTTCTCGCGGCCCTGCCAGAACTCGACCGTCTCCGGCGCCACCCGGAAGCCGCCCCAGTGCGGCGGCACCGGGACCTGCTCGCCCTCGGGATAGCGGGCGGCGAGTTCGGCGTAAGCGGTGTCGACCTGCTCGCGGCTCTCGATCACCGAGGACTGCGCGCTGGCCCAGGCGCCGAGCTGGGAGCCGTGCGGGCGGGTGCGGAAGTAGGCGGCGGTCTCGTCGCGGCCGGTGCGGCGGGCGAGGCCGGTGACGATGACCTGGCGGGCCATGGGGTGCCAGGGGAAGAGCAGGCAGACGTACGGGTTCTCAGCGAGTTCCCTGCCCTTGCGGGAGTCGTAGTTCGTGTAGAAGACGAAGCCCTGCTCGTCGAACTGCTTGAGCAGGACCGTGCGGGAGCTGGGGCGGCCATCGGCGTCCGCGGTGGAGACGACCATGGCGTTCGGCTCGAAGAGGTGCGCCTCGGTCGCCGCCTGCTTGAACCAGCGCGCGAACTGCTCGACGGGCGTGGCGGCCAGGTCGGTCTCGGCGAGGCCCTCCGCGCGGTACTGCCGGCGCATGGAGGCGGGGTCCGGGGAGACGGCGTGTGCTGCGTCGGTCACGTCGTCATCTTGCCGTACGGATCGCTTCCCCCGCGGAGGTGGCACTGAGTGCCGCCGACTCTCCCCAAAGGTGGCACCCGGGGATATCGTGGCGTCATCCGTCGTACACATCACGAGGAGCCGCCTGATGTCCGACCTCGACCCCGGCTTTGTACCTGGTCTCGAAGGAGTCGTCGCGTTCGAGACGGAGATCGCCGAACCGGACAAGGAGGGCGGCGCGCTGCGGTACCGGGGCGTCGACATCGAGGATCTGGTCGGCCACGTCTCGTTCGGCAACGTGTGGGGGCTGCTGGTCGACGGCGCCTTCAACCCCGGCCTGCCGCCCGCCGAGCCGTTCCCGATCCCGGTGCACTCCGGGGACATCCGCGTGGACGTCCAGTCGGCGCTGGCCATGCTCGCGCCGGTCTGGGGGCTCAAACCGCTGCTGGACATCGATGCCGAGCAGGCGCGTGCCGACCTCGCCCGGGCCGCCGTGATGGCTCTGTCCTACGTCGCCCAGTCCGCGCGCGGGCAGGGGCGGCCGATGGTGCCGCAGCGGGAGATCGACAAGGCTCAGTCCGTCGTCGAGCGGTTCATGATCCGCTGGCGCGGGGAGCCGGACCCGAAGCACGTGGCCGCGGTGGACGCGTACTGGACGTCGGCCGCGGAGCACGGGATGAACGCGTCGACGTTCACCGCGCGCGTGATCGCCTCCACGGGGGCCGATGTCGCCGCCGCGCTGTCCGGTGCCGTGGGTGCCATGTCCGGGCCGCTGCACGGCGGGGCGCCGTCCCGGGTGCTCGGGATGATCGAGGAGATCGAGCGGACCGGGGACGCCGAGGCGTACGTCAGGCAGGCGCTGGACCGCGGTGAGCGGCTGATGGGGTTCGGGCACCGGGTGTACCGGGCCGAGGACCCCCGCGCGCGCGTGCTGCGTCGTACGGCTCGCGAGCTGGGGGCGCCCCGGTTCGAGATCGCGGAGGCGCTGGAGAAGGCGGCGCTGGCGGAGTTGCACGCGCGCCGGCCGGACCGGGTGCTTGCCACCAACGTGGAGTTCTGGGCGGCGATCGTGCTCGACTTCGCGGAGGTGCCGGCGCACATGTTCACGTCGATGTTCACGTGTGCGCGGACGGCCGGGTGGTCGGCGCACATTCTTGAGCAGAAGCGGACGGGGCGGCTGGTGCGGCCGTCTGCGCGGTATGTGGGGCCCGGATCGCGGAATCCGCGGGACATCGAGGGGTACGAGAGCATCGCCCACTGAGGGGGGTGCTTGAGGGGCGTGGGCGGCTGCGGGTGCGTTGTGGCTTGTCGCGCAGTTCCCCGCGCCCCTGAAAACCTAGACCAGCGCCTCGTTCAGCAGTGCTGTCCACTGCGTGACCACTTTGTCCCGGCGGGCCTTGTCGTCCGTGAGGAGATTCGCCAGGCCCAGGCCCCTCGCCATGTCCAGGAGGCCCTGGACCGTTTCCCGGACGCCCGGCTTCGATTCGTCCGCGCCCAGGAGGTCCACGGCGATCCGGTGGGTCTCCCGGCCCACCCTCGCCTCCAGCTCGGTCACCCGGGGGCGCAGTTGCTCCTCGTTGGAGGCGGCGACCCACAGGTGGAGGGCGGCCCGGAAGAGGGGGCCCGTGTAGAGGTCGACCAGGGCCGAGATGACCGCTCGCCGGTCGTCCGCCGCGCCCTCGGGGAACAGGGCGCGCAGGGCCGTGGAGCGTTCCTCCGCGACGTATTCGACGGCGGCCGTGAAGAGGTCCTCGCGGGTCGGGAAGTGGTGCTGGGCGGCGCCCCGGGAGACCCCGGCACGTTCGGCGACCACGGTGACCGTGGAGCCGGCCCAGCCGTGTTCGGCGAGGCAGGCCACGGCGGCTTCGAGGAGGCGCTGCCGGGTGGCCCGGCTGCGGTCCTGCTTCGGCACGCGGTCGGCCCGGTCGCCGATCGTGGTCACACCACCCATGAGGGATCCCGTCGTTCCAGGAAGGCCGTCATCCCCTCGCGCGCGTGCGGCGAGGCGAACAGCCGGGCCGAGAGCGCGGTCAGGTCGGCCGCGTCCCGGTCGAAGGCCTCCAGCACCCTAGCGGTGAGCAGCCGTTTCGTCTCGGCCAGGGCCTCGGGGGCGGCCCGGCGCAGACCGTCCAGGATCGGTTCGAGTACGGCGTCCACGTCGTCGCCCGCCGCCGTCACCAGGCCGATGCGGGCCGCCTCGGCCGCGTCGAAGCGCTCGCCGGTGAGGTAGTGGCGGGCGAGGGCGCGGGGGTCGGTGCGGGGCAGCAGGGTCAGTGAGATGACCGCGGGGGCGACCCCGATCCGCACCTCGGTGAAGGCGAACGTCGACTGCGTGGACGCGGCGGCGATGTCGCAGGCGGCGAGGAGGCCGAGGCCGCCCGCGCGGACGTGCCCGGTGACGCGGGCGACGACCGGTTTGCCGAGTTCGACGATCTGGCGCAGGAGCCCGACCAGGGCGTCCGGGTCCGGGGGGTCCTTGAGGTCGGCGCCCGCGGAGAAGGTGTTGCCGGTGTGGGTGAGGACGATCGCGCGGACGGTGTCGTCCTTGGCGCAGTCCGCCAGCGCGGTGGACAGCTCCCCCACCAGCGTGGCCGACAGGGCGTTGCGGTTGTGCGGGGAGTCGAGGGCGAGGGTCTCCACGCCGCGTGCGCCGGCGCGGGCGATCGGTGTCATGTGCGCTCCCTGAGCTGTCGTCGCAGGATCTTGCCGGAGGCGGCCCGGGGCACGGCGTCGGTGAAGGTGACCTGGCGGACGCGCTTGTAGGGGGCGACGCGTTCGGCGACGTACATCATGACCTCGCTCTCGGTGAGGTCGCTCGCGGTGGGCTGGCGGACGACGAAGGCGTGCGGGACCTCGTTGCCCTGGTCGTTGTAGACGCCGATGACGGCCGCGTCGGCGATGCCGGGATGGGTGAGCAGGAGGGCCTCCAGTTCGGCGGGGGCCACCTGGAAGCCCTTGTACTTGATGAGCTCCTTGACCCGGTCGACGACGAACAGCCAGCCGTCGGCGTCGACATGGCCGACGTCCCCGGTGTGCAGCCAGCCGTCGGCGTCGATCATGGCGGCGGTGTCGTCGGGGCGGCCGAGGTAGCCCTTCATGATCTGCGGGCCCCGGATGAGGATCTCGCCGGGTTCGCCGGTGTCGAGGTCCTTGGCGGGGTCGTCGAGGGAGACGATCCGCATCTCGGTGCCGGCGATGAGCTTGCCGACGGTCCCCGGGGGCGCCTCGCGCATGGCGGACAGGGGGACGACGTGGGTGCCGGGCGAGAGTTCCGTCATGCCGTACGCCTGGCCGACGGGCGGGAGGCCGAGCCGGGCCGAACAGGCGGCGGCGAGCCGGGCGTCCAGCGGGGCGGCGGCGCTGACGAGGTAGCGCAGGGACGACAGGTCGTACTGCTCGACCAGCGGATGCTTGGCGAGGGCGAGGACGATCGGCGGGGCCACGTACAGGCCGGTGATGCGGTGGTTCTGGATGGCCGCGAGGAAGGTCTCCAGGTCGAAGCGGGGCAGGACGACGACGCTCGCGCCGACGCGCAGGGGCGCGTTCATGAGGGCCGTGAGGCCGTAGATGTGGAAGAACGGCAGGACCGCGAGGATGCGGTCCTCGGGGCCCGCCGACATCAGCGGCTGGAGCTGGGCGAGGTTGGTGGCGATCTGCCGGTGGGTGAGCATCACCCCCTTGGGGGTGCCGGTGGTGCCCGAGGAGTACGGCAGGGCCGCCACGTCCGTCACCGGGTCGATGTCGACGTGCGGCTCGGGGGCCGTCGAGGCGAGCATGTCGATGAGGGAGCGGTGGCCGGGGGCGCTGTCGCAGACGAATATCTCCCGTACCCCGCCCGCGAGTTCGGCGGCCCGGCGGGCGGTCGCCAGGAGCGGCGAGACGGTGACGATCCAGCGGGCCGCGGAGTCGGAGAGCTGCTTGGCGAACTCCTCGGCCGTGGCGAGCGGGTGCACGGTCGTCACGGAGGCGCCCGCGCGGGTGGCGGCGTAGAACGCGGTCGGGAAGGCGATCGTGTTGGGGCTGTGCAGCGCGAGCACGTCCCCCTTGGCGACGCCCGCCTCCGCGAGACCCGCGGCGACCCGGCGGTGGAACCGGTCGAGCTGTGCGTACGTGAGGGTGGTGCCGTCGGTGCCGTCGATCAGGGCGGGCGCGTCACCGAACTCGGGAGCGCGCGCCAGCACGGCGTCGTGGATGGGCAGTTCTACGGGCTGGACGTCTGCGTACTCGCTGCGGAACACGGTTCCTCCAAGACGGCCTTCCAGGACGGCCTAGTACGACTTGGGCAGGCCCAGGGTCTGGTGGGAGACGTAGTTGAGAATCATCTCCCTGCTGACCGGTGCGATACGAGCCACGCGCGCGGCCGTTATCAGCGAGGCGATCCCGAACTCCTTGGTGAGGCCGTTGCCGCCGAGGGTGTGGACGGCCTGGTCCACGGCCTTCACACAGGCCTCCCCCGCGGCGTACTTGGCCATGTTCGCGGCCTCTCCCGCGGCCACGTCGTCGCCCTCGTCGTAGAGGTGGGCGGCCTTCTGTGTCATCAGGCGGGCGAGTTCGAGGTCGATGTGGGCCTGGGCGAGCGGGTGGGCGATGGCCTGGTGGGCGCCGATGGGGGTGTTCCACACCGTGCGGTCCTTGGCGTAGGTGATCGCCCGGGAGAGCGCGTAGCGGCCCATGCCGATCGCGAAGGCGGCCGTCATGACGCGTTCGGGGTTGAGGCCCGCGAAGAGCTGGAGCAGGCCCGCGTCCTCGTCCCCCACGAGCGCCCCTGCGGGGAGCCGCACGTCGTCGAGGGTGAGCTCGAACTGCTTCTCCTGGGCGTTCAGTTCCATCTCGATACGGCGCCTGCCGAAGCCCGGGGCGTCCCGGGGGACGATGAACAGGCAGGGCTTGAGGCGGCCGGTCCGGGCGTCCTCCGTACGGCCCACGATGAGGGTGGCGTCGGCGATGTCGACGCCGGAAACGAACACCTTGCGGCCGGTGAGCAGCCAGTCCCCGGTGTCCGGGTCGCGGCGGGCCGTGGTGCTGATGCGGTGGCTGTTGGAGCCGGCGTCGGGTTCGGTGATGCCGAAGGCCATCGTGCGGGTGCCGTCGGCGAGCGCCGGGAGCCACTCCTGCTTCTGGGCCTCCGTGCCGAAGCGGGCGATCACCGTGCCGCAGATGGCGGGGGACACGATCATCATCAGGAGGGGGGCGCCGGCCGCGCCCAGCTCTTCGAGGACGATGGAGAGTTCGGAGATTCCGCCGCCTCCTCCGCCGTATGCCTCCGGCAGGTTGACGCCGAGATAACCGAGCTTGGCTGCCTCTGACCAGAGTGCCTCTCGGTCGTAGTCGCGGCCGTGGCGCTTGCCGAGAGCGGCTACTGCTGCGCGGAGGGCTTTGTGCTCGTCCGTTTCGATCGTGGGCATGTGGCTCCTTCGTTGTGGCTGGTCGCGCCCGCGCGGCGGTAGCCGCACATTGATACGGCCCCGCGCCCCTAGGTGGGCTCGACTACCGCCAGTAGAGAGCCGACCGTTACCTGTTGGCCGACAACTGCATTCAGTTCGCTGAGCGTTCCCGCGTGGGGAGCCGTGATCCTGTGTTCCATCTTCATCGCCTCCAGCCACAGGAGGGGCTGGCCCGCCTCCACGGCCGTCCCCTCGCCCAGGCCGTCCGCGACGCGTACGACCGTGCCCGGCATGGGGGCCAGGAGGGAGCCGGGGGCCAGCTGGGCCTGCGGGTCCGGGAAGCGGGGCAGCGCCCTGAGGGCCGTGGCGCCCACGTACACCTCGTCGCCGTACCGCGCCACCTCGAACGTCCGCCGAACGCCCGCCGCTTCGAGTACGACCCTGCTCGCGTCCGCGTGGACCACCCGGACCCCGTCCGCCTCCAGGCCGTTCCTGGTGTGGCGGTAGGAGACCTCGTGCTCCTCGCCCGCCGACTCGTAGCGCTTGGTCTGCGGGGAGGAGGGAAGGTTGCGGAAGCCGCCGTAGCGGGAGCGGCCGACCGCGTCCGCGAGGGCCGCCGCCAGGGGGGCCAGCGGGTCCGGGACGGGCTCGGTGAGTTCGGGCAGGTGCCGGTCGTAGAAGCCGGTGTCCATGCGGGCCGTGGCGAACTCCTCGTGGCGCAGGGAGTTGACCAGCAGGTCCCGGTTCGTGGCCGGGCCGTGGATGGTCGCCCGCTCCAGCGCGCCCGCCAGTCTGCGGACCGCCTCCGCGCGCGTGGGGGCGTGGGCGACGACCTTGGCGAGCATCGGGTCGTAGTGGACGCCGATGTCGTCGCCGCTCTCGTAGCCGGTGTCCAGGCGGACGGACGGGGGGACCGAGAAGCGGTGCAGGATGCCGGTCTGCGGGGTCCAGTCCCGTGCCGGGTCCTCGGCGTACAGGCGGGCCTCGACCGCGTGGCCCCGCGCGGGTGGCGGCTCGTCGGGCAGGGCGGCCCCCTCCGCGACCCGGAGCTGCTCCGCCACCAGGTCCAGGCCGAACACCGCCTCCGTCACCGGGTGTTCGACCTGGAGGCGGGTGTTCATCTCCAGGAAGTGGGCCTTGGTCCCGGAGACCAGGAACTCGACCGTGCCCGCGCCCACGTAGTCCACCGCGCGGGCCGCCCGTACCGCCAGCTCGTGCAGTTCCGCGGTGAGGCTCTCCGGGAGTCCGGGGGCCGGGGCCTCCTCGATCACCTTCTGGTGGCGGCGCTGGAGCGAGCAGTCGCGGGTGCCCAGGGCCCAGACCGTGCCGTGGGTGTCGGCGAGGATCTGGACCTCCACATGGCGGCCGTCCTCGACGTACGGCTCGACGAAGACCTCGCCGTCGCCGAAGGCGCTCGCGGCCTCGGCGCGGGCGCTCTCCAGGGCGGCCGTCAGGTCCTCCGTGCGGCGCACGATCCGCATGCCGCGGCCGCCGCCGCCCGCCGCCGCCTTCACCAGCACCGGCAGGTCGGCCGGCGTCACGTCCCGCAGGGGTGCCAGGCCCATCAGTTCCTTGGCGCGGGTCTTGGACGCCATCGCCTCGATCGCGGACGGGGGCGGTCCGATCCAGGTCAGGCCCGCGTCCAGGACGGCCCGCGCGAAGTCGGCGTTCTCGGAGAGGAAGCCGTAGCCGGGGTGCACGGCGTCGGCGCCGGCGTCGAGCGCCGCCTTCACGATCAGGTCGGCGCGCAGGTAGGTGTCGGCGGGGGCCGCGCCCGGGAGCCGTACCGCCGTGTCGGCCACGCGCGTGTGGAGGGCGTCCGCGTCCGGGTCCGAGTACACGGCGACCGTCCGGATGCCGAGTTCGTGGCAGGTGCGGAAGATCCGGCAGGCGATCTCGCCCCGGTTGGCGACGAGCACAGAAGTGATCACTGAAGGGTTCCTCACATCCGGAAGACGCCGAAGCCGCCGCGTGCGCCCTCGTAGGGGGCGGTGTGGATCGCGGACAGGCACATGCCGAGGACCGTCCGGGTGTCGCGGGGGTCGATGACGCCGTCGTCGTAGAGCCGCCCGGACAGGAACATGGGCAGCGACTCGGACTCGATCTGCTGTTCCACCATGGCGCGCAGGGCGGCGTCGCCCTCCTCGTCGTACGGGCGGCCCTTCGCCGCGGCCGACTGGCGGGCCACGATGGAGAGCACGCCGGCCAGCTGCTGGGGGCCCATGACGGCCGACTTGGCGCTGGGCCAGGCGAACAGGAAGCGGGGGTCGTAGGCGCGGCCGCACATGCCGTAGTGCCCGGCGCCGTAGGAGGCGCCCATGAGGACGGACAGGTGCGGGACCTTCGAGTTGCTGACAGCGTTGATCATCATCGCGCCGTGCTTGATGATGCCGCCCTGCTCGTACTCCTTGCCGACCATGTAACCGGTGGTGTTGTGCAGGAAGAGCAGGGGGATGTCCCGCTGGTTCGCCAACTGGATGAACTGGGCGGCTTTTTGGGACTCCTCGGAGAACAGGATGCCCTGGGCGTTGGCCAGGATGCCGACCGGATAGCCGTGCAGCGAGGCCCAGCCGGTCGCGAGGCTGGTGCCGTACAGCGGCTTGAACTCGTCGAAGTCGGAGGCGTCGACGATCCGGGCGATCACCTCGCGCGGGTCGAAGGGGGTCCTGAGATCGCCTGGGACGATGCCGAGGAGTTCCTCCGGGTCGTACTTGGGCGGCTCGGCCGGGCCCGGATCGTCGTACGCCTTGCGGTGGTTGAGGCGGGCCACGACCCGCCGGGCCTGCCTGAGCGCGTCCCGCTCGTCCACGGCGAAGTAGTCCGCGAGACCGGACACGCGCGCGTGCATCTCGGCCCCGCCGAGGGACTCGTCGTCGCTCTCCTCGCCGGTGGCCATCCTGACCAGGGGCGGGCCGCCCAGGAACACCTTGGCCCGCTCCTTGACCATGATCACGTGGTCGGACATGCCGGGGACGTAGGCGCCGCCGGCCGTCGAGTTGCCGAAGACGACGGCGACGGTCGGGATCCCGGCCGCCGACAGTCTCGTCAGGTCCCGGAAGATCGCTCCGCCCGGGATGAAGATCTCCTTCTGGGAGGGCAGGTCGGCGCCGCCGGACTCCACCAGGCTGATGCAGGGCAACCGGTTGGCGAGGGCGATGTCGTTGGCCCGCAGGGCCTTCTTCAGCGACCAGGGATTGCTCGCACCGCCGCGCACGGTCGGGTCGTTGGCGGTGATCAGGCACTCCACGCCCTCGACCACGCCGATGCCGGTGACGAGGGAGGCGCCGACGGTGTAGTCGCTGCCCCAGGCGGCCAGCGGGGACAGTTCCAGGAAGGGTGTGTCGGGGTCGAGGAGCAGCTCGATCCGCTCCCGGGCGAGCAGCTTGCCTCGCTCACGGTGCCGTTGGACGTACTTCTCGCCGCCGCCCGCGAGCGCCTTCGCGTGCTCGGCGTCCAGTTCGGCGAGCTTGCCGAGCATGGAGTCGCGGTGGGCCCGGTGGTCGGGGCCGGTGGTGTCGAGGGTGGACTGAAGGATCGTCACAGCAGGGCCTCCGGGATGTCCAGGTGGCGGGAGCGCAGCCATTCGCCGAGGGCCTTGGCCTGCGGGTCGAAGCGGTGCTGGGCGGCGACGCCCTCGCCGAGGATTCCCTCCACGACGAAGTTCAGGGCGCGCAGGTGCGGGAGGGCGTGCCGGGTGACGGGCAGGTCGGCCGTCTCCGGCAGGAGTTCGCGCAGCCGCTCCACGGTGAGCGTGTGCGCTAGCCAGCGCCAGCCCTCGTCCGTGCGTGCCCACACGCCGACGTTGGCGTTCCCGCCCTTGTCCCCGCTGCGGGCCCCGGCGACGAGCCCGAGGGGGGCCCGCCGGGTCGGGCCGGACGGCGGCGGCTCGGGCAGGGACGGTTCCGGCGGGTTCTCGGGTACGGCGGTCTCCTGGGCGGGGGCCACGGGAATTCGTCGTCCGTCGGGGAGGACGGCCACATGGTCCACGGCCTCCTGGGGGACGTACGCGTCCTCGAAGACGCCGTAGGGCGAGCCCTTCCCGGGTGGCGCCAGCACATGGAACCCGGGGTAGCTCGCGAGGGCCAGTTCCACGGCGGCCCCACTGAGCGCGCGTCCGACGGTCTCCTGGTCCGCGTCCCGGACGACCAGCCGCAGCAGGGCGCTGGCGGTCTCCTCCGTGCCGGCGTCCGGGCGGTCCGTGCGGACCAGGTCCCAGCGCACGTCGGTGACCTTGGCGAGGGCCGGCTCCAACTGCCGCCGCACCAGCGCTGCCTTGGCCTCGATGTCCAGGCCGGTCAGGACGAACGTGACCTCGTTGCGGAAGCCGCCGAGGCGGTTGAGGCCGACTTTGAGGGTGGGCGGCGGGGCCTCCCCGCGGACGCCGGAGATCCGGACGCGGTCAGGACCGTCCAGGGCGAGGCGGACCGTGTCGAGGCGGGCGGTGACGTCCGGTCCCGCGTACCGGGCGCCCTGCGTCTCGTACAGCAGTTGGGCCGTCACCGTGCCGACGTCCACGAAGCCGCCGGTGCCGGGGTGCTTGGTGATGACGGCGGTGCCGTCCTCGTGGATTTCGGCGAGGGGGAAGCCGGGCCTGCGCAGATCGTGCCCGCCCTCGGCGAAGAACGCGTAGTTCCCGCCGGTCGCCTGGGTCCCGCACTCCAGGACGTGCCCGGCGACGACCGCTCCCGCGAGGCGGTCGTACTCGGCAGGGCCCCAGCCGAAGTGGGCGGCGGCGGGCCCGGTGACCAGGGCCGCGTCCGTCACCCGGCCGGTCACGACCACGTCCGCGCCCTCACGCAGACAGGCCGCGATGCCGAAGCCGCCGAGGTAGGCGTGGGCGGCGAGACTGCCCGGGTACCGGGCGGTGAGATCGTCGCCCTCGACATGCGCGACCCGCACGTCCAGGCCCAGCCGGTCCGCCAACTCCCTGACCCTCGCGGCGAGTCCGGCCGGGTTGAGGCCGCCCGCGTTGGCGACGATCCGGACTCCCCGCTCCCGCGCCAGGCCGAGGCCCTCCTCCAACTGCCGCAGGAACGTGCGGGCGTAACCCGCCGCCGGGTCCTTCAGCCGGTCCCGGCCCAGGATGAGCATGGTCAGTTCGGCGAGATAGTCACCGGTGAGGACGTCGAGCTCGCCACCGGTGAGCATCTCGCGCAGGGCGTCGAAGCGGTCGCCGTAGAAGCCGGAGGCATTGCCGACCCGCAGAGGAGTCACCGGCCCGCCCCCTTGGGCGCGCGTCCCACGGGGGTCGGCCCCGCGGGGGCGAAGCCGAGCCGCCGACCGGGCCCCGCGCACTGGGCGCCGGGGCCGGAGGAACCACTGCCATGACCGACGGCGTCACCCGTACGCCGACTCACGCGACCGACCCCTTCGCCGGGCGGCCCTTGCCGGGTGGGCCTGCGAAGGCCTGGGCGATGTCGAGCCAGCGGTTCGCGTCCTCGCCCTCGGCGTGCAGGGCGAGGTCGGCTCGGTGGGCTCGTTGGGTGACCAGGAGGCAGAGGTCGAGGGCGGGGCCGGTGACGCGGTCGGTGGCGTTCTCGGGGCCGTAGGTCCACGACTCCCCGGACGGGGAGACCAGTTCGATGCGGAACTCCTCGAAGGGCGGGGTCAGTCCGTGCACGCCGAAGGCGAAGTCGCGGGTGCGGACGCCGAGACGGACGATGTGCCGGATCCGGTCGGTGGCCTCTCGGGTCACCCCCAGCGCGTCCGCCACGTCCAGGCCGTGCGCCCAGGTCTCCATGAGGCGGGCGGTGGCCATGGAGGCGGTGGACATGGGCGGGCCGTACCAGGGGAAACGGGCACCCTCGGGGGCGTTGCGCAGGGCCTCGGCCAGGTCCTCGCGGCCCGCCCGCCAGTACGCGAGCAGTCGCGCCGGAGGCTTCCGGGCGCCCTCCGCCGCGCCCTCGTCCACGAAGTCCCCGGGCGCCGCGAGCGCCTTCTCGACCTCGCGGGAGAAGGCTTCCTGGTCGGTCACGGCGAGCAGGGAGGAGTGGTCGGTCCAGGCGAGGTGGGCGATCTGGTGGGCCACGGTCCACCCGGGGGCGGGGGTCGCGAGCGCCCACTGCTCGGCGCTCAACCCGGCCACGAGCCGGTCGAGTTCCTCGCTCTCCGCACACAGGTCGTCGATGACGGGCGTGGGGTCTGCCATGGGGCGAGGATGTCAGCGACCCCAGAAACAAGCAAGCGTGCTTGCATTTAATTTTCACGGGACCGGGGACGGCGCAGGTCGCCGTGGGCGCGCATATTGGGAAGCGGCCACCTCCTCCCCCGCAGTACGGTCCCCCGGTGAGCGATATCGACGGTTACTTCGGGGAGTCCGTCGCGGCGACGTACGACGAGTCGGCGGCGGCGATGTTCACGGCGGAGGCGCTGGAGCCGGTCGTGGACCTACTGGCAGAGCTCGCCGGTGAGGGGCGGGCCCTGGAACTGGGCGTCGGCACCGGACGGGTCGCTTTGCCGCTGGCGGCGCGCGGGGTGGAGGTGCACGGGATCGAGCTGTCCGGGGCGATGGCGGAGCGGCTGCGGGCCAAACCCGGCGGTGAGGCGGTCGGGGTGACGATCGGGGACTTCTCGACGACCCGGGTGCCCGGGGGTTTCTCGGTCGCCTACCTGGTCTTCAACACGATCATGAACCTGACGACCCAGGACGCCCAGGTGGACTGCTTCCGCAATGTCGCCGACCATCTGGAGCCGGGCGGCACGTTCGTCGTCGAGGTCATGGTCCCCCAGTTGCGGAAGCTGCCGCCCGGGCAGAACGCCGTGCCCTTCCACGTCGGCGACGGCCGCCTCGGCTTCGACACCTACGACACCGCCACCCAGGCGATGGCCTCGCATCACGTCAGCGTCGAGGACGGCCGGGGCTCCTTCCGGTCGATCCCCTTCCGGTACGTGTGGCCGGCGGAACTGGACCTCATGGCGAGGCTGGCCGGGATGCGGCTGCGGGACCGGTGGGCCGACTGGCAGCGCGCCCCCTTCACCGGCGACAGCGAGTCCCACGTCTCGGTGTGGGAGAAGCCGGCGGACTGACCAGCCGGCCGGCCCCTCGTGACCCGCGGCGCGAGTCGACGTCGTACCGCGTCCGAGGGCGCCGCTTCCCGGGCCGCGCTGTCGCCCGTGCGCAGGGCCGCCGGATCCGCGCGGTCGACCGAAGGCACCGGCTCCCGCACGGGCGGTCGGACGAGCCGTGCGGGTCGAGGGCCCCCCGGATCCGACCTCCGCGAGGAGCCGGCAACGGGGCGCCCGGCGAGGACGGCGAAGGCCCCGCCGAAGTGGGCCGGCGTCCCGAGGGCACCTGGCTCAGGGCGTGACCGCCTTGCCGCGGCCCACCTGCGTCCGCACCGCTCCCATGCTCGCCGCGATCACGAGCGCGACGGCCAGGGCCTGGAGGGGGGACAGGGACTGGCCGAGGATCAGGAAGCCGGCGAGGGCGGCCAGACCGGGCTCCAGGCTCATGAGGACCGCGAAGGTGGAGGCGGGCAGGCGGCGCAGGGCGAGGAGTTCGAGGGTGTAGGGCAGGACGGAGGACATCACGGCCACCGCCGCGCCGAGGGCCACGGTCACCGGGTCGAGCAGCCTGCTGCCGGACTCCAGGGCGCCGAACGGCAGGAAGGCCAGCGCGCCGACCGCCATCGCCAGGGCGAGCCCGTCGGCCTGCGGGAAGCGGCGGCCGGTGCGCGCGCTGAAGACGATGTACGCCGCCCACATCGCCCCCGCGCCCAGTGCGAAGGCCACGCCCAGCGGGTCGAGGGCGCCGAAGTCCCCGCCGCCGCCGAGGAGGAAGACGCCGGCGAGGGCGAGCGCGGCCCACAGGAGGTTCACCGCGCGGCGGGAGGCGAGCACCGAGAGGGCGAGCGGTCCGAGAACCTCCAGGGTGACCGCGGCGCCGAGCGGGATGCGGTCGACGGCCTGGTAGAAGAGGCCGTTCATCGCGGCCATGGCGAGACCGAAGACGACGACCGTGCCCCAGTCGGCGCGGGAGTGGCCGCGCAGCCGCGGGCGGCACACCACGAGCAGCACGACCGCGGCGGCCAGCAGCCGCAGGGTCACCACTCCGAGCGCACCGGCCCTCGGCATCAGGGTCACGGCCAGCGCCGCGCCGAACTGCACGGAGACACCGCCGGCGAGGACCAGTCCGACGGGGCCGAGGGAGCCGAGGCGACGGGGGCCGCCGGTGGGCGTCGTGGCGACCGGGAGCGAGGAGGACAGGTCGGTGCTGGGGGCGGTCACGGGGCTTCCAGGAGGTCGATTCGAGGACTACTGTTCATCACGCTGCACTGCTCAGTCCAGATTAGTGGACTTCGTCAGGTGCGTAAACCCGTTATACGACTGTCTCAGCGCCGCACCATGAACACGTCGACCGGGTCCTCGCTCTCGACGACGAAGCCGTGCCGCTCGTAGAGCCGCCTGGCCGCGCTGCCCTGGAGGACGTTCAGCCGGACCGGTCCGCCGCCGGCGTCGGTGCGGGCGAGCAGGGTGCGCAGGACGGCCGAGCCCAGGCCGCGGCCCTGGAGGGCCGGGTCGACGAAGAAGTGCTCCAGCCACAGTCCGTCCTCGGCCGGGCGCAGCGCGACGCAGCCCGCGAAGCGGCCGTCGGCCACGATGACCGACAGGTGTTCGGCGACGAAGGCGTCCCGGAACCGCTGCCGCACCCGCTGTTCGTCGAACCGGCCCAGCCGCTCCAGGTCGGGGCGCATCACCACGGCCCGCAGTTCGGCTATCGGCTCGACGTCGGCCGGGGTCGCGGGGCGCAGGGTCCAGGTGCTCGTGTCCATGGCCGGAGTCTGTCAGGACGGGTCGTCCCTGCCGTCGCGCGGCCCGAAGGCGGCCAGCGCCTCCGCGTCCGTCACCCGCGCGTGCAGGTACAGGTCGGCCCACTCGGCGATCCGCGGGTACCCGCACTCCGCGACCAGCCGTGCCACGGCCGCCGGGATGTCGTACGGGGTCACCCGCAGGTCCGTGCCGGGCCCCAGCAGGCACCAGTGGGCGCCGGCGCGGCCGTACGGCATGCCGACGCTGCCGGGGTTGACGACCAGGCGGCCGTGGGCGAGACGGACGTACGGCATGTGGGTGTGGCCGCAGACGATGGTGCGGACGCTCCCGGGGACGTCCGCGAGCACCTCCGTCCAGCGGTCGGGGCGGGAGTCGACCAGGACGACCTCCTCGTCGTCGCGCGGGGTGGCGTGGCAGAAGAGGACCTCGCCGAGGCCGCGGACGGTGAGGGTGCGGGTGGCGGGGAGCGAGGCGAGGAAGTCGACGTCCGCAGCGGTGAGCCGGCCCGCGGCATAGGGGCCGATCGGGTCGGGGATCTCCGCCCGCTCGCCCCTGCGGTACTCGACGAGCTCGCGGTCCGCGTTGCCCGCGACCCACAGCACCCGCTCCCCCAGGCTCCTCAACACGTCGAGCACTTCGGTGGGTTGGGGGCCCGCGGTGATGTCGCCGGTCAGCACGATCCGGTCGGCGGCGACCACGTCGGGCTCGGCGAGGACGGCTTCCAGGGCGGGCAGGACCCCGTGGATGTCGGAGAGGACGGCGATACGGTCGTAGGCGGGCATGGGGTCGAGTCTGCACCGGATCCACTGTCGTTCCGGGGCATCCGCCGGAACGCGCGGCGGCCCCCCGGAGCCGACCGCCGACCCACGGGGCCGCCCGGCCCGGGGGTGCCGGCGCGACCGGCTCCGCGCCGGCCGTCGGGGGCCCCGGTCCGCCCGACACCCCGCGTCTCACCGGACGGACTACGTTTCGACCAGGTTTCCCCAGCGGCTACGCTCCCCTCGTGGCTGAGATCCAGATTCCCGCTGACATCAAGCCCGCCGACGGTCGATTCGGCGCGGGCCCCTCCAAGGTGCGGACGGAAGCGCTGGACGCGCTGGCCGCGACCGGTACCTCCCTTCTCGGCACCTCCCACCGCCAGGCTCCGGTGAAGAACCTGGTCGGCAAGGTGCGCGAGGGGATCTCCGAGCTGTTCTCGCTGCCCGAGGGCTACGAGGTCGTCCTCGGCAACGGCGGCTCCACCGCTTTCTGGGACGTGGCGACGCACGGCCTGATCGAGAACAAGTCGCAGCACCTGACCTTCGGCGAGTTCTCGTCGAAGTTCGCGAAGGCGTCCAAGCTGGCCCCCTGGCTGGCCGAGCCCACCGTCGTCTCCTCCGACCCCGGCACCCACCCGGAGCCGCGGGCCGAGGAGGGCGTCGACGTGTACGCGTTCACGCACAACGAGACCTCCACCGGTGTCGCCGCCCCGATCAAGCGGGTCGCGGGCGCGGACGCCGGGGCGCTGGTCCTGGTGGACGCCACCTCCGGCGCCGGCGGCCTGCCCGTCGACATCGCCGAGACCGACGTCTACTACTTCGCCCCGCAGAAGTCCTTCGCCTCCGACGGCGGCCTGTGGATCGGCGTGTTCTCCCCGGCCGCGATCGAGCGCGCCGAGCGGATCCACGCCTCCGGCCGCCACATCCCGGAGTTCTTCTCGCTGCCCACGGCGATCGACAACTCCCGCAAGAACCAGACGTACAACACCCCGGCCCTCGCCACCCTCTTCCTGCTGAACCAGCAGCTCGAGTGGATCAACGGCCAGGGCGGTCTCGCCTGGTCGACGGCCCGCACCAAGGACTCCTCGACCCGCCTCTACACCTGGGCGGAGGAGTCCAAGCACGCCACGCCGTTCGTCACCGACGCGGCCAAGCGCTCCCAGGTCATCGGCACGATCGACTTCTCCGACGAGATCGACGCCGCCGCGGTCGCCAAGGTGCTGCGCGCCAACGGCATCGTCGACACCGAGCCCTACCGCAAGCTCGGCCGCAACCAGCTCCGCGTCGCGATGTTCCCGGCGATCGACCCGGCGGACGTCGAGGCGCTGACGAAGTGCATCGACTACGTGATCGAGAAGCTGTAGTCACGTCACGACAGTCGCTACGACGACGAGGGCGCCCGGTGCCTAACCGGGCGCCCTCGTCCGTGCTCACGGCACCAGCACGAGCTTGCCGGTCGTCCGCTTCTCCTCGATCGCCCGGTGCGCCGCCGCGGCCTCCGCCAGCGGACAGCTCCGC
>NZ_LJBR01000127.1 GCF_001282115.1 Streptomyces sp. NRRL B-24085 | reverse complement strand
GGCCCGCCCACCCCTCCGATCGGCTTCGACGAGGCCGTACGACTGGCCCTGCAACGGGTGCGGGAAGCGCGGGTCACCACCCGGTGGTCGTCGGCGTCGGTGCCCGGCGCCCCCAGCGATCCGCTGCCCACGGACCCGGACTGGGCCGGCGGAAGCCTCTACAGCGACCATCGGGAACTCCCGGTCGAGGCGTCGCCCGAGGCGCTGTGGCGGGTCGTCGAGGGCATCGGCGGCGAGAACGGCTGGTACTCCTTCCCGCTCGCCTGGGCGGTGCGCGGCCGGCTGGACCGGCTGGTGGGCGGGGTCGGGCTGCGCCGGGGCCGCCGGGACGCGGCACGGCTGCGGGTCGGCGACTCGCTGGACTTCTGGCGGGTGGAGGCGATCGAGCCGGGCCGGCTGCTGCGGCTGCGGGCGGAGATGCGGCTGCCGGGCCTGGCGTGGCTGGAGATGGGCGTGGTGACCGACGAGGACGGCCGCACCCGCTACCGGCAGCGCGCCCTGTTCCATCCGCACGGCCTGCTCGGCCAGGCCTACTGGTGGAGCGTCTCGCCCTTCCACGCGATCGTCTTCGGCGGCATGGCCCGCAACATCGCCCGCGCCGCGGCCGCTCGGGCGGCTCGCGCCCCTGAGCACGCGCACGCCCACTGACCTCCCGGCTCCTTCCCGCATCCCGGAGTACGCGCCATGAGCATCTCGGTCGTCCTGTTCACCTGCGACCTGCGCCTGCACGACCACCCGTCGCTCGCGGCGGCCCTGGACGGCACCGAGCGGGTCGTCCCGCTGTTCGTGCGGGACCGGGCCGTGGACGCCGCGGGCTTCGCCGCCCCCAACCGGCTGGCGTTCCTCGCCGACTGCCTGCGCGACCTCGACGCCGGGCTGCGCGAGCGGGGCGGCCGGCTCGTCCTGCGCTCCGGCGACCTCGTCGACCAGGTGCGCAAGGTCGCCGCCGAGGCGGACGCCGACGAGGTGCACATGGCGTCCGACGTCAGCGCGCACGCCCACCGGCGGGAGGAGCGGCTGCGGCGGGTCCTGGAGGCCGAGGGGGTGCGGCTGCACGTCCACGACGGGGTGGCCACGGCCGTCGCCCCCGGCGGGGTGGTCCCGGCCGGCTCGGACCACTTCGCCGTCTTCACCCCCTACTTCCGGCGCTGGTCCGAGCAGCGGCTGCGGGACCCGCTCGCGGCCCCGCGGACCGTGCGGGTCCCGGACGGCGTCGGATCCGAGCCGCTGCCGTCCCGCGACGTCCTGTCCGGGCTGTCGGAGGGACTCGCCGCGGGCGGGGAGACGGAGGGCCGCAAGCGGTTCACCGCCTGGCTGCGGAGCGGCCTGGCCGGGTACGGGGACGGCCACGACGACCTGGCCGGCGACGCGACCTCCCGGCTCTCCCCGCACCTGCACTTCGGCACCCTCTCCCCCGTCGAGCTCGTCCACCGGGCACGCCGGACGGCCGGCCCGGGCGCGGAGGCCTTCGTACGGCAGCTCGCCTGGCGCGACTTCCACCGGCAGGTGCTCTCGGCCCGCCCGGCCGCGGCCACCGCCGACTACCGCGCCCGGCACGACCGCTGGCGCTCCGAGCGGACCGCGGGCGAGGACATCGAGGCGTGGAAGGAGGGCCGCACCGGCTACCCGATCGTCGACGCGGCGATGCGCCAGCTCCGCCACGAGGGGTGGATGCACAACCGCGGCCGTCTGCTGACCGCGAGCTTCCTCACCAAGACGCTGTACGTGGACTGGCGGATCGGCGCCCGGCACTTCCTGGACCTGCTGGTGGACGGGGACCTCGCCAACAACCAGCTCAACTGGCAGTGGGTGGCGGGCACGGGCACCGACACCCGGCCCAACCGGGTGCTCAACCCGGTCGTCCAGGCCAAGCGGTACGACCCCGACGGCAGGTACGTCCGCCGCTGGGTGCCCGAACTGGCCGGGCTGGCGGGCTCCGTGGTGCACGAGCCGTGGAAGCTGCGGGGCCCGGAGCGCGCCGCGCTGGACTACCCGGATCCGATCGTGGAGCTGTCCGCGGGACTCGCCCGCTTCAAACGGGCGCGCGGCCGCGACTGACTCAGCCGGGCGGTTCGGCCGGGAACAGCCGGGCCAGGGTGTCCAGGGCGTCCCGGAAGGTGGTCGGCCGCAGCATTCCCTGGCCGGCGCGGCCGAGCCAGCCGGGTCCACCCAGCATCACCACGGGCCTGGTGCGGGCGCCCTTCACACCCCACTGGGCGCCTGCGATGTGCCGGGCCAGCGGCAGGCTCGCCGTGGAGCGGGCCTGCGCCCACAGGACGACGGCCGCCGGGCCGAGCCGGTCCACGGCGGCGGTCAGTGCCTCCACGGGTACGGCGGCCCCGAACATCCTGGTGGGCAGGCCCAGTTCGCCCAGACCGGCGTTGAGCGCCTCCAGCGCCAGCGTGTGCTGCTCACCCGGGACGCAGGCCAGGACGACCGGCCCGGGTCCGAGCGCGTCGCCCTGCCGGGCCGGCGGGCGGGTGCAGCGGCGCAGAGCGGTGGACATGTGCCAGGACAGCAGGTGCTCGACCTCGACGTAACGGTCCCCGGAGGAGGCCCACTTGCGTCCCACCGCGTGCAGCGTCGGCACCATCACCTCCTGCCAGGCGACGGCGAGCCCGTGGGTCCGGACCGCCGCGGCCAACTGCTCCTCCACGGCGGGCGCGTCGAGGCGGACGGCGGCACGGGCGAGACCACGGCACTCCTGCCGTACATCGCCGAGGGGGAGGGAGCCGGCCGCCCGGGAGCGGGGGCGGATCTCGGGTTCCGGCGCACTCGGCGGGACCGCGCCGCCGCCCGGTCCCGGCGCCGCCGACTCCTTCGCCGCGCGGGCCGCCTCGGCGGGCGGCACCCCGGCGGAGGTGAGCCGGCACATCGACTCCAGCACGGCCACGTCCCGCGGGGTCCAGCGGCGGTGCCGGCCGTCGGTGCGGACAGCTGGGCCGATGCCGTAGCGGCGGTCCCAGGAGCGCAGCGTGGTGGGCGACACCCCGAGCCGGCGGGCCAGGGCCCCGGTGGTGAGACTCGTCGCGATGTCCGGGAACGCCGGCTCCGGACGCTCCCCCCACTCCTCGCCGTCCGGTATGCCGCTCATGCAGCGACTATACGACGCAGAACCGATGCGAGTTGATGACCTTGGTCCGGGACCGGGAGCATGGCGGCACGGTGGCCGCGCGGACCGCGGGCCCGTCAGCGCTTTCGATGCAGCACCGGTGCGTTGATCGTGAGCCTGCCGCGCGAGGTGCCCGGCTCACCGTCCGCCCCCCGGAGGGAGTCGGCGCTCTCCCGGGGGGCGGGCCCGCCCACCTCTACACATAAAGGGGAAATAAGCGCAGAATGTGTGCAGGCGGCGCTTACCGCACTCCGCACCAGACGGGGTCAGGCCAGTAAGTCAAAGGAGACGATCATGGCCAACGTCTCGCACACCAGAGGTGACATCAGCAGCCACCCCGACGCACCTGAAATGCGGGAACGCTACGCCCGCATGCTCGGCGGTCGCGATGTGGCCCTCGTGGACGGACCGGTGTTCCTGCTCGGTCTGTACTGCGCCGTGTCCCCCTGGGTACTCCACTACACGACGAGCCAGCCCGCCCTCGTGACCCACAACCTGATCGTGGGCATAGCGATCGGTCTGCTGGCCCTCGGATTCACCCAGACCCCCGACCGCATGTACGGCCTGAGCTGGGCCTTCTGCGCCGTCGGCATCTGGATGATCATCGCTCCCTGGGTCGTCGGCGACAGCCCCGACACCGGTGTGGCGCTGAACAACATCATCATCGGCGCCCTCGCGGTGATCCTGGGGCTGATGTGCACCGTCACGGCGGCGAAGAGCGCCCCCAGGCCGTAGCGGTTCCCTCGGCACGGAAGACGGCGGGGCCGGCCCACCGGACATGGGCCGGCCCTCCCCCGCGTCACCCGTGGCGGCGTCACTTCAGGAACGCCCCGAGCGCGTCCCGGTGCTCCGCGACCCACTCCCGCGCGGCCCGCACCTCCTCCACGACCCCCCTCTCGCGCAGTCCGGTCATGGCCGGCTCCCCCCGCAGCGCACCCGCCTCGATGCCCCTCCAGCACCGGTCCTGCCACCACAGCACCGTGTCGAGCAGCCCGTCCCGCTCGTCGAGGCCGTAGGCGTCGCAGATCAGCCGGACACGGCGGGCGGTCCGCCGTACGTCCCTGACGCCCGGCCCCAGTTCGAGGTACTGCCAGCACACATGGGCCAGGTCGTGCGTCCGCTCGCCGGGGGCGGCCAGGTCCCAGTCGATGAACGCGACGGGCCGCCGGGCGGCGTACACGGTGTTCTTCGGCGCGAGGTCGTTGTGGCAGACGACGTCCCGGTCCCCGGCGAGCGCTGTTCCGTGGGTCAGGTCGTGGAAGGCGCGGACGAGCCGGGCGACCTCCGCGAGGGCCTCGTCGGTGCGGGACGCGGCCCGCTCGCCCGGGGTCACGGCGGCGTCGCCCCCGACGTACTCGAGGATCTCCCTGCCGCGTTCGTCGACACCGAGGAACCGCGGCGCGCCCCGCCAGCCCGCGCTCTCGAACAGGGCCAGCAACTCCCTTACGTACTCCGACCGTTGGAACGGCCGGCGCCGTACGGTCCCGCCGATGCGGACGACCTCGTTGACCGCGCCGCCGCCGAGCACCTCCTCCTCCATCCGACCCCCTCCCTGGGGCAGGATCGGCCCATGGACACGAACCGGACCCTCACCCTCGTCCCACCGGTGCGCCTCGAAGGCTACGGCGTCGAACTGCGCGAGTGGACGGACGCCGACCTCGCCGACCTGGTCGCCCTCTACGACGACCCGGAGATGGCCCGGTGGACCCCGGTGGCCTCGCCGTTCGACCTGGAGGCGGCGCGCGCCTATCTCGCCGGGGCGCGGGAGGGGCGGGCGCAGGGGCGCAAGGTCCAGCTGGCCGTCACCACCGACGGCGTCCGCCCCCGGGGCGAGGTGCTGCTGTTCCTCAGCGGTACGGACGAGCGGGACGTGGAGCTCGCCTACGGCGTCGGCCCCGCCCACCGGGGGCAGGGGCTGGCCGCGCGGGCGGTGCGGCTGGCCGCCGAGTACACCGTCCGGGACATCCGGCCGCGCCGGGTGGTGCTGCGCATAGACGCCGCCAACACGGCGAGCGAGGCGGTCGCCCGGTCCTGTGCCTTCGAACTCGCGGACGAACCGCCGGTCCGCAGGGTGTCGCGGGGCCGCGAGGTCGTCCTGCGCACCTGGCGGCTGCGCGCCTGAAACCCCGTGGCCCGCCGGGGACATGGCGTGCCACTCTCGTCGTACGGAGCACGCCGAGGTACTGCTCGTCGGGGGACGCGCCGGGGTCGGCAGGACGACCGTGAGCTGGGAGGTCTCGGCGCGACTGCGGGCCGTCCGGGTCGCGCACGCCGTGATCGACGGGGACTTCATGGGGCAGGTGCATCCGGCGCCCGAGGGCGATCCCCACCGGGCCGCCATCGGCGAGCGCAACCTGACCGCCGTGTGGCGGAACTGTGCCGGACTCGGCTGCCGGCGTCTCGTCCACGTGAACACCGTGAGCGTGCTGGAGGAGTCGACGGGCATGTTCCGGCGGGCGATGGGCGAGGGCGTCCGGATCGTACGGGTCCTGCTCACCGCGACCGACGAGACGGCCGAACGGCGGCTGTCCGGACGGGAACTCGGCTCCGAACCGGAGCAGGAGCTGCGCGGCAGCGCCCGCGAGGCGCGGATGCTGGACGAGCGTGCGCCCGCCGGCACGCTGCGCGTGGCGACCGACGGACGCACGGTGACCGGCATCGCGGCCGAGGTGACGGCCGCCACCGGGTGGGTCCCGGAGCGGGTCGGCTGACGGTCAGTGCCATGTCGTCGACGACGAACAACGTCTGGAGCATGGGGCCCTCGGTGCCGGTGAGCGGCTAATCCCGTTGCGCGCGCCGGGGCTCGGCGGCAGGCTTCAGGT
>NZ_LJBR01000126.1 GCF_001282115.1 Streptomyces sp. NRRL B-24085 | reverse complement strand
GACGCCCACGCCGACCGCGTCCGCCACCGCCCCGACCGGGCCCCCGTCGACGGTCCCCGAGCCGCCGATCGTCTCCCGCGCCGGCTGGGGTGCCGACGAGTCGCTCAGCCCCGACCCGTCGGAGTACAACGCCGATGTGAAGGCCGTCTTCGTACACCACACGGCCGGGTCGAACGACTACACCTGCGCCGAATCGGCGTCGATCGTGCGGGCTGTCTACGCGTACCACACCGCCCCGGAGCCCAACGGCAACGGCTGGAACGACCTCGGCTACAACTTCCTGGTCGACAAGTGCGGCACGATCTTCGAAGGCCGCAAGGGCGGCGTCGACAAGCCGGTCCTGGGTGCCCACACCTACGGCTGGAACCGTGAGTCCACCGGCATCGCGGTCATCGGCGAGTACACCGCAACGGGCGCCTCGAACGCCGCCCTCGCCTCGGTCGCCCGCATCGCGGCCTGGAAGCTCGGCCAGTACGGCGTCGACCCCGACTCCACGGTCCAGTTGAAGGCGGGCGCGACCCAGAAGAACCTCGCCGGCACGAGCTTCACCGCGGGCAGCCTCTACACCTTCAACCGGGTCTCCGGCCACCGCGACGGCTACGCGACCGAGTGCCCGGGCACCTCGCTGTACGCCCAGCTGCCGACCATTCGTGCCTGGGCGTCCGGCCCGGTGCAGGGGCTGAAGGTCGCCTCGCTGACCGGCGCGCCCCTGTCCGGTTCGACGTACTACACCAAGGGCGCGATCACGGTGAAGTGGTCGGCCACCACGCCGGGTTCGCTGATATCGAAGTTCGAGCTGCTGGTCGACGGCAAGGTCGTCGCCACCACCTCCGGCACGGCCGGCTCGGCGGGCACCACGCTGGCCGCGGGCAGTCACAAGGTCGCCGTACGGGCCGTGCACCAGTCCGGGAAGACGGTGACGAGCACCGCGCTGACCGTCGTCACCGACACCACCGCGCCGACCTTCTCCACCACCCCGAAGATCACCCTGCGCACCGGCACGGTCAACACCACCGCCGTCCCGGTCACCCTCGGCTGGAAGGCCGCCGACAACGCGGTCCTCAAGCAGGTGAGCCTGCTCTCCCCGACGACGGCCACCTTCGGCCCAACCACCACCAGCTCCAGCCGCACCGCCAAGTCCGGTACCGCGAGCACCTGGTCGATGAAGGCGTACGACGTCGCGGGCAACACCCGCACCTCGTCGCCCTCCTACACGCCGATGATCCTCCAGGAGACCTCGGCGACGAAGTCCGGCAGCTGGACGAGCCGTTCCTCGACGAGCTACCTGGGCGGGAAGTCGTACTCCAGCGGTTCCAAGGGCGCGAGCCTGACCTGGACGTTCACCGGCCGGTCCGCCGCCTGGGTGGTCTCGCGGGCGTCCACCTCCGGCCAGGCGTACGTGTACGTGGACGGCACCAAGGTCGCGACCGTGGACCTGAAGTCCTCGACCACGAAGTACCGCGACGCGATCTGGACCAAGTCCTGGTCCAGCACCGCCAAGCACACCGTGAAGATCGTGGTGGTCGGCACCAGCGGCCGCCCGACGATCACGACGGACGGCCTGGTCTACATCAAGTAGCCCCGCGCAGCGCCTCGTTCATCGGCACGGGCGTCCGCTCCCCCGCATCCGGGGGGCGGACGCCCGTTCCGCGTTCAGCGCCGCCCGGCACCCGTCGCGTCGCGGCACAGCAGCCGCAGCGAGCCGTCCCCGGCGAAGCAGCGGCGGGCCTCGTCCACCGGGTCCCACAGCCGCCCGTCGGGCGTGCGGACCCAGTGCTCACCGGCGCTCGTCCACCACTCGGCGCCGGTCTGGCGGACGACGACCTCACCGGCGTAGGCGCCGAGGCCGCGCAGCACGGTCTCCACGGCCGCGAACGGCGCCCCTTCCCGCCGTATCTCCTCGATCAGCCGGTCGACGCGCCAGAGGCTCTGCGCCGAGTAGTCGAGCCGCACCCGCGCGCCCTCGCGCAGCGCCGACACGGCGTCGGCGGCCCACCGCACGGGTCTGGCCGCGGCGGCGGGGCGGCTGGTCTGGCGGGTGGTCGCATCAGCCGTCGTAGGGGCAGTTGCCTGAACCGTCACATCAGTCGTCACAAGGGGGAGAGCGTTCGGGGACGGTGTTTCGTCACCCGGACCGGGGGCCCTCGGCGGGACCGGTGCAGGACCGACGCAGCTTCGCCGCATCCCTCCCGGGACGGTCACAGGACCCTTCCGGCAGCGAGGTTGACGCGGGAGTGACGATTCACCCCCGCCGTGCGCTCCTGTCTCTGATGAGCGACTACTTCCATCTGCGCGCGGTGCCGCCCTCGGCCCTGCGCAACAGCGCGAACTGGATGCAACGGCTGTTCGAGGACGACTGGGACGCCGTACGCGAACGCATCGGACGGCACCGGGAGGAGGTCCTGGACAAGTCCTACCTGGACCACGAACTGCTGTACGCCGGGGCCGAGGTGGTCCTCGGCGGTCTCCCGGTCTACCCGGGCGACCACGACAAGCCCCCGTTCCTGCTGCTGACCGCGGCCCGGGCGAACCGTGTCTCCGCGTACCTGGGGTCGGCCGACTTCGCGGCCCTGTGGCGGGTCGCCCGCGGGGAACTGCTGCCGAGACACGGCGGGGCGGCCGCGGAACGCGAGGCGCGGGGGGTGTTCGCGGCGGCGCACCGCGACCTCACGGCGTTCTACGGGCAGACGGCGCAGTACGGCGACGCCGTGGTCAAGTGGCTCGTCCACTGAGCCACCCGTCCGCCGGGCCGACGGCCCTCATCCGCGCCGGCGGCTCCTGCGGGACACCACCGCGCGCAGCACCCGGCGGCCCTCCGTGCAGACCTCGAGAGCCGGCCGCAGACCCGCGGGACCGTGACCGGCCAGCAGCTCCAGGACGGTGATCTGGCGGCGCAGTTCGGCGGCGACGAGCGGGGACATGCCCTCCGTACGCCCCTCGCGGCGGGCGTCGACCGAGTCGCCGGCGTCCGTCAGGGGGTCGAGCAGCCGGTGGATCTGCAGCGCGGCGACCGAGCAGGCGTCGGCCCACGCCCGGACCCCGGCGGCGGACCGTTCGGCTGGGGCGGCGGCGAGCATCCGGCGGGCCAGCACGACGGCCTCGTCCTCGCCCGACTCCTCGTCGGCCGCCCCGAACTCCCCGCCCAGCTTCCCGCGCACCTGCTCCAGCCGTTCGCCCCACTCCGCGGCCCCGGCGTCGTCCGCGAGCCCCGCCCACAGCGGCCGAAGGACCTCGTCGTCGCCGCCGAGCAACGGTACGCACCGATCCAAACAAGCCAACCCGCTGGCGGCCAGGCCGCGTTCGTCGGCCTGGCCGATCAGTTCCACCAGACTCATCCACGCCCCCTTCGCCGAGCGGTGTTCCCTAACGGAACCCGCACTTCCCCTTACTGCGTGCGACGGCCCGGGAGTGTCACAGGGGCACCACGCCGAGCCGGTCGAGCATACGGAAGAAGAGGTTTTCAGCCAACGGGTCGGGTTCCGCGTTCAGTACGTCGAGCAGTGGCTCCTCGGCCACCTCGTGCCCCGCCTCCGCGGCCCAGGCGACGGCCCGCGCGGCCGCGTCCCGGGGTTCGAGGAAGTAGTCCTCCAGGGTCAGTCCGTCCTCGCCGTCCCCGAGATACCCGGCCATGGCGGACCGGGCCAGACAGGTCGTCCAGGCCCCGCTCTCCGGTCCCGCCGCCTCCAGGACCACCGAGGCGCTGTCCATGACGTATCCGAAGAGCGCGGGCGAACCGGTCTCCTGGGCGAGGGCGTTCATGTTCCCGACGTCGCCCTCGCCGTTCGCGTACTCCCAGACCTGCCATCCCCCGGGCGCCGACTCGCGCAGGACCATGCCCTCGGCGCCGGCCAGCGCGTCCAGCTCGGCGAGCGGCCGCTCCCCGCGGCCCACGACGAAGTAACCCCAGTAGCCCATCCCGGTTCCCCCCGGCTGCTCGGTACGGTTGTGGCCCGAATACACCACATTCGTACGGCAGTTCGCAGCAGGTTGGACCAGATCCGTCACACGGCGACGGGTACCGCGGGTCCCTTGCGGGCCTTCTCGTCCTGCATCCGGGTCAGCCGCAGCACGAGGGCGGCGGCGACCAGGGCGGCGACCAGGTCGACACCGTCGGCGAACAGCATCTGGACGGCCGTGTCGTGGATCTCCTGAGCGGTGTCGGCCTCCCCCGCCATGCTCGCCAGGAACCGCCCGACGACGCTCGTCAGGAGCCACAGCGTCCACCAGACGTTGACCAGGGCGTGCCCCTCGCGCCTGCCCTCCGGGCTGCTCGCGTCCCAGACGTCGAGGACCACCCGGCGCGGGTACCAGAAACCCACGAACGGCACGACCCAGCCCGCGAAGACCCAGCCCCGCGCCTTGCTGTGCCCCTCCGGGGCGAACACCTCGGCGTTGACCCGTACCCGCCAGAGCCAGATCACGAAGAGGACGGCACAGGCCAGCAGCACGGCGGCCTGCGCGGAGGCGGCCACGGCGGTGAGCGTGTCCGCCAGGTCGGCCCGGTCCGGTACGGAGTCCCCGGAGGCGCCCCCGAGGACGTCACCCGTGACGTCGTACGTCAGGAAGTCCGCCCCGACGGCGAACGCGTCGACGGCCGCGGCCACGGCGAGCAGCACCGCCGTGGCGCGTCCGAGCCCGACGGGCGAGCGCAGCCGGGCCTTCGGGGCGCCGGCCGGCGGGGCCTGGAACCCGGCCGGGGCGGCGCACTGCGTGCACAGGACGCCGTCCGGTGCCGCTTCGAAGTGATGGCAGCGCGTGCAGAGCATGGCGAGGTCCCCCGAGGTGTGGATGATCAGCGGACCGCGCGGGTTCTCCCCAGAGCCTCACGCGCGGCATGCGGAACATACGGTTCGAGGGCCCGGTGCGTCCACAGGGAATCCCCGGCCCGTCAGCCCAGCCTGTCCGCCAGTGCCTTGAACCGCGTCCAGGTCAGGGCGGGCCTGCCCGGATCCCACAGCTTCTGCGCGGTCGCCCGCAGCGGCATCCGCACGCCCGCCGCGATCTGGTCCTGCGTCTGGGCGTTCGGGAAGTCGCACCACACCGCGAAGGACCCGCCGAGGATCTGGTCGTCGTACTTCGAGGAGACGGCCGTCGTGCCGCGCAGGACTCTCGGGGTCCACTCCTCGTAGATCCGCTGTCCCGTCGGGTAGTAGAACTGGTTGGGCTGCCCGAGGACGTAGTAGAGGAACTTGTCGTTGTAGTTGACGACGTCCCGCCCCGCGCTCAGGTACTCCAGCGGCTGCCGGGCGCCGATCTCCTTGCCCGTCCAGTAGGCGACCCGGATGTCGTCGGCGGGCCGGACGGACGTCCCCCGGAAGAAGCCGTCGTTCCAGGCCAGCGGTTTCCTGCCGAGCGCGCGGACGGTCTCGGCGCGGTCGTTGAGCCACCCGGTCGTCAGGTCCTCGACGGTGGCGCCCGAGCCGTACGCCTTGCGGGCGGCGGAGGCGAGCTGGGGGTAGGTCGCGGCCGGGTCGGACACCATCAGCGCCCGGTACTCGTCACCGCCGAGGTGCCAGTCGACGCCGGGGAACAGCCCCGCGTACTCCTTCAGCAGATCGTCGACGAGCTTCGCCGAGGCGGGGTTGGAGATGTCCACGGCGCCGCGCGCCACGGTCCCCGCCGCGCTGCGCAACTGGAGCTCGGGGTGGGCGGCGAGGACCGCGCCCAGGTGTCCGGGCGAGTCGATCTCCGGCACGACCCGGATGTGCCGCTGCGCCGCCAGCGCGACGATCTTCCTGACCTGCGCCTTCGTCAGGTGCTGGCGCGACACGATCTCCGGGTGCGAGGCGGACTCGATCCGGAAGCCCTGGTCGTCGGAGAAGTGCAGCTGGAGCTGGTTGTACTTGAGGTCGCCCAGTTCCCGGACCCGGTCCTCGATCCAGCCGGCCGTGAAGGGCTTGCGCGCCATGTCCAGGAAGAACCCGCGCACCGGCTTGGCGGGCTCGTCGCGCACCACGCCCTCCGGGGCCGTACCGCCGCCGCGCACCTCCTGCTTGAGCGTGCGGGTGCCGTAGAACACGCCCGCGTCGTCCGGCGCGCTGATGGCGACCCGCCCGCCGCGCACGGTCATGCGGTACGACTCCGGGTCCGCGCCCTCGTCGTCGTTGAGCGTGAGGCGTACGTCCCCGGCGCGCACGTCGTCCTTCTGCCCGGCGTACCGCAGGCCCAGCTCACCGGCGAGCAGCCGCCCCTCGTCGGCGAGGTCGGCGTCGTTCACGACCACGCGCAGGCCGGAGGCGGGACGCCAGCCGGGGCCGCGCGCCGGGGTGTGGGCGCGCACGGCGGGGATGG